>NZ_CP030117.1:2483571-2797142 GCF_001039275.2 Brevibacillus brevis
TTTTAAACAGATTTGCTCTCTGTCCTGCCCTGGTTACAATCCCGATTTTCAGGGATGAAAGAGATGAAGTCCTTTCACGGCAAATGAAAGCAATAGAAGTTGCAGGAAAGCATATTTTCATAAAGGGAAAAGTCCCAGACCCGTCAGAACTGGCTTCACTGGAAAAGGGGTATGGCTTGTCCTTTTCTACGATGGGGCGAAATTGGCAAGAGGACCCTGCCCCTTTTCAGACGGCATGGATGGCTGCCGATTTGGTAGAAAACAGTCTGGGCTACATCTTCCAAACCGTTAACGACGCCCCGCATTCGCCCGCTTCATCAAGTACTCTTGAAGCGTTAGGTCTTTACTTGACCAGGAACGAAGTGCAGCCTTGATCTCCCAAGCTTTTCCGACCATACGCAAGTGCTTTTCGCTAACATATGTTTTCATTCATGATCTCCTCCGATACAATAGGGTGGACAAGCTCTATGCTCCCAACTTATGGAGGGAATCGACGATTTAGAACGACTTCATGAAAAAGGATGATGACGACAGTGAATAAATATGATCACTTGTATGAAAAAACCATTTCCAGTCAACCCATTTATGACGGAAGAATTATTAAGGTCAAGGTAGATGAAGTACTTCTGCCCAATGGCAACACAGCCAAGCGAGAAATCGTGAATCATCAAGGGGCGGTTGCAGTATTACCGATAACAGATGATAACAAAATGGTTGTAGTTCGTCAGTTCCGCAAGCCTTTGGAGCGTACAATCGTGGAAATCCCAGCAGGAAAGCTGGAGCCAGGGGAAGAGCCACTTGCATGTGCAATGCGCGAGCTGGAAGAAGAGACAGGTTATGTTGCGAGTCAGTACACACCGCTCAGCTCTTTTTATACATCGCCAGGCTTCGCGGATGAAATTTTACATGTTTTTGTGGCCACTGGTTTGAAAAAAGGAGAAAGCAAACCGGACGAGGATGAGTTCGTTGATGTGCTGGAAGTAACACTGGAAGAAGCGCATGCCCTGCATCAAAGTGGAGAAATCCGTGATGCCAAGACAGTCGTGGCATTATACGCGTGGGAAAACAAAATGCTGCGCGAACGTGGGTAGTACGATGCTTTCTTCCTATTTTTGCGACATGCATATTCACATCGGTGGTACGTGGACGGGTAAACCTGTGAAAATAACGGCTTCACGCCAAATGACACTCACCAAAATTTTGGAGGAAGCCTCAGAGAAAAAAGGGATGGATGTCATCGGGATTATTGATGCACATTCGCCGGAGGTTCAGGATGAGCTGGTAAATCTGTTGGAAAAGGGATCAGCCATTGAACAGGTGGATGGAGGAATTTCCTACAAAGATACCTTGCTTATCTTGGGTTGCGAAGTAGAAATCAAGGAGCCGGGGCGTGGTGCAGCTCATTTTCTCGTTTATCTACCGAAGCTGCAAGAAATGAAGCAATTTACCGCGTGGCTGTCAGAACGCTGCAAAAATGTGCAATTGAGTTCTCAGCGTATCTACACATCACTCAGGGAATTACAAGCCTGCGTCGATCAATTGCAGGGACTCTTAATCCCGGCCCATGTTTTTACGCCGCATAAAGGGTTGTATGGGAGCTGTACGGATTCGATGGCAGAAGTGCTCGATCCTTCGCTCATCTATGCGGTCGAGCTAGGATTGAGTGCGAATACCATTATGGCGGACCGCATATCCGAGCTGCATGACAAAACCTTTCTCACAAACTCAGATGCCCATTCTCTGGCGAAGATAGGCCGGGAATATCAAGCGATGTATATGCAAGAGCGTTCCTTCGCAGAGTGGGTGAAAGCAATTAAGCGTATCGGTGACAGAGGGGTTCGTATGAACTATGGTCTACACCCTGAGCTTGGCAAGTATCATCAGACGGCGTGTAAAGCTTGCCAGTCTTTACTAGCGGCGGATGCCTCAGGCAAATGTCCGGAATGCGGCTTCCAACGAATTGTGCGAGGGGTTGCAGCGCGCATTGATCAGCTAGCGGATGTAGAGGCAGGCCAGCATCCAGCATTCCGTCCTCCTTATATCGAGCAAATCCCGTTGGAATTCATTCCGGGAGTCGGTCCGAAAATGTTGGACAAGCTGTATCAATCGTTTGGTACACAGATGAACGTATTGCATCGAGTGAACGAAGAACAGCTCACTCATGTTGTGGGAGAGAAAATCGCTTCGCTTATTGTGCAAGCACGAGAGGGAAAACTTTCTGTCCAAAAGGGTGGTGCCGGTACCTACGGAAAGATCGTCCCGATGTAGGTTGTCATAGGGGAGAACTCGTCCGCATAAGCTGTACAGTAATCAGCCAAGCGGGAGGCGACGAAGCGTGCGTTCACGAGTCGGACAAACTATCCAATCCTATGCGAGAGAACATCAGTCACTCTACTGGTTCACGATCGTCCTGTTTACGATGGGCATTATTTTCGGAGCCGTCCTCGTCAATTCACTGCCATTGTCACAGAAGCAGGAGCTGTACGGTTTTCTGCAATATTTTTTCAACAGTCTTGGCAGTGATGGAATCCCGGAGACCAGTGCCCATTTTCAGCAGGCGTTTGGTCATTATGCCAAAACTATAGCGATCATGTGGGTGCTAGGATTATCCATTATTGGGTTGCCTATGATTTTGTTGATGCTCTTTTTAAAAGGGGTCGTGGTTGGTTTCACCGTCGGGTTTTTGGTAAGTCAACTCCAATGGCAAGGCGTAACATTTGCTATGGTGGGTGTTCTCCCGCAAAATTTATTGGTCGTCCCTGCCCTTTTTATTGTAGGTGTCAGCGGAATTTCGTTTTCTCTTCGACTCATACGAACGAGAGTGCTAAGCAAAAGGGATGTCATCATGCCACATTTTATGGGCTATACCGTTCTTGTTCTTAGCATGCTGGCGGTATTGACGATTGCAGCCTTGTTTGAAACCTTCATTTCCCCTAGGCTGATGCAGCTTGTGCTTAATTAAGAATAATTCTCAGGTAAGAACTTATGCATTTGACTTATTCAATGCCCCTCTACTATAATAGGAACAGGTTTCATGCGAGCGGGGAGGGGCATTAATGTTGGAAGAAAAATTAGAGAAAATTAAGCAGCAGTTGCATTCACAGAACTACAAGCTGACACCACAGCGTGAAGCCACTGTTCGCGTGTTGTTGGAGAATGAAGAAGACCACTTGAGCGCGGAAGATGTTTACTTGTTGGTGAAGGATAAAGCGCCGGAAATCGGGCTTGCTACCGTATACAGGACATTAGAGCTGTTGAGCGAACTGAAAATCCTTCATAAAATGAATTTTGGCGATGGCGTAGCTCGTTACGATCTTCGTGATGATAATGCTGCCTATCACCACCATCACCTCATTTGCCTCAATTGTGGTACGGTGGATGAAATTTTTGAAGATCTGCTTGTCACAGCAGAAGAGAAAGTCAAGAATGTTTACAACTTTTATATTACCGACCACCGATTGACCTTCTACGGGATCTGCAATCGTTGTGTAGATAAAGTGAACGTGGAGGACTTCAAATAAAGTCGACTTCTCTGGGAACGGAGAAGTTTTTCTTTTTTTCCTTGGGAGCTTTTGTAATGGCAGACCTATTCCTGTGGAATCCTAAGAGAGCATCGATTCGAATGGAGCGAGGGACAAGTGCATATAAATGAAAGAAAGTCTGTAAGGAGGCTCACGGATGAAGGTCTCTTATCGCCGCTTGATGGAGGGTCTTCGTTTCTTGCTTCTTTTCATTACCTGCACCTTGCTCTCCTACGGCATCATTACCTTGCTGGCGGACAAATTTCTCCCGGCAAACCCTTATCAAGAACCACATGGGAATGCGGTGAAGGTAGTAAAAGTCATCAATACCTCTCAGGCACAGGATTTTGACGGTTATGTCGCACGACTACAGCTCTTCTTTTTAACAGGAGAGTAATGCGAGTTTGAGTTTTTTATCTGGAGAAGCAGGAGTTTCTTTTTCTTTGTGGAAAGCAATACACGATACTTATCAGCTGAAGGGGACAGCTTCATGGACAGTCTGATTGATCAGTTTATTCATTTCCTGACTGTGGAGAAAGGGTTATCGAGAAATACCCTGGAATCCTATCAACGGGATATGGTGGCCTTTACCTCGTACTTACAGGAGCAAGGTGTCTCTCGAATAGAGGATTCTACTCGGACGCACATCATTGGTTACTTGCTTGTTTTACGGGAAAAAGGACGTGCTACAGCAACGCTTTCTCGCAATATGGCATCGATACGAGCGTTTTATCAGTTTCTCATTCGGGATAAATACATAGATAAAGATCCATCCATTCATCTAGAAACACCGAAGATCGAGAAACGCTTGCCGAAAGTGCTCTCTGTTGAGGAAGTGGAACGTCTTTTGGAAAGTCCTCCTGTCAATCATCCTGCCGGGCTGCGGGACAAGGCGATGCTTGAGCTTTTATATGCGACAGGCATTCGTGTCTCGGAGTTAGTCAATCTGGATAGTGCTGATGTGAATCTGGATATGGGCTTTGTCAAATGCTTGGGAAAAGGATCAAAAGAGCGAATCATTCCGTTAGGCTCGGTAGCCATTCAAATGGTTCGCCACTATTTGCAGGCAGGGCGTCCCAAGCTGGTAAAAGGAACTGGCGATACTGCATTATTTTTGAATCACTTGGGCAAACAAATTACACGGCAAGGTTTTTGGAAAATTATTAAACGATATGCCCAAAAATCAAACATCCGTGCAGAGATTACACCCCATACGCTTCGCCACTCTTTTGCCACTCACTTACTGGAAAATGGAGCCGATTTGCGCTCTGTTCAGGAGATGCTTGGGCATGCTGATATTTCAACCACCCAGATTTACACACATGTGACCAGAACGCGGATTAAGGACATCTATGCCAAGACGCATCCGCGAGCATGAGTATGAAAAAACGATCGACTCCGCCTGATTGTCGGGCGGAGAAAAATTTTCTGAATCAGGTCAGACGTCTGACGACTTGATTTTGGAATTCGAATGACTGGTAAACAGGAGGCGTTAAGATGCAGTATTCACGAGTTTTTTTGATCGTCATGGACAGCGTAGGGATTGGCGAACAACCTGATGCGCCTAAGTTCAATGATGCAGGAGCGAACACCTTGGGTCATATTGCGGAAAGAGTTGCAGGGTTTTCATTGCCCAACCTGCAAAAATTAGGTTTGGGAAATATAGCACCACTCCAAAACGTTGCGCCAGTAGCAACTCCTATGGCCCATTATGGGAAAATGCAGGAAATCTCCATGGGGAAAGATACGACGACTGGTCATTGGGAAATCATGGGTCTGCATGTGTCTACTCCGTTTAACACCTATCCAGACGGATTTCCACAAGAGTTGATCTCGGAATTTGAGCAACGTATTGGCCGCAAAGTGCTCGGGAACAAGGTCGCTTCGGGAACGGACATTCTCGACGAGCTTGGCGAAGAGCATATGAATACGGGTGCAGTGATTGTCTATACATCTGCGGACAGTGTATTCCAGGTGGCAGCCCACGAAGAGGTTGTTCCGCTTGAAGAGCTGTACCATATTTGCGAGGTAGCTCGTGAGTTGACGCTTCGTGATGAGTTTGCCGTTACTCGTGTCATTGCACGCCCATTTGTTGGACAGCCAGGTAATTTTAGCCGTACAGCAAATCGTCACGATTATTCGGTGAAACCATTTGCTCCGACAGTCATGAATCGTCTGCAAGATGCTGGCCTTGCTTCTATTGCCATTGGCAAAATCAGCGACATTTACGCAGAAGAGGGAGTTACCCAATCTATTCGTACCAAAGATAACATGGACGGTGTAGATCAAATTCTGGGCACGATGAAACAATCGTTTAAGGGTCTTTCTTTTGTCAACCTCGTGGACTTCGATGCGAAGTTCGGTCATCGCCGCGATCCAGAAGGGTATGGTCACGCTTTGATGGAGTTCGACGCTCGTATTCCAGAGCTTTTGGAAGCGCTACAAGAAAATGATTTGCTGGTAATCACGGCAGACCATGGAAACGATCCTGTACATCATGGCAGTGACCATACCAGAGAATACGTGCCGTTGCTTGTCTACCACAAGGGTATTCAAGCTGGAGAACATTTGGGTATCCGTGAAACATTTGCGGACTTGGGTGCGACCATCGCTGACAATTTTGAGGTAACTGCTCCGGTGATTGGGAAAAGCTTCCTCAATCATTTATAAAGGTTAAGCAAAAATAAACATTTATATAATAGAAGAAACACAAAAAAGGAGAGAGTTAAATTGGCAAATTTCCATGATACAGTAGCATATATCGAACCGAAACTAACAGAAAAACCAACCATTGGTCTCGTACTCGGATCAGGGTTGGGTGTTTTGGCAGATGAAATCGAAAATCCAGTGATCATCCCTTATCATGAAATTCCTGGGTTTACTGTGTCCACCGTTGTCGGCCACAAAGGACAACTCGTGATTGGCAAGCTGCAAGGCAAGCAAGTCGTTGCGATGCAAGGTCGTTTCCACTTTTATGAGGGACATGGACTGGATGCCGTTGTTTTCCCAATCCGTGTCATGAAGCTGCTCGGCGTTGAAACCATTATTGTGACCAATGCGGCTGGCGGAATTAACGAAGGCTACAATCCAGGCGACCTCATGCTGATTTCCGATCACATCAACATGACGTTCCGCAATCCATTGATCGGTGCAAATGATGAACAATTGGGAGCGCGCTTCCCAGATATGTCTGAGGCTTATTCCAAACAGCTCCGCAAGCTGGCTCATGAAGTTGCTTCCGAGCAAGGAATCCAGCTACGTGAAGGTGTATACGCAGGCCTGTTAGGTCCTACCTACGAAACTCCTGCGGAAATCCGTATGCTTCGCCTGTTGGGTGGGGATGCTGTAGGGATGTCCACTGTACCAGAGGTAATCGTCGCACGACACATGGGTGTGAAGGTGCTTGGTATTTCGTGCATTAGCAACATGGCAGCAGGTATTTTGGAACAGCCTCTGTCCCATGATGAAGTAATGGAAACGACAGAAAAGGTAAAATCGCAATTCCTGGCTCTGGTAAACGGTATCGTAGCCAAGATGTAAGTAACGGATTCGGAGGGATTAACAATGCGTATGGTCGATATGATCGCCAAAAAACGTGATGGCGGAGAACTGACAACAGAAGAGATTCAATTTCTGGTGACAGGCTATACAGATGGAAGCATTCCTGACTACCAGATGTCCGCATGGGCAATGGCAGTCTTTTTCCGAGGCATGACTGCGAGAGAGACAGGAGATCTAACCTTGGCAATGGCAGGATCAGGCGAACAGCTTGACCTGTCTTCCCTGCAAGGAATTAAGGTAGACAAGCACAGTACAGGCGGAGTAGGGGACAAGACTACTCTTGTTGTTGCGCCGTTGGTAGCGGCAGCAGGTATTCCTGTGGCAAAGATGTCTGGAAGAGGTCTCGGATACTCAGGAGGCACTATCGACAAGCTGGAGTCCTTCGCTGGTTTTGAAGTAGAACGCACACGCGAGCAATTTTTGCAGCAGGTGCGTGATATTGGCGTGTCCGTAATCGGACAGTCTGGCAACCTGACACCTGCAGACAAGAAGCTGTATGCTCTGCGTGACGTGACAGCTACTGTAGAAGCTGTGCCGTTGATTGCAAGCTCCATTATGTCCAAGAAGATTGCCGCTGGGGCAGATGCCATCCTGCTTGACGTAAAAGTAGGGAAGGGCGCTTTCATGAAAAGCATTGAAGAGGCAGAAACATTAGCAAATGCGATGGTTGCAATCGGTAGCCAAGTAGGACGTAAAACGGTGGCGGTTATCAGCGATATGAATCAGCCGCTTGGTTTTGCCGTGGGCAATGCACTGGAAGTGAAAGAAGCGGTAGAGACACTTGCAGGTAAAGGCCCTCGCGATTTAACCGAGCTGGTATTGGCTATTGGTTCCCGCATGCTTGTTATGGGTGGGCTTGTTACTGATGTGGAAGAAGGACGTAAGAAGCTCGAAGACCTGATGGCTTCCGGAAAAGCAGTGGATAAACTGGCGGAAATGGTAGAGGCTCAAGGCGGCAATAAGCAGGACGTCTATGAGTTGTCTCGTCTGCCGCAAGCAAAGATCATTCATACCGTTACAGCCGAACAGGACGGCTTTGTAAGTGCGATTGATGCAGAAGCAATCGGTCATGCTTCTGTTGTCTTGGGTGCGGGCAGATTGACAAAAGAAATGCCAATTGACTTGGCAGTAGGTCTTGTTCTGCACAAAAAACGCGGGGATCAGGTAAAGGCTGGAGAAGTTTTGGTCACCATCCATGCCAACGAAGACCATCTTCTGCAAAATGCCTTGAAAGAAATGGAAGGTGCCTTCCAGATTTCGACGGCAATCGACGGAGAACAACCGTTGATTTATAAAATTATCGAAGCATAGAATGTCTGGTTATTAGTTGATTAATCAAATAAAACAAGGCGTGCACAGCACATGAGCACGCCTTGTTTTATGAGTAAAAATACAGTTTCTCGAAAAAATATTGTTGATTAAATCTAGTTTTTCATATTCAATAGTAAGATATAAGTCGTTCTTTATTGTATAAAATATATTTTACTGTTCGGATTGACTTTATAAAGTTTTATAATTCTACTTGTCAAATTTCGTTGACACCGCTATCATTTCCGATTACTTTTATTGTATTAGACT
Source organism: Brevibacillus brevis (assembly GCF_001039275.2). Classification (NCBI taxonomy): domain Bacteria; kingdom Bacillati; phylum Bacillota; class Bacilli; order Caryophanales; family Paenibacillaceae; genus Brevibacillus; species Brevibacillus brevis. The sequence goes on from NZ_CP030117.1 coordinate 2,492,232, forward strand.
GTTTGTAAAAGATTATTGCGAAATTCGTAAAAAAATGATGGAGGTTCTCAGAAAATCGTATTTATGAAAAAGCTGGACCATGTCGACAGACAGATTCTGCAAATCCTCCATGAAGATGGGCGTATCCCATATACAGAAATCGCCCATCAACTAGGCGTGAGCGAAGGAACAATTCGATCGCGCATCACTCGTCTTTTGCAAGACGGTGTCTTCCAATTCGTAATTCAACCCGATCCAGAGAAATTAGGATTACATGTGCAGGTTATCATCGGGTTAACCACAAAGCTAGGTTTGCAGAAAGAAGTGGCAGAAAAATTAAGCAAATTTTCTGCAGTACGCTTTGTAGGCGCTTATAGCGGTAAGCACGACTTGATTATCCAAGCGTGTTTCCATAGTAATGATGAGCTGATCACCTTTGTTAACGAACGACTCTCTCAAATTGAAGGAATTGCAGCTGCGGACGTTTCACTGGAACTGAAGCAGTACAAAGACACCTTCTCTTTCGTTCAAGACGACGAGGTGACCCTGCAATGAAAGGGGTTGATGCCTTCCAGCCGAAGTCAAGCAGCTTCGCGTAGTTTTCATTTTTTTTCGTCCTTTATTTTCAGAAAAAAGACAAAAAAGAAAACTGGGGGTTATTGCGTTGAAAAAGAATGTGTTTGCACTTGTGAGCTCGATTGCTGTATTAGGAACTGCCCTGGCAGGGTGCGGAGGAGGTCAACCAACTGCCGCTCCACCGTCAGGAGAAACACCAGCACCTTCACAGCCTGCAACTCCAGCGGCTGAGAAGAAGCCACAAGTTTTAAAGATGAACCTGCACACGGAGCCACCTACAACTGATCCAGGGCTCGCAGAGGACACGACTTCAGGTGCGATTATCTTGGCAACCTTTGATGGCTTGACCCGCATTGGAACCGACGATAAGCCTCATGAAGCTGCTGCTGAGAGCTATACCGTCTCTGATGATAAGCTAACGTACACATTTAAAATCAGAGAAGCGAAATGGAGCAATGGTGATCCTGTAACAGCACATGACTTTGAGTATGCTTGGAAGCGTGCTCTCGATCCAAAAACAGCTTCCAACTACGCATATCAGCTGTACTACGTGAAGAATGGTGAAAAAGCAAACAAGGGCGAAGCAAAGCTTGATGAAGTAGGCGTGAAGGCACTTGACGATAAGACACTGGAAGTTAAGCTGGAGAATCCGACGCCATACTTCCTGGAATTGCTCGCATTCCGTACCTACTTCCCAGTTAATAAAAAAGTAATTGATGCAAATCCGAAGTGGGCAGGCGAAGCAAGTTCGCACGTCGGTAACGGACCTTTCAAAATCGAATCTTGGGAGCACAAGAGCAAGATGGTGCTCGTGAAGAACGAAAATTACTGGGATAAAGACAATGTAAAGCTCGACAAAATCGAATTCTCCATGGTAGAAGACGAAAATACAGAGCTCTCCATGTTCGAAAATGGCGAAATCGACTGGGCTGGCGCACCTATGAGTGCTTTGCCAACAGATGCGATTCCAGCATTGAAAGAGCAAGGCAAGATTCAAACGAATCCAATTGCTGGTACGTACTGGTACAAGTTCAATACCGAAAAGCCGCCATTTAATAACATTAAAGTGAGAAAAGCATTTGCCTACTCGATCGATCGCCAAGGCTTGATCGACAACATTCTCCAAACGGGTCAAATCCCGGCAACAGGCGCTGTTCCTCCATCCATGGTGCTGAATCCAAATGGCTATTTCAAAGACAAGGATATAGAAAATGCGAAAAAGCTTTTGGAAGAGGGACTGAAAGAGGCTGGCTTGAGCAAGCTGCCACCGATTACCTTGTCCTACAACACATCTGAGGCTCACAAGAAGATTGCTGAGGCCATCCAAGACCAATGGAAGAAAAATCTCGGCGTAGATGTGAAACTCGAGAACAAAGAATGGAAAGTTTACCTGGAAGACATGCATGAGGGTAACTTCCAGATTGGACGGATGGGCTGGCTGGGTGACTTCAATGACCCAATCAACTTCCTGGAGCTCTACAAGGATAAAATGGGTGGAAACAACGATACGCGTTGGGAGAATGCAAAATATAAAGAGTTGTTGAACCAATCTGCTCAGGAGCCAGACCTCGAGAAACGTAAGAAAATTTTGGCAGATGCAGAGCAAATCCTAATGGATGAAATGCCAATCATGCCAATTTACTTCTACACGCAATCTTGGGTACAGAAGCCAGAAGTGAAAGGCGTTCACCAAACTGGCCTGGGTGACGTGGATTGGAAAGGCGCTTACATCGAGTAATTTCATAACGAAGGAAACGGGATTTGCGGCAGAGGGTATATGGTTGCAACATATACCCTCTGCTATGCAAGCCCTTCCCATAAATACCAGCTGGTATGATTGCCAGCAAAGAAAAAATAGAGAGAGAAGCTTTACTGCAAGAGATCTAAGGGTTATTTACACAGCCGATTTTTACACTGTGTCGGCAGCGTTCCGCAGTGTAAACATGGGACGTGAAAGCAATCAAAAATCTACCAAGGGGGTAAGTTAGTTGATCCGTTATCTCGGTAAGCGCATCATTTTTATGCTCATCTCGCTCTTCTTAATTGTAACGGCCACCTTCTTCATCATGAAAGCAGTACCAGGTGGTCCATTTACATCCGAGAAGCAGGTCCCGCCGGAAATTAAGGCAGCACTAGAGGCAAAGTACAAGCTGAACCTGCCGTTGCACGAACAATACTTTGAATATTTGAAGGGTGTAGCAACATGGGAACTTGGTCCTTCGTTTACGGAGAAATCTTCAACTGTTAACGACATGATTAATCGTGGTTTCCCAGTTTCTGCTCACTTGGGAGCACAAGCTTTATTGCTCGCTATCTTCGGAGGGATTACGCTAGGGGTTATCGCAGCGCTAAACCATAATAAATGGCAAGACTATTCCGCAATGGTCATCGCCGTTTTAGGATTATCGGTACCAAGCTTTATTTTGGCGTCCTTTTACCAATATATTTTCGCTATTAATTTGGGCTGGTTTCCAATCGCGAAATGGGAAGGATTTGAATACACCATCCTTCCATCATTGGCACTCGCCGCATCACCGATGGCATTTATCGCGCGTTTGACGCGTTCTAATATGATTGAAGTTATGGGGCAAGATTACATCAAAACAGCAAAAGCAAAAGGCCTGCATACTTTTACCATTACAGTAAAACACGCAATCCGTAATGCGCTTTTGCCAGTTGTTACTTACCTGGGTCCACTGATTGCTGGTATTTTGACAGGGGCATTCGTTATTGAACGTATTTTCGGTGTTCCTGGTCTTGGTCGCGAATTCGTTTTGTCTATTACAAACCGCGACTATACGGTAATCATGGGTACGACCGTGTTCTACTCCATCATCCTGGTTGTGATGATTCTGATTGTTGACATCGCATACACCTTGGTAGACCCACGGATCAAACTTTCGGACGCAGGAAAGGAGTAATGACACGTGCAAAACTTGACTAAAGAACATTTCGAGCCAATTTCCGTTGACCTTCGTCAAGCTGAAGCAATTAAGCGCCCAAGTCTCTCTTTTTGGTCTGACGTTTGGCGTCGTTTGAGAATGAATAAAGTCGCAATGATTTCTATGATCTTCATTGCTGCGTTGATCGTATGTGCCATTGTGATCCCATGGTTAACTCCACAAGATTATTTTACGACGGATCTGGCTGGCAAGAACAAAAAGCCGTCTGCTGAACACTGGTTTGGCACAGATGACCTAGGTCGTGACGTATTTGAACGTATTTGGTACGGTGCACGTATCTCTCTGCAAGTAGGTCTTGCCGCAGCGTTCATTGACCTGATCATTGGTGTGATCTGGGGCGGTATCGCAGGTTTCTATGGCGGTAGAGTAGATGAAATGATGATGCGTTTCGCAGATATCTTGTTTGCGATTCCTTACCTGCTGGTTGTTATTTTGTTGATGGTTGTTTTAGAACCCGGTGTTGGAACGATTATTCTTGCCTTGACGATAACGGGATGGATCGGTATGGCCCGGATTGTACGTGGTCAGATCCTTCAATTGAAAAACCAAGAGTTTGTACTGGCAGCGCGCTCCCTTGGTGCTGACGCAAACCGTCTGATCTTCAAACACTTGATTCCGAATGCTTTGGGTCCAATCATCGTAACGTTGAGCTTGACTGTACCTTCCGCGATTTTCGCAGAATCCTTCTTGTCCTTTATCGGGTTAGGGGTTTCGGCACCGATTGCATCGTGGGGAACGATGTCCAATGAGGGCTTGCCGGCCATGAAGTACTATCCATGGCGTTTGACATTCCCGGCAATCTTTATTTCCGTGACCATCTTGGCATTTAACTTGTTCGGTGACGGTCTGCGCGATGCTGTAGACCCACGCCTGCGTAAATAGGAGGGATAGTCGTTATGGAACGCATTCTTGATGTAAAAGACCTGCATGTATCCTTCCATACGTATGCAGGTGAAGTAAAAGCAGTCCGCGGTGTGAATTTTCACGTCAACCGCGGAGAGGCTGTAGCAATTGTAGGGGAGTCCGGTTGCGGTAAATCCGTAACCGCTCAAACCCTCATGAAGCTGATTCCTATGCCTCCAGGTGAAATTAAACAAGGGCAAATTCTCTTCAATGGCGAGGATATCGTCAAGAAGTCGAAAAAACAAATGGAATCGATCCGCGGTAAAGATATCGGGATGATCTTCCAAGATCCAATGACTTCCTTGAACCCAACAATGACCATCGGTAGCCAAATTACCGAAGGCTTGATCAAGCACCAAAACATGTCGAAATCTGCAGCACGTGATCGTGCTATTGAGCTGTTGACCATGGTTGGTATTCCGCAACCAGAGAAACGTGTGGAGCAATATCCACACGAGTTCTCTGGCGGTATGCGTCAACGTGCGATGATCGCGATTGCCCTCGCCTGTTCGCCGAAGCTGTTGATCGCGGATGAACCGACGACAGCTTTGGACGTAACGATTCAGGCGCAAATTTTGGACCTGATGAAAGAATTGCAAAAGAAAACAGGCACATCCATTATCTTGATCACGCATGACCTTGGTGTTGTTGCTGAGATGTGTGACCGCGTAATCGTTATGTACGCAGGAAAAGTGATCGAGACAGGAACAGTTGACGATATTTTCTACAATCCGCAACATCCTTACACCAAAGGCTTGCTCCGCTCGGTACCACGTCTTGACTTGAACCGTGACGAGCCACTGACACCAATTTTTGGTACGCCACCAGACCTTCTTCGTCCACCTGTTGGCTGTGGATTCACCGCGCGTTGCGAATCTGCGATGCGTGTGTGCCAAGAGATCGATCCTGAGCTGAACGACATCAGTACGACTCAGCGAGCAGCTTGTTGGCTTCAGCATCCGCTTGCTCAGAACCGTGCGTAGAAGGAGGGATATCAGTGGATAAACGTGAAAATTTGATTGAAGTACGTAATCTGAAAAAGTTCTTTTCGATTGGCGATAATACTCTGAAAGCTGTGAATGATATCTCGTTTGAGATCAAACGTGGAGAAACATTGGGCGTAGTAGGAGAGTCAGGCTGTGGAAAGTCCACTGCAGGTCGTACCATCTTGAGACTGTATGATGCGACTGAAGGGGACGTCCTGTTTGAAGGCAAAAGCATCATGGATTTGAACCCGCAGGAAATGAAGGCGATGCGCCGCAACATGCAAATGATTTTCCAAGACCCTTACGCATCCTTGAATCCGCGTATGACAGTCGGGGATATCATTGGCGAGGCGCTGGATATTCATGGCCTGGCGACTGGTCAGAAGCGCAAAGAGCGCATCCAGGAGCTGCTTTCCTTGGTGAGCTTGAATCCTGAGCATATGAACCGCTTCCCACACGAGTTTTCAGGCGGTCAGCGCCAACGTATCGGAATTGCCCGTGCACTGGCGGTAGAGCCAAAATTCATCGTGTGTGACGAGCCGATCTCTGCTTTGGACGTATCCGTACAAGCACAGGTTGTAAACTTGCTCGAACAGCTACAAGAAAAAATGGGCTTGACCTACATGTTCATTGCCCATGACCTGTCCATGGTAAAATACATTTCCGACCGTGTAGCGGTTATGTACCTGGGTAAAATGGTTGAGCTAGCAGAAAGTGATGCTTTGTATGAAAAGCCGCTCCATCCGTATACGCAAGCGCTGTTGTCTGCGATTCCGATTCCAGACCCAGAAGTTGAGCGTAACCGTGAGCGCATTGTATTGCAAGGAGATGTACCTAGCCCAATGAACCCACCAAGCGGTTGCCATTTCCGTACCCGTTGCCCGAAAGCAATGCCGGAATGTGCTGCATCCGTACCTGTGTGGAAAGAAGTAGAGCCAGGACATTTCGCAGCTTGTCATTTGTATAACTAAATCAATTACAAATAGCGAGTTCCGAGGCTACTCGTGCAGCCCGGAACTCGTTTCCCTTCATAAGGGAGGTTTTACCTCTGAAAAAAGTGGGTATTGTACCCAGAGGCAGTTTTTTTCAGGGGTATTTTTTCGGAGTTCTTGCACTGGAAAATGGTAGCAGTGATAAAGGGGGCAAGTAGCATGAGTAAATTTTTGTCGCCACGATGGAAAAAGAAGGAGGGAATTTCGAATCTCATAAAAAAAGTGAACCTGACTAGCCAAGTAGTAACGGAAAAGCTAAAAGGCTCTCTTGCTACAAAGATGATTGTGTTTGGTCTAATTCTTGTACTTATTATTATCGGTTCTTTGCAATACATAGCCCTTTCCTTCTCGAAATCAACATTGTTTAGCATAACCTCTAATCAAGCGAAAATGCTGGCTGACCAGCATGCGAATAGTATGGAAGATGACTTACAAGCGATTGTGAACTCCACCAAATCGGCAGCAACCAAACGTGTGATGATGACAGATCTGCAGCCGCTTATCATGGAGCAGTTTACTCTATTGCGCCAGGCGCATAAAGAAGTGTCCAGAATCTATTTGATCGACACGGCTTCCGGGAAATCCCTGTATTCCTTGACTGGGACAAATGAGATTGATTTCAAGCAAAAGCAATACTTCCAAAGAGCGTTAACCACGAAATCCTTGGTCGTTTCTGATGAAGAAATCGTTGAAGGCAGCAACAAGAGTTTTCTTTATATTGCGACACCCATAGGGGAAAAGGCCGATGATACGAGCCGGTTGTTCGTTGTTGGCTTTACAATTGACCAAATGATTCAAAAGATTCCTGAGATCTCTTTCATGGAGAATGGCTACGCATTTGTCGTTCGCCAAGATGGTTTGGTTGTGGCCCATCAAAATCCGAATAACAACAACAAGCTCGTGCTGGCTGGTGACAAAGATTATGAAGAGATGCTTGCTCTGATGCAGCATGAGACAAGCAACAGCTTGCTGTACTCGGATCATGGAATTGATTCATTTGCAGCTTTTGCACCGATCCCAATGTTGAAATGGAATGTCGTTTTGTCCACGGGAACGGACGAGGTATACGGTGAAGTAGACGGAATGTGGCTGTACTTCGTGCTCTTCAGCTTGCCGATCATCGGGCTCTCGGTTTGGGCGATCTGGTGGTTTGCGAATCGGATTCGACTGTCTCTGTTCGCGATAGCACGGGATATGGATCAAATCGGTGCCGGACATTTTAATATCAACGTAAAAGTAAACGGCAATGACGAGCTGGCTATGGTTGGCCGCAAAATGAATGACATGGCGGCTGAACTCCGCAAGCTGATTGCCCTTGTACAGGGACAAGCTACACAACTGAACGTAGCGACAGATGAGCTGACTCTATTTGCGCAAGAAAACAAAGGAGCCATTAACGTCATTACGGATAATATCTCTACGATTGCCCAACGCGTCTCTACGCAGACGAATGAAGTGCAAGCGACGGCCAACACCGTCTCGGAGATATCGGAAGGCGTTGAACAGGTGGCTGTGGCTGCCGAATCTACATCGGTTGCCACTACCCGTACGTTTGAGAGAGCGCAAGGCGGAATGGAGTTAGTGGAAAACGTAATTAATACGGTGAGACGTGCTACTGGTGAGGTAGAACGTACTGCTGGGCAGATGCACAATCTTCGTGAGCGGGCTCGTGAAATTACGAGCATCGTTGAAATGATTACGAGTATTGCTTCGCAAACGAATTTGTTGGCGTTGAATGCTGCCATTGAGGCTGCTCGCGCTGGAGATGCTGGACGAGGCTTCTCGGTAGTTGCCAGCGAGGTTCGCAAGCTCGCAGAGGAAAGCAGCTCCTTCTCTGAGCGTATCGCTGCCATTGCCCATTCGATCAATGATGAGGCAATGGATATGAGCAAGCATATGGACGAGATCGTTACCATGGTGAGTGGAGGCTTGCAGTCCGTAGAGTCTGTGGGAACTGCTTTCCAAAATATCGTGGCAGAGATTCAAGCGGCTGCAGAGCAGAGCGAATCGATGACGGCGACATCGGAAGAGATGGCGGCAGGTAATCAGGTTGTGACGAACTCCATGCAACGTCTTGCCACCATGTCGGATGAAATTAGTGATTCCATCTCAGGTGTGGTAGAGACAGTGGATGAACAATTGAATTCGATTGCACGCATTAATGAAAACGTAGAGCAATTGAAAAAAATGGCGGACGAGCTAACGCAAAATGTGAGCCGATTCGTCATTTAAGAAAGTGTCCCTTCTGCTAGTAGCGGAAGGGATTTTTTTGTGAACCCGGATGTGCTTTCCAGAAGATAATCTCGCCGTTTTTGTGTGAATATTTTCCTTTCATGATGGTGAGAATAAAACCATGAATGGAGGGAAGAGACTGCTATGAAACGGAATGGATACCTCGCTCTATGCTTCGTTATGTGCTTAACCATCTTTTCTCCGATGGCGATTGCCAAAGAAAAGGCTGGACAGCAAAAGGGTGATAATCATTTTGCCCCACAAGCTTCATCCGCAGTGATGATTGAAGCGGATACGGGAACAGTCTTGTATGAAAAGAACGCCAATGAAAAAATGCCACCCGCCAGTATCACCAAAGTAATGACCATGCTTTTGATCATGGAAGCGGTGGAACGGGGAGAGCTTAAGCTTACCGATAAGGTTCGAACAAGTGAAAGAGCAGCATCGATGGGCGGGTCGCAAATTTTTCTACAGCCCGGTGAAGAAATGACGGTAGAGGACATGATGAAAGGGATTGCGATTGCTTCTGGGAATGATGCCTCTGTAGCGATGGCTGAGCACTTGGCTGGGACAGAAGAGAGTTTTGTCGCGCGAATGAATGAACGCGCACAGCAGCTCGGCATGAAAAATACGCATTTTGTAAACTCCAATGGGCTTCCTGCCGCGAATCACTACTCTTCGGCAGCGGATATTGCAATCATGTCACGAGAGCTCTTAAAGCATGAAGGCATCACGAAGTTCACTGGTACGTACCAAGACTATTTGCGAAAAGATACAGAGAGCCCCTTCTGGCTTGTGAATACGAACAAGCTGGTGCGTTTTTATGAAGGGGTGGACGGTTTGAAAACAGGGTACACAGGCGAAGCAAAATACTGTTTAACAGCGACTGCCAAACGCGACAACATGCGCGTCATTGCAGTCGTCATGGGTGAGCCTGATGTGAAAACCCGCAACAATGAAGTATCGACCATGTTCAATTACGCATTCACGCACTTCCAGGTGACGCCGATGTACAAAAAGGGGGAAGCTGTTCGTGCACTTGTTGTGGATAAAGGTCAGAAAGCGCAGATCAATGCGGTTACACCACATGCGGTTAGCCTGTTGATGAAAAAAGGAGAATCAGCCGATACCTTCCAAAAGGAAATTGTCATCAATGAGGCGGTTCACGCTCCTATAGCAAAGAACCAAGTAATCGGCCACATTTTCATCCGCACGAAAGATGGCAAAGAAGTAAATCGAATCGATCTGATCCCAGAAGATCAGGTAGATAAAGCCAACATGTGGGAGATTCTTAAGCGAACCACCAAGAGCATTTTGATTAGCTACTGACAGACAGCATGAGCGCGAAAAGAATCGAGTTGCCCCGAATGGAATGGCGCGGCTGCTCGATTTTTTTGTTCTTTTGTCGGCTGGCAGGAATTGGTTTCGCCGAGGAAGAAAGAGAGTTTCTATCAAGGGAGAAGGAGTGGGTCAGCTATGAGTTTACGAGTTGCGATGGAGACACGGCAGGACGTGCTGGTGATCCGTTTGCAGGGTGAGCTGGATCATCATACGGCAGAGGAGTTACGCAAGAAGGCGGATGATCTTTTGCGTACCTCTACTATACGCCATATTGTGCTGAGTCTGGCTGATTTGACGTTTATGGACAGCTCTGGTATCGGAGTTATTTTGGGAAGATACAAGCAGATTTCTGCCCGATCTGGAGATATGTACGTCTGCTCGATCAACCCTACAATCTATCGAATATTTGAGATGTCCGGGTTATTCAAGGTAATCAAGTTTCGCGAAAACGAAGCGGATGCTTTGCATGTTCTGGGGGTGGCGTAATGATGGTACAGCGTAACTTTATGTCAGTGTCGTTTGCAGCATTGAGCCAAAATGAAGCATTCGCACGTGTAGCAGTCGCAGCCTTCATTTCCCAACTCGATATTACGATGGACGAGCTGGAAGAAATTAAAACCGTTATATCCGAAGCTGTTACGAATGCCATTATTCATGGTTATGACGAAAATCCAGAGGGTGTGGTACAAATCTCTGTGCGAATTCAAGAGGACAGCGTTGATCTGATTGTGGAAGACAATGGACGAGGAATTGAGGATGTGGAGCAGGCCATGCAGCCACTCTATACGACGAAGCCGGAGCTTGAACGCTCTGGAATGGGCTTTACGATAATGGAGAATTTCATGGATTCTTTGGAAGTGGCAACGGTTGTGGGTAAGGGAACAACTGTGCGCCTCACCAAACGCCTGGCGTTTGCCAAAGCCTTGCAAAATTAGGGGTAGTGCCAATGGGTGCCGATATCAAAAACGCGAGTCAACCATTTCTGACCAATGACCAAGTAAAAGAGCTAATCGCCAAAAGCCAAGCTGGAGACACTGAGGCACGAGAGCTTTTAGTCAACAGCAATATTCGACTGGTCTGGTCTGTCGTCCAGCGCTTTATCAACCGTGGATACGAAGCGGATGATTTGTTTCAGATCGGTTGTATTGGCCTTTTGAAAGCCGTAGACAAGTTTGATCTCTCCTATGATGTTCGATTCTCAACCTATGCTGTGCCGATGATTATTGGAGAAATTCAACGCTTCTTACGCGATGACGGTACAGTCAAGGTAAGTCGATCACTCAAAGAAACAGCCAATAAGGTACGACGAACAAAGGATGAGCTGTACAAGCAATTCGGTCGCGCACCCACGATTGCTGAGGTTGCGGACGCGGTGGGGATTACGCCAGAAGAAGTCGTGTTTGCACAAGAAGCGAATCGGGCACCTTCTTCCATCCATGAAACGGTTTTTGAAAATGACGGGGACCCCATTACGTTGATCGATCAGATTGCGGATGAAGGGGTCAACAAATGGTTTGAAAAAATTGCCCTCAAGGATGCGATCAGTCGATTGAGCGAGCGAGAGCAGCTCATTGTCTACCTGCGCTACTACAAGGATCAGACACAGTCGGAAGTAGCGGAAAGGCTGGGAATCTCGCAAGTACAGGTATCGCGCCTCGAGAAGCGCATTTTGCAAACGATCAAAGACCAAATTGAGCATTAACTGATACAAACACTCCGGTCACTACGTGGCTGGGGTGTTTTGTTCATTTCCGTTTATTTGCATGGGTTTTGTGGCTCGGCACATACTAGCGAATAATCAGGTATGTGATGGAAGGGGAAGGTACCATGAAAGACGCGTTGTTTCTGCGCCTGAGAAAGCGATTGGCCGTAAAGCCACAAGCCATGATTACGCTTGGGGACATTTGCCAGCTTTACTGGGATGGAGAGCGCGAGGAAGCGTTAAAGCGGATGCCCATTTACCAGACAACGCCAACGGATGGCAATTTGATCATTATCGATATTATGCAGGTGATTAAAAGGCTGCGTTCTGTCTATCCCGACGTGGAATTGGACGTCCAGGGTGCACCCCAAATTATTGTGGAGGTACTCAATCCACGAAAGAAAGCGAACCCGATTTTGGTGGCGATGGTGTGGCTTCTGCTGTTCATTGGCTCAGGCTTGGCGATCATGAATTTCCACACCGATGTCAGTATGATGCAGGTTCACGAGCGAATCTACTATTTGATTACAGGTGAAAAAAGCCATCAGCCTTTGTGGATGCAAATTCCTTACTCCATCGGGATCGGCTTGGGGATGATTCTGTTTTTCAATCATATCTTCCAGAAAAAAATCAACGAAGAACCTAGTCCGTTAGAAGTTGAATTGTTTATGTATCAGCAAAGCCTTGATCAATACTACATACAAAATGAAAACAAGGAAAACCAACGGACGAAGAAATGAGCGTCATCCAGTGCTTGTTGCTTATGTTGATCGGACTAGGTGGAGGTCTTGCAGTAGGGAGCGGGTTGGTCGCGTTTATTACCGTTCTGGACATCATTCCGAGGTTGACACAATTAACGAATGCTCATCGATATATCCGCTCGCTGGAATGGGCCTTGGTGGCAGGAGCGCTTTTTTTTACGTTCATTGATTTTTTTCACTGGGGTGCTCATTTGCCCGTTATCGTTTCTTCGATTTACGGGATATTTGCTGGGATATTTGTGGGAACACTCGCCGCAGGCTTAACTGAGGTACTGAATGTCTTCCCGATATTAGCGAAGCGAATCCACATGGATGGCAGTCTTCTCTTTCTATTGATGGCAGTGGTGTTGGGAAAAGTGACGGGTTCCTTACTGCAATGGCTGCTCCATCTGTGAAATGGTAAATACCACTATTCATAGGCATCTTTAGAAAAAGGAAGGATATAGGAAGAAAGCTTACAAAGGGAGTGAAAGGGCATGGCAACCAAAACAAAATCCAAAAACCCCGGATCGATGCATATGACCAAGCAACTGTATCAACAGCAGGCTTCCAAGTTCCAGCCCAAACGAAATGTTCTGCTTAACTCGTTTCGTGCTTTCTGGGTAGGAGGGACCATATGTTTGTTGGGTCAGGCCATTCAAAATATGTATATTACCTTTTTCGGATTTACGGAGAAAACGGCAAGCAATCCAACCGTTGCGACGCTTATCTTTCTATCCGTTTTGCTGACAGGGTTAGGTGTGTATGACAATATCGGGCAGTATGCCGGAGCAGGATCAGCCGTGCCTGTTACAGGCTTTGCCAACTCGATCGCTTCTGCTGCTATCGAACATCGGAGCGAAGGGTATGTTCTCGGTGTTGGGGGAAATATGTTTAAGCTTGCTGGCTCGGTCATTGTATTTGGGGTTGTTGCTGCTTTCATTGCGGGAATTTTAAAGAGCCTGATCAACATGTTTTTCTAAGGGAGGGCTGTCGGTGTCAAACAATCAACCAGTGAAACGAGTCAATCGGCAAACCTGGCACTTCGATCAAAATGTGCGCTTGCAAAGCTCGGCAGTTGCTGTGGGACCAAAAGAAGGAGAAGGGCCGCTGGCACACTTGTTTGATAAGATCCACGACGATATGTATGCAGGCCAACAGACGTGGGAAGACGCCGAACGCCAGTTAATGGAGGATGCAGTCAACACCTTGCTGCAAAAGGCGGGGATCACGGGCAAGGATGTGGATATCATTCTCGCCGGTGACCTGTTGAATCAGAACATCACCACCAACTTTGCAGCAGAAAAGGTGGCGATTCCCCTTTTGGGCATGTACGGCGCTTGTTCTACCTCGATGCTGACACTAGCAAATGCGGCGGCTTTGGTAAACGCAGGCTATGCGAACAGGGCGATTGCTGCTTGTAGTAGCCACAATGCCACAGCGGAAAGGCAGTATCGTTATCCCACGGAATATGGAGGCCAGAAGCCGCCAAGCGCCCAGTGGACAGTCACAGGAGCCGGTGCGGGATTGGTCGGGATAGGGGGAAATGGTCCGCGCATTACGTATGCGACGATGGGAAAAGTAGTGGATATGGGGATAAAAGACCCGTTTGACATGGGGACGGCCATGGCGCCAGCGGCTGCTTCTACGATCCAGACTCATTTTCAAGATACGGGGCGCTCCCCACAATCCTATGATTTGATCGTGACTGGTGATCTGGCAGCTGTCGGGTTTCCGATTCTAAAGGAGCTCATGTTGACAGAAGGATACGACATGGATCAAGTCTACAATGATTGCGGAATGATGATTTACTCCCCCGATCAGGATGTATTTGCAGGCGGGAGCGGTTGTGCCAGCAGTGCAGTGGTCACGTATAGCTACATTTTGGATCAACTTAACCGTGGGTTACTGAAAAACGTGTTGGTCTGCGCCACGGGAGCCCTCTTAAGCCCGGTGAGCTATCAGCAGGGCAATTCGATACCATGCATCGCCCATGCGGTTGCACTTGAAGGAGGAAAATGATGGAGTACCTGATTGCTTTTGTCGTAGGGGGCTTGGTTTGTGTAGTAGGTCAGCTCCTTCTGGATGTTGGCAAGTTAACGCCTGCTCATGTCATGAGTACGCTGGTTGTGGCAGGAGTTTTTCTCGATTTTATCGGGGTGTATGACAAGTTTATTGATTTTGCAGGTGCAGGTGCGACTGTACCGATTACGAGCTTCGGTCATTCTTTGTACCATGGAGCCATCAGCGAGGCTGAACAACATGGGTTGATCGGTGTGGCAACGGGGATTTTTGAGGTCACGAGTGCGGGTATATCGGCTGCAATTGCATTCGGATTTTTTGCCTCACTCATCTTTAAACCCAAAGGGTAAGTCCAGGCAATAAAAGGCGGTGACCCAGCATGGACACAGTACGCCGGAAAGTCATATTGGTGACAGACGGAGATCATATTGCCCAAAAAGTTATCGAGAATGTCGCCAAGCAATTTGGTGGTCGATGTATATCACTGTCTGCCGGGAATCCGACTCCGCTGCGAGGCAATCAGATGGTCGAGCTCATTAAAATGACACCATATGATCCTGTCATCGTCATGTTCGATGACAACGGAGATTACGGCAAGGGTAGAGGGGAACGAGCACTTGAATACGTGGTGAAGCATCCTGATATCGAAGTAATCGGTGCGATTGCAGTAGCTTCGAATACACACTGGGTCAAGGGTGCGACTGTCGCTTATTCCGTAAACAACCAAGGACAAATTGTAGACGAAGCCGTGGACAAGGATGGGTACGCAGACGAGCAGCTTCAGCATCATATTTATGGAGATACGGTAGACATCTTGAATTCCCTGCATATACCGAATGTCATCGGCATTGGAGATATAGGCAAAATGGAAGGCAGAGATAGTTTGCAGAACGGTTGTCCTATAACGATGAGAGCGGTGCAATGGATAATGGAAAGGAGCGGCGCTCATGGCACAAGTCACGGAAAAACGGCATCCCATCTCGAGTTATCTTGAAGAGAATCAGAGGTATTTGAACGACAGACTTGGTGTCGGTAAGAGCTTTGATATTGGGGTCCATGATTTTTATGTGGGTCATACACGCATGTTGTTGTATTACATAAATGGCTTCGCTGAAAGCTTACTGATTTCACAGGTCATGCGTGAGTTGAACGATGTGCGTGACCGGGAGCTGGCGGAGGACGCTTTCGATCAGTTGTTCCACAAATTTATTCCTTTCTTTCAGCTCAGTAAGGTGGAAACGACAGACGAATTTATGGATAAATTGCTCGTCGGTCAAGTAGGATTGATCATTGACCGATCTTGCCACGCCATTATCCTCGATGCCAAAATCCTGCCAAATCGCACACCGCAGGAGCCAGATACGGAGAGAATCGTGCGTGGAGCGCATGACGGTTTTACAGAAGTACTCGTAACCAATACAGCTCTTACCCGCCGAAGAATACGTGATGAACGGCTCCGATTTGAAATCATGCAGATTGGGGAGCGTACCAAGACAGACGTTGCAGTTGCCTACTTGCATGATGTAGCGAATGAAGAGCTCGTCCAAACGTTAAAGGAGCGTCTACAAAACATCCAGATAGACGGGATACCGATGGCGGAAAAAACCGTCGAAGAATTTATCATTGGAAAGACTTTGAACCCTTTCCCGTTAGTACGATATACAGAGCGTCCCGATGTGGCTGCTGTACATCTATTGGAAGGTCACGTACTGATTTATGTGGATACTTCGCCGAGTGTCATGATCACACCCGCCACTTATTTTCATCATGTACAGCATGCGGAGGAGTATCGACAAACACCGGTAATCGGTGCTTATCTGCGCTGGATTCGTTTTTTGGGAATCTTTGCTTCCGTCTTTGTTTTGCCGATCTGGTTACTTTTGGTCATGCACCCTTCCATGATACCGGAGCCACTTCACTTCCTGGGGATCAAGAAGATGGGGAGCATTCCTATTTTGGCACAATTCTTGATCGCTGAGGTCGGTCTGGACTTGATGCGGATGGCCGCCATTCACACGCCAGCGCCGCTCTCGATTGCCGTAGGCTTATTGGCCGCGATTCTGGTCGGGGATGTGGCGATCAAGGTAGGACTCCTTGCACCCGAGGTTATCTTGTATTTGGCAGTGGCGGCAATTGGGATGTACGCGACTCCCAGTTATGAGTTGAGCTTGGCCAATCGAATGATTCGCTTGTTTCTGATTCTCATGGTGGGCTTTTTCTCCACACCGGGACTGATGATCGGACTTACGCTCATCCTGATTTTCTTGGCTTCCACCCGTTCGCTCAATACACCTTACTTATGGCCGTTCATTCCATTCAACTACAAAGGGATGAAGGACATTGTGGTACGGCTGGCTGTGCCCAGCAAAAACAACAGGCCGAGTATCGTTCGCTCACAAAATTCCTCTCGGCAATAATATTCTGAAAACGGATGACATCACCCATTGTCAAACGCACAGCCTTGTAGTAAATTGTAGGGAAGCCTTACGAACAAAAGTTTCTGTATGGCAACTGACGCTCCTTGTTGGTTGCCTTTCTCTATAAAAGGTTGTCTATATACATCATCGGTGCGAATGAATTGGGGAGGAAACGAAACATGTACTTACACGGGACAAGTCGAGTGAATGAACAAGGAAACTTGGAAATCGGAGGCTGTGATACAACACAGCTAGCTGCAACTTACGGAACACCTTTATATGTGTATGACGAACAACAAATTCGCACCAAATGCCGGGAATTTGTCAATGCGTTTCACAATACGGGTTTTTCCTTCCAGGTTGCTTACGCGAGCAAAGCTTTTTGCACGATGGCGATGTGCAAGTTGATTGAAGAGGAAGGCTTGTCACTCGATGTAGTATCTGGCGGCGAATTGTACACGGCTCTGCAAGCTGGATTTCCCGTAGAACGCATCCATTTTCATGGCAACAACAAATCTCATGATGAGTTAATCATGGCGCTAGACGCCAAAATTGGCTGCTTCGTTGTGGACAATTTTTATGAGTTGCACATCTTGGCGCAATTGGCCGAAGAGCGGAACGAAAAGGTCTCCGTTCTCTTGCGTGTCACACCGGGTGTAGAAGCTCATACGCATGAATACATTTCTACAGGGCAGATCGACTCCAAGTTTGGCTTTGACGTGCAAAACGGCCAGGCACTTGAGGCGATTCAATTCTCTCACGAAAGCAATCATCTCCATTTATTGGGAGTTCATAGTCATATTGGCTCACAAATTTTTGAAACAGAAGGCTTCCTCGTTGCTGTCAAACGATTGACAGAACTGTTGGGCGAAGCAAAAGGAAAGCTGGGATTCCTCCCAGAAGTGCTGAATGTAGGAGGCGGATTCGGTATTCGGTATGTAGAAGGCGATACACCGCAGCCAGCGGAAACGTATATCAAAGCCATTACAGATATCGTTCGCCAAGAGCTCACAGCGCTTGCGATTCCTCTACCTGAGATTTGGATCGAGCCAGGTCGGAGTATTGTAGGGGATGCAGGGACAACCTTGTACCGAATTGGATCGCAAAAGAACATTCCTAATGTCCGGAAATATATTGCGGTCGATGGGGGCATGACAGACAATCTGCGACCGGCTTTGTACGATGCAGAATACGAAGCAGCGATTGCGAACAAAATGAATGCAACTGCCACAGAAGTTGTTTCGATTGCAGGGAAGTGCTGTGAGTCAGGGGATATGCTCATCTGGGATGTGAAGCTGCCAGAAGCACAGGCCGGTGATATTCTCGCAGTTCCAAGCACAGGTGCATATGGTTATTCGATGGCGAACAATTACAACCGAATCGCTCGTCCTGCTGTTGTATTTGTCAAGGACGGAGAAGCAGAAGTGGTCGTGCGACGCGAAACGTACGCAGAAGTAGTTGGTCACGATGTTTTGCCAAAACGCGCGCAGCTTATGCGCTAAACTTCATAAAAAATGAACAAACCTTCCCGATCGTTTGGGAAGGTTTTGTATTTCCTTCATCTCCCATTCATGATTGCTTAATGTTTTCTCGGCATAATGAAAGGGTGAGGGGGAGCGATTCATCATGTTGTCGACTCTAATGAAGCGGTTTCGACGGATACCCTATATTTCATTGGACAAACGCCAATGGATGAAGGCGATGATTCGGCAAGAAGTGGAGAGAGAGAAAAAAGTCGTCATGTTTTATATAGATATCGTCAAGCTGACAGAGGTAGAGCATCGCTATGGCGATACGAGTGCCAAGAGAGTTCTTCATATATTTGAAAGCATTTTGCCAGCTGTAGCTCGTCAAGCATTTGAAATCAAAGGGAGAATCATCGCGATTCAAAAGCTGTGGGGAGATGATTTTGCGATCTACACTTCCTTTTCGCAAATGATGAGTGAGGAAGACTGTCAAATGCTATCGATTCATTTTCAGGAGTTGGCTGAACGACAGTTAAATCGACAAGTAAGCTTCGTCAATCGCGAGGAGCTTCGTGTCCATATCGGCTATGCGGAAATTATCGGAGAAGATATCGTAAAAGAGATGTATACCTCTGTCAAACATGCTGTACATATGGCCAAGTATGGGATTACCTCCGAAAAATATACGCACATCAGACAATTTCACAAGCTGCTTGCAGAAGAAAACGTTCAGATGCATTTCATGCCGATCATTCATTTGCCAAATGGCGAAGCTTTGGGATGGGAGGCATTAGCGCGAGGACCGGTCAACAGTCTCTTTGCAACTCCCGCCGCCTTGTTTGATTATGCACAAGAGACGGATACAGTGTTTCGTTTGGAGCATATATGTCGCAAGCGGGCATTGGAGCATATCCGCTACCTAAAGCCGCATGAAAAACTATTTATCAATTTGGACCCACGGGCGATTGACGATCCGTTTCTGTTGCGTGGCAGGGTGCAGATGCTTTTGGCAGAGTATGAGCTGACGCCACAAAACATTGTTTTTGAAATAACAGAGCGCCACGCGATTACAAATTACGCTGCCTTTCGAAAAATCATTGAGGAGTACCGCAAGCAAGGCTATATGATTGCCGTAGATGATGCGGGAGCAGGGTACTCCAGCTTGGAATCGATTACAGAAATCTATCCAGATTTTATTAAGCTCGATATGTCATTGATTCGCAATATCGATGTCGATCCGATTAAGCAGGCGTTGTTGGAGACGTTTGTATCCTTTGCTGACAAAGTGAACTGCAAAATCATAGCAGAAGGGATCGAGACGGAGCGTGAGCTGGAAACACTCATGGACGTCGGTGTTATCTATGGACAGGGTTACTATTTAGGCAAGCCGGACAAAGGGATGGCGCAGCTATGTGGAAAGGCTATGAACTTTCTGCGGTTTACAATGGAAAGGCGGATTGAGCAAGAAGCAGAACAAACGCTGCCCACTCCGGCTATGACGGAAATTTTGACGAAGACAATCAGTGTTGAAAAGCACGTGAAAGTAAGACGCATCCATGAGATTTTTGAACAAAATCAGCGGATTGAAAGCGTGGTAGTGTTGGAGAATGGCATACCGGTTGGACTTGTCATGCGGTTTTCTCTGTATCAAATTCTCGGTGGTCAATACGGAATCGCGCTGTATTATGAAAGGCCCGTTTCTCAAATCATGAATACCAACCCGCTCAAAGCCACGAAAGACGACAAGTTGGATGAGGTAGCGAAGCGGGCGATGGCCAGAGATGCTTATCATTTGTATGATGTGGTCATTATTATTGATGAGAATGGCGAGTACATCGGTATCGTTACCGTGCAGAAGCTGTTGGACAAAATGGCCTCCATAAAGCTCGAGATAGCGAGCTCTGCCAATCCGCTGACAGGATTGCCGGGGAATGTGCAGATTGAAAGGGAATTGAATCAACGGCTGAAACGGAATGATCATCAGGTGGTCATCTACTGTGATCTCGACCGTTTCAAATGGTTTAACGACCGCTACGGGTTTGAAGTGGGTGATCAGATTATCGTTCGAACGGCGAACTTGTTGCGGGAAGCCTCGAAATGGTACGGAAGCGGGTCTGACTTCATTGGCCATATTGGCGGAGATGATTTTATCCTGATCACGACAGCACCATGTGCGAATGATGTTGTCTTGTTTATTATGGATGCTTTTACGCCGTACTTTTCGGACATTTATGAAAAGCGCAGAATGGGGGACGGTCAGGAGCTCTCGATGTCGATGGCAGGTGTCGTCTTATATGCAGGGAAGTACACCAGTGCAGAACAAGTTGCAGAGAAGGCAGCGTACGTGAAAATGATGGCAAAAGCGAGGGCGGGTACTGTTTTTATTCCCGACTGTGAGCTGCCTGGCGAAGAGCAGATCCGCATCGAGGGATAAATTGGACGTCAATCGTTCTCCATGGTAGAATGGGTACGTTAACTTTACAAGGTATGGAGGCTCAACATATGAAAAAAGCGCTCATCACCATGGAAAATGGTAACCAAATCGAGCTGGAGCTATTCGATCAAGAAGCTCCGGGCACAGTAGCAAACTTTGAAAAATTGGCTAGCGAAGGCTTCTACAACGGTCTGTCCTTCCACCGTGTTATCCCTGGCTTCGTAGCACAAGGCGGATGCCCTTACGGAACAGGTACAGGCGGCCCTGGTTACACCATCAAATGTGAAACAAAAGGAAACCCACACAAACATCTGCGCGGTTACCTGTCCATGGCACATGCAGGAAAAGACACAGGCGGAAGCCAATTCTTCATCTTGTATGATGCTTTCCCTCACCTCGATGGCGTACATACAGTATTTGGTCGCGTCACTTCCGGTATGGAACACGTTGATGCAATCAAGCAGGGCGATAAAATGGGTACAGTAAACGTAGGCTAATAGAAGTTTCAAGAACACCGATGAGGGAAACCTTGTCGGTGTTTTTTCGTCAGGATGCATGCTAGATCAAGCGGGAATGGGGTTGTAAGCCTATCTATCTGCTGGTATGCTAGAAGATAGACGATTTTTATCTGGGGATGTTCAAAAAGATGACTTTTTGAACGCGCATGATTGGAGGAAGCAATGGATCTTTTTCACTTTGATTGGAAAACGGTACCGTTTCGCTTGATCGCGTTCGTTATCGCTTTCACTTTGCATGAATGGGCGCATGCCTTTGTTGCTTGGAAGCTGGGTGACAATACGGCGAAATCGGAGGGCCGCTTAACATTAAATCCAATCCCGCATATTGATCCGTTTGGTTTGATTCTCATTCTGTTTGGTCCATTTGGTTGGGCGAAACCAGTGCCGATCAATCCTCTTCATTTTCGAGGGAACAAGCGTTTAGGGATTGTGTATGTATCGGTAGCAGGACCGATCATTAACTTTATTTTGTCGATCTTGTTTTATATCGGGTACATACTGGTCCAATATTCGGGAGTCTTGGTAGGGATGAATGAAAAAGCAGTCTTTGCCATTGAGACAACGCTTGAATTTAGTATCATCATCAATGCGGCACTGTTTGTCTTTAACCTTTTGCCGATCCCACCGTTGGATGGCTACAAAATATTGCGTTTCTTGTCTCCGCGCAGTTGGGATGCGAAGTATTATCATTATGAAGTTTACGGACCGTGGATCTTGCTCTTGCTGATTTTCATTCCAGGTGTCAGCTCTACCATTTTCGGGATTCCGCTTGCTATTGTAAGCACCTGGATTCAACAGATTGCAGTGAACATATTAAGCGTGTTCATCTAACGGAAACGAGGGACGACTTTTGGCTTACAGCATCAAACTTGATTCCTTTGAGGGACCACTCGATCTGTTGCTCCATCTGATCGACAAGGCTGAGGTGGACATCTACGACATACCGATAGCGGAAATTACGGAGCAATACCTCGCGACGATTGACAAGATGCAAGAGCTCCAACTGGATGTGGCCAGTGAGTTCGTAGTCATGGCGGCTACGCTCCTCTCTATTAAAAGCAAGATGCTGTTACCCAAAAAGGAGGAGCATGTCTTTCAGCAGTTCCTCGATATGGATGTAGACGAGATAGACCCGCGTGAAGAACTGGTTGCGCGTCTGTTGGAGTACAAACGCTATAAAATGCTTGCTGAGAACTTGCGAGAAATGGAAATCGGTCGTAATCAAGTTTTTACGCGTCCCGCAGAAAATTTATCCCCGTATGCGCGTGAAGAGGATCATACCGTAACGAATGTGACCCTCTACGATTTGATCAACGCGCTGGAAAAGCTGGTAAAGAAAACGAAAGAAAAAGAACCGATAACCAAGGTGTCGCGTGACGAGATCTCCATCAAAGATCGGATGACAGAGATACGTCAAGCGGTACGCAGCGGTGGGATGGTTCGGTTTTCTGAGTTGTTTACTCAAGGGGCGACGCGTACAGAGATTGTGACGACCTTTCTCGCCTTGCTTGAGCTCATGAAGGCGAAGCACATTACCTGTGTACAAAATCAATTGTTTCAAGACATCATCATATGTGAAAACGGAACGGAAGGAGCCCATACCGATGGACTATGACAAGCTGAAAGGCGTAATCGAGGGCTTGCTGTTCATCTCGGGTGATGAAGGAATCGATGCCAAAGAAATCAGTGAAATCACTGAGGTGTCGGAAGAAGAGGTCATCGATTTGATCGAAGACATGAAAGCTGACTTCCGCCGGGCAGGACGCGGTATTCAAATCGTGGAAGTGGCAAAAGCGTATCAGTTGACCACTCTGCCCGAGCATGTACCCTATTTTGAACGGCTAGCAACATCGCCAGGTCAGTCAACGCTATCCCAAGCTGCATTGGAGACTCTCGCCATTGTTGCGTACAAGCAGCCCCTGACCCGTTCGGAGATTGAAGAAATCCGTGGCGTTAAATGCGAAAAAGCACTGAACACCCTCTTATCCAAACAACTCATTCGCGAAGCGGGGAGAGCAGAGGGGATCGGACGCCCCATTTTGTACGCGACCACCAAAGAATTTTTGGAGCATTTTGGTTTACGGGAACTGGGGGATTTGCCAGAACCGCCTGTGAATCTTGATATCGAAGAAGCGCGACTGGAAGCATCAGCGCTATTCGGAAAAGCAGAAGAATCGACAAACGACTAGTTACAGCTCGGACAGTTTTTCGTACTATCATACGACTCGTCCCCATATACTATGGTACAAACCTGTGTATCGTGGTATAACGACGGCTTTTCTCTTGACTTATAGTCAAGGTTGAGCCCAAGTTTTCAATTGGGGAGGACGTTTATGAACATACGAAAAAATCTGTCCGGCGTACTCGTCGTTTTTCTTTTTATACAGATGGCTCTTACGCCGGCAGCGATAGTAAAGGCTGCTGTAGCTCCACCTAGCTTGTCAGCAGAAGGTGCAGCGCTAATCGATGTAGAGAGTGGACGGATTCTTTATTCCAAAAACGGTACGAAAAAAATGAGGATCGCGAGCTTGACCAAAACGATGACAGCAATCGTAGCGATCGAGATGGGCAAATTGGATGCACAGGTAACGGTTCCGCCACAAGCCGTAGGGGTTGAAGGCTCATCGATCTACTTGAAAAATGGGGAGAAGCTCACGCTTGAAGAGTTGCTGTACGGTTTGATGCTACGATCTGGCAATGACGCAGCCGTCACCATCGCAACACACATTGGAGGGTCAGTGCCTGGATTCACTTACTTGATGAATGAAAAAGCTGCGATGATTGGAATGGAGCATACGAATTTCACCAATCCGCATGGTTTAGACGACAGTAACCAGCATTACTCCACCGCAGAGGATATGGCAAAGCTGTCCGCCTACGCCTTACATAATCCCGTGTTTCGTCAAATCGTCTCAACGAAAGTCAAGGATATTTCATGGGAAGGCGAACAGTGGGACCGGCGCCTACTCAACAAAAACAAGATGCTTCATTTATACAACGGTGCTGATGGTGTGAAAACGGGATACACCAAACTCGCGAAGCGCTGCCTGGCATCTTCCGCCACGCGGGACGGAAGACAGCTAGCGACGATTACTCTGAATGCTTCTGATGACTGGAACGACTCCGCCAAGCTGATGGATTGGGGCTTTGCGAATTATCCGCTACAGGAACTGGTCAAAAAAGGGCAGGAGGTAAAGCCTGACACGCCAGTCACACTTGAAGCAGGAACTCATCTCGTCACAACAAACGCTTTTCAATATCCGTTGCAAACGGCAGAGGCAGAGGGGATTCACAAGCGTGTCGTTATGGGAGAATCGACGGTTACAGCGAAAATGAATGGTCAACTGGCAGGGTTTCTTCAACTCTATTTAAAGGAGAAGATGATTGGGCAGGTTCCGTTACTAGTTAGCGTGGATGCGCCGACTTTCGCATCTCCGCAAGCTTCACGCTCAATGTGGCAGCCATTTTGGGACATCGTGTCAGGGGGGCTGTGGAGTGCTTAATGTCATCTGGCTCGGGCTCATTGTCATTAGCATTGTCGTTGCGGCCATAACGGGGCGGATGGAAGCAATTAACGCAGCAGCGTTTGAGGGAGCAAAGACGGGAGTAACCGTTTGTCTCGGACTTCTCAGTGTTCTCGCCTTTTGGATGGGATTGATGCGAATTGCAGAAAAGTCGGGACTCCTTGAGTTGTTGGCGCGGGTATTGTCACCGATCATTCAAGTCCTTTTTCCGGATGTACCAAAAGGGCATCCTGCTATGGGATACATCCTCTCAAATATGAGCGCAAACCTGCTAGGGCTTGGTAATGCAGCAACTCCAATGGGGCTGAAAGCCATGGAAGAGCTCCAAAAGCTAAATCCAGACAAGCAGAACGCTTCGCCTGCCATGTGTACGCTGCTGGCAATCAATACGGCGAGCATTACGATTATTCCTACGACGATGATCGCAATCCGCATGCAGTATGGCTCCGTGAATCCTGTAGAAATCGTAGGCACTACGCTGTTATCTTCCTTTGCTGCCACTATTGTCGCCCTGTTGATTGATCGCATGTATCGTTATCGGCATATACGAAGACACAGATAGGGGGAGTCCTTATGTACCAATGGGTATCCCTGCTTTCTCTTTGGGCCATTCCCGTTACAATTGCCTTTGTCTTGTTGTATGGGTGGCAAAAACAAGTCCCCGTCTACGAGACGTTTGTAGATGGAGCAAAAGGCGGTTTAACCACTACCATTCGCATACTCCCGCACTTGATTGCCATGATGGTTGCGGTAAGTATGTTTCGGGAGTCAGGAGCATTGGATCTACTGCTTCGGGCACTCAAACCGCTTCTAGACCTGTTGCATTTTCCAGAAGAACTGGTCCCGTTGGCGTTGCTTCGTCCGTTGACGGGAACAGGCTCCCTTGCGATTGCAACAGATCTGATTGCGCAGTACGGTCCCGATTCTTTTTTGGGTAGACTGGCAGCTACCATGCAAGGGAGCACAGATACGACACTGTATGTCCTAACTGTTTATTTTGGCGCAGTTGGGATTCGCAATTCTGCTTATGCGTTAAAGGTAGGCTTGTGGTCAGACCTGGCTGGTGTCATATTCTCGCTGCTCATTGTTTCCTACATTTTCGCTTAGATAGAATTCAAATCGTGTAGACAGTGAAAACTTCCTCGTGAATATGGGGAAGTTTTTCCCTTTTTCTTGTCCACACTAGTAAGAATGGGTATGATGTTGTAGAGGTGAACCAACGATGGAACGTTTACAGAAAGTATTGGCGCATGCTGGAGTCGCCTCTCGTCGCCATTGTGAAGAGCTGATTGCGCAAGGCAAGGTGCAGGTAAATGGCCAAGTCGTACGAGAGCAGGGAATAAAAGTCGATCCGCTCAAGGACAAAATTGTGGTGAATGGACAGCAGATTAAGCTGGAGCAACATGTCTATCTCTTGTTGTACAAGCCTACGGGTGTCATTACAAGCGTCACAGACCCGCGAGGCAGACGGGTGGTTATCGATCTGTTGAAGGGAATCAAAGAACGGGTATATCCAGTAGGTCGCTTGGATTACGATACGTCCGGCTTGCTGCTCTTGACGAACGACGGGGAGCTCGCTAACAGGCTGGCACATCCAAGCTATGAAATCGATAAAGTGTATCGGGCATGGGTAAAGGGAATCCCCAGCCAGGAAAAAGTGCACAAGCTAGCAACCGGCATTCGTTTGGAAGACGGCATGACTTCTCCCGGTCAGTCCAAATTGTTGAAGACAGAGTCTAGCAGCCAAAGGGCATTGGTAGAACTGATCATACATGAAGGACGAAACCGCCAAGTGCGTAGAATGTGTGAGGCGATCGGCCATCCGGTATTGACATTGGAGCGAATCCGTTTAGGTTTTCTCACATTAGATGGATTGAAGCCAGGCGAATTTCGCAAGCTCACTCATGAGGAAGTGGAGAGCTTGAAGCGGGGATTGGTTCAAAAGAAACGCAGCCCGCGGTCGAAACATTGATTCGTTCAAAATCTGTTCATAAGTTGTGCGCTGTCGGAAAAACTAGGAACGCTATAATAGAATGGGAAAAGGATGCAATTTATTAGCAGTAGATGGGAGTATGGCGTCATGAACAAAAGCAATCGTACATATGTCAGGATCGCGGTATTGGGTGTTTTGCTTGTAGCGCTGGTCTTTGCACTCTATTCCAGCTTTGTGAAGGACCCCGGTGCTGTGAAAGTAGGAAGCGATGCTCCGAATTTTAGTTTGGAGCAACTGAATGGACCAGAGCTGACTCTGGAAAGTTTGAAAGGAAAGGGCGTTATCCTTAATTTCTGGGGCACGTGGTGTGAACCCTGTAAGAAGGAAATGCCGGCATTGCAAGAGCAATACACGAAGTTTAAAGATAAGGGATTGGTTGTAGTCGGCGTCAATATCGGAGAATCGCCAGTTGCCGTAGAACCATTCGTGAAGCAGTTCGGGATTGACTTCCCTATTTTGCTCGATCGTCAATCGGAAATTACCAAGCTGTATCGAATCGGTCCGATTCCGACGACCTTTTTCATCGACCCAGATGGAGAAGTGCAAGAAATTTTTATTGGGCAGTTAGATGAAGCGATGATTGAGTCGAAAATAACAAAAATCTTGCCGTAAGTGAGGAGCAATGATGGATCAGAGAAAATGCGAATGCGGTCATACCAACCCGGTTGGGACGCTGCTCTGTGAGTCTTGCGGGAAGCCTTTGAATGTGGAAGTCCACGAGCAGACATCGTTTCCTGACATGCGTTATGAAGGAATGGCAAGACGTTCTCAAACGAATAAGACGAAGGTAATCGATCGAGTCTGGAACTTTTTTTCTTCGGTCAAAATTGCAATCGGTATCATTATTGTCATTTTGGTGGCGTCCGCAGTCGGAACCATCTTTCCGCAACAAATGTACATACCGGTTCCCGTACCGACAGAAGCAGATGTTGCCCGTTTTTATACGGAATCATATGGAACGCTGGGAACGATTTTCTACGGCCTAGGATTTCACAATATGTATTCGTCCTGGTGGTTTGTGACGCTTCTGGTTATGCTCGGTACGTCCCTGGTTATCTGTAGTCTGGACCGCGTAGTACCGCTGTATAAAGCGTTAAAGAAGCCTAGATTGAACCAGCACAAGTCCTTTTTGAAAGGGCAGAAGCTGTTTGCAGAGGGTGAGCTTGCTCCAGAAGCCAATCAGGAAGCGATACTGGACGCCTCTGCTCTTGCATTGAAAGAAAAAGGATACCGCATTTTCCGCACGGAACGGGCGATTATGGCTGAAAAAGGCCGTTTTAGCCGTTGGGGTCCTTACATTAATCACATTGGACTGATCTTGTTTTTGGTCGGTACCCTGATGCGAAGCCTGCCTGGCTTTTACTTGGACGAGTACGTCTGGGTGCGTGAGGGACAAACAATAGCGATTCCGAATACCCCTTACTACATAAAAAACGAGAACTACACGACAGAGTATTGGTCGGAAGAAGAAATGCCGGAGCAACTGGAGCTTAAGGGCGGAGCCATCGTGAAGAGCTACCAGACAGAGGCCATTTTGTATGAAAATAAAAACGCTGACGTTCCAGGGAAAAAGCCGGATTTGGTAGAAGTACAGAAGGGGCCGATCGTCGTGAATCATCCGATGGAACAGGACAGCCTCTACATTTATCAGAGCGGCGTGCAAGAGATGCAGCTTGGAGCGCTTAATTTTACAGTGGTCGATTTGAAAAACAATAAAAAAGAGATCGGCCTTATCAAAATTGATCTGTACAATCCACAGCCCGAGCAAACCATTGCGGATGGATTCACGGTACGGATTTTAGATTACTTCCCCGATTTTATTATGGGAAAAGACGGGAAGCCGGCGACGAAAACCAATTTGCCTAAAAATCCGATGGTGGCATTGGAACTCATTGGAGAGAATGGCAATTATAACGAAAAATTGGTTTATCTAGAAGGAACCATTCTTACACAGAAAAATGATCCGCGTTACGGACTCGACATCAAAATGCCTGATTTAATCGATATTGCAGGGCTGAATGTACGGGTGGACAAAGCATTGCCACTGATTTATTTCGGTTCATTCATTTTCCTTGCAGGCGTTGCAATCGGTGTGTTCTGGCAACATCGTCGGGTTTGGGTACAGACGCAAGAGGGAAGTATCTTGGTAGCAGCTCACACGAATAAAAACTGGTTCGGTCTACGTAGAGAAGTAGAAGGGCTGGTTAAACAAGCGGAGCTCCCTGTCACGATAGAAGATAAAACGAAGGCCAAGGCCTAAAGCTTCAAAGGGGGTACTAACAACGTGCAGCTCATTCAACTGAGTGACTGGTTACTGGATATCGCGTTTCTGCTCTACGTCATCTCGTCTATCGTCTTCGCTGTAGCCGTGACGGGTAAAAACTGGGCAGGGCGTGATCCCAAACAACATGAAGAGCGCTATGGACGGATTGCGTATTGGTTAGCCGTTATCGGTTTCTTGGCGCAAACAGGGTACGTGATTGCTCGCTGGATTGCTGGCGGCCATAGCCCGACGAGTAACATGTTTGAGTTTATGGCATTCCTGGATTACTGTATTATCTTGGCCTACTTAATTATTTACCGGATCTACAAGCTGACCTCGATTGGAGCGTTCGTACTTCCGCTAGGGGTTATCATGCTCGCGTATTCGTACGTGTTCCCGAAGGAAATCACCCCATTGATTCCGTCTTTGCAGAGCTACTGGCTGCACATTCACGTGACAACTGCTGCACTGGGTGAAGGGATTTTGGCGGTTGGTTTCGCAGCGGGTTTGATGTATTTGATCCGTACTGTACCGCAGCATATTTCGACGAAAAGTACGAAATGGCTGGAGATTGTGCTGGCTGTGGTCCTCATGCTCGTTGGATTCATTTTGATGGATTCTACGTTCGCTCGTATGGATCAAAAGACGGTATTTGAGATGAAGAAAGAAGAAATGAATGCAGCAGGACAGATGGTAAAACCGAAAGTGGAGTACATTCTGCCAGCAATTGTGGCACCTACTGATTCAACCATCATCAAGGAAGGTCCAATGTCACCACTCTTTGAGGCGCCTACCTGGATGGAGGGAAAAGACGCCGCACGCAAATTGAACACGATGCTGTGGTCAGTCCTTACAGGGGTAATTCTGTATGGCGGATTGCGTTTGATTTTCCGAAAACGATTAGGGGCTGCAATCAAGCCTTCCGTTGAGAGTGTCGATCCTGAGCTTCTGGATGAGATCAGTTATCGAGCTATCAGTATCGGATATCCGGTGTTTACTCTCGGGGCCCTTATCTTTGCGATGATTTGGGCAGAAGAGGCTTGGGGACGGTTCTGGGGCTGGGACCCGAAGGAAGTATGGGCCTTAATTGTCTGGCTCTTCTACAGTGCCTACTTGCACTTGCGTCTATCCAGAGGATGGATCGGTGCAAAATCAGCATGGATGTCCGTCATCGGGTTCGTCATTATTTTGATTACACTGGTCGTGGTCAACTTGGTCATTGCTGGTTTGCACTCCTACGCTGGGGTGTAGAATATCCTCGAAAAGCTGGTTTTACTACCAGCTTTTTGGACTATCTTCTAACGGTTTTACGATATTATGAGAGCAAGAGGTGTTCCAGATGGAAAAAATGGCACGTATTCTCGTAGTGGATGATGAAGAACGCATTCGCAGACTTCTGAAAATGTATTTGGAAAGAGAAAACTTTCTGATTGATGAAGCAGATAATGGAGAGCAAGCAGTCGAAATGGCTGTAGGAAGTGACTATGATATCATTTTGCTCGACCTGATGCTGCCAGGAATGGACGGGATCGAGGTATGCCAGCGTGTTCGCGAATTCAAGGCAACCCCCATTATTATGCTGACGGCAAAAGGGGAAGAAACGAACCGCGTTCACGGGTTTGAAGCAGGGGTAGACGATTATGTCGTGAAACCGTTCAGCCCGCGTGAGGTCATGTACCGGGTAAAAGCGATTCTGCGTCGCTCTTCCGCGACAGCTTATTTGAAGACAGAGACGTTCAACAGTCATTCTGTCCTTGTTTTCCCGGAATTGACGATTGACCACGATGCTCACAAAGTCATCGCAAGCGGCCAAGAGGTGAGCCTGACTCCAAAAGAGTATGAGCTGCTGCACTACCTGGCATTGTCGCCGGATAAAGTGTTTACGCGTGAAGAGTTGTTAAAAGATGTGTGGCACTACGAGTTCTTTGGCGATTTGCGCACGGTGGATACGCATATCAAGCGTCTCCGCGAAAAATTGAACCGTGTTTCTCCGCAAGCTGCCAATATGATCGCCACGGTTTGGGGCGTCGGATACAAGCTTGAGGTGCCTAAGTAAAGTGGACGTTATTTTTCGCAGTGTAGTCGGAAAGCTATGGATGACCATTATTGCCTTATTTGCTCTCGTCTTGACGATCTTTAGTTTGTTGCTCGTTCAATCTTTTGACAGCTTTTATAGCAATCGGCAGTCGAAGAATTTGCACGATCTGGCAGATGGCATCGCAATCGGTTTGGCGCAGAGTCCGGATATGACAGCAGCTATGGAGATGGCTTCCAGGTTTGGCTTGGTCCATCATACGGGCATGGTCATTTTAGATGAAAAAGGCAAGCAAGTCGGTATGAGCGAGGGGGCTGGACTCCCTCGTATTCCAGTAGAGCAATTGCTCCAAAATCCTGCATTGCATTTGCCAGAAGCGCTGGCAGGTAAGCATCCTGCTCCCAAAACGATTTATATTGATGTGCAGAATTCCGCTGATCACACGAATAACAAGCATGAACTGCTTGCGGTCGCCGTGCCTTTAGAAATGGCAGCAGGGAAAACGGGCGCAGTGGTCATGTATCAGGCGATTGAAGATTTTGATGATACGGTTAGTGAAGTCAGATTTTTAATCTTTGTGGTGGGCGTCATCGGATTCGTCTCTACTACAGTATTCGCCTTTTTCCTCTCATCGCGTCTTACGATTCCATTACGTCAGATGAAAGAAACGGCGCATCGCATTGCGGAAGGGGACTTTCATGCTGAAATCCCGATCAGGACTCAAGACGAGACAGGTGAACTGGCGGCTTCGTTTAATACGATGGCAAGCAAGCTCAATCAGTTAGTCGATGCACTGTCCAAAGAGAAGGAGCAGCTGGCGAGTGTTCTTAGAAGTATGGTAGATGGTGTTGTGATGATAGATGCGAGCGGCAAGCTGGCCGTAACGAATCCTCCAGCAGAACGATTCCTGCGAGATTGGGATTTCGAGCATTCGGATGAACCTGTGCCGTTGTTCTCGTTCTATCAGCAGGTTTTGCAAACCGGACAGGAAGTGACAGAGGATATCCCTGTTCAAGGGCGGATATGGTCCGTTGTCATGGTACCTTTGAATGATCGGGATCAAATCCGTGGTGCTGTCGCAGTTCTTCGGGACATCACGCAGGAACGCAAGCTGGATAAGATGCGTAATGATTTTGTGGCTAACGTATCCCATGAGCTGCGAACACCATTATCCATGTTGCAAGGATACAGTGAAGCAATTGTGGATGATATCGTGGCTACACCGGAAGAGCATAAAGAATTGGCACAGATCATCTATGACGAGTCAGCGCGTATGACCAAGCTGGTGAATGAATTGCTCAGCTTGGCGCGGATGGAAGCGGGGCATGTTGAATTGTTCCAGGAGACGATGGAACTGCGTCCGTATTTGGAACGCATTCAACGCAAATTCACCAATTTGGCGAGAGAACGCGAAATCCACCTCTTCCTCGAAATATCGACGACGCACACGCATGTGCTCATTGATCCTGATCGCATGGAGCAAGTGCTAACGAATTTGATCGATAATGCGCTGCGGCATACGCCCAGTGGGGGAAGCGTCACCATTCGGGCTCGGGGGGATAAAACGTTGCTGGTTGAGATTAGCGATACAGGCAGTGGCATTCCGCAAGAAGATTTGCCGTTTGTTTTTGAGCGGTTCTATAAAGCAGACAAGGCTCGCACACGTGGACGACTAGGTGGAACTGGACTTGGACTAGCCATCGCGAAAAACCTTGTCGAAGCACACGGGGGCACCATCAGTGTGCAAAGTAAACTGGGTGAGGGAACGACTTTTACAATCGCCTTGATGCTGCATAAAAACAAATAGGAGTGTAGAGAGAAATGATCAAAACGATCTTATTTGATGTTGACGGGGTTATGTTGAGTGAAGAGCGTTACTTTGATGCTTCTGCATTGACGGTGTGGGAATTTTTGTACAGCCCGCAGTATGTAGGGCTTGCAGGCGAGGAATTCACGCCTGCGCCAGAAGAAGCGCAAATCAGACGAGTGCGCGAGCAAGTTTTCGCTCATGATGAAGTGCTGAATTTCATCAAGTCACGTGGAATCAACTCCAACTGGGACATGGTTTTCCTCGCGTTTTCCTATCAGTTGATTCGTTTGATTGAAGCGGTTAAAACGCAAGTACCAGAAGCAACGAGCCTTCTTGTCGAACAAATTGATCGACCGCAACTGGCAAAAGTGAAAGAGTGGGCAGCCACTTATGCTCCTGATTTCCAAGTAGACTACGCAGCGTTCACCGCAGATTTTGCCAAAGGTTCCGCACAAAAAGCAGAAATGCTGCTCTACTTAAATCAAATTGCAAAAGAGCGTTGCGGTGTTTCAACAGAAATGTTCTCTCGCAATAGTGATCTATGGCAGTTGATTCAAAAGACGTTTCAAGAATGGTATCTCGGTGATGAGCGCGTGGCGGCATCGATTGGTCGTGAAACCATGCAGCCAGGCAAGAAGGGCTTCTTGTCAGACGAGATTCCGATTGTACCGCCTGCAGAAATGGTGGAGTTGTTTCGCACATTAAAAGAAAAAGGATACACACTGGGAATTGGAACAGGGCGCCCTACGATCGAGACGCATGTTCCCCTCCGTGAGATGAACATACTGGAATGGTTCGACCCGAACCGTGTCGTAACTGCCTCTCACGTACTCGATGCGGAAGAAGCGTTTCCTAGCTTTGCGCCGATGTCCAAGCCACACCCATATTCCTATGTAAAAGGGCTGCTCGGACTCGATGCACCGATTAGCGATGCTGTCCATTTTTCATTGCCAATCGAAAATGGAGAAGAGGTGCTGATCGTCGGCGATTCTCTCGCAGATTTTCTAGCGGCTCGCTCGATCGGTTGCAAGTTTGCAGCGACATTGACTGGACTGTCTGGTCAAGACGCACGCAGCAAGTTTGAAGAGGAAAAAGCAGATTTTATTCTCGATGATGTTCGCGATATCCTTTCCATTTTGTAGATGAAAAACTCCGCCGTATGTAAAAACGGCGGAGTTTTTTTATTCCCAACAAATCGATTGCAAGCATTTGAAGCGAAAGGCGTGAATCAAAAAGGATTCTATCATGTTGTGACGTACGATTACTTCGAAAGAACCATCCTCTCGTGAAAAAAACAGGACATCCGTGTAGTCTTTGTTCCCCTCAAAATAACGACGTACCTCTTTGACACGTGCTCGCATGGACTCGGATTTAACGACTATGTGGTAGGTAGCATCTTGTTGTGAAATTTGTTCCTTGATCTCAATTTCTTCTTTATTAAAGGTGTAATGGAACAATAGGGGTTCCTCCTCACTAAATAAAATAGCGCAGGTACACGTAGACATGGGCAATCAAGATAGACAGGATCATCAACGGGAAGGCGACCTTCATAAAGCTGAAAAAGCCGATATGATGTCCTTCCTTTGCAGCTAAGCCAGCAACAATCACGTTGGCACTCGCTCCAATCAAGGTCCCGTTTCCTCCTAAACACGCCCCGAGTGCAAGGCTCCACCAAAGAGGCTCCAGGTTGGTGATCCCGAGAGCTCCCATTTCCTTGATCATCGGAATCATGGTGGCAACGAACGGGATATTGTCGACAAAAGCAGAGGCGATTGCGCTCAACCAGAGGATCAACAGGGAGGTATTCAATGGATCTCCACCCGTCAGATTCATCGCTTCCGTTGCGAGCTTTTTGATCACACCTGTTTCCACTAACCCAGAGACGAGAACAAACAGACCGATGAAGAAGAAAATCGTATTCCACTCGACTTTGCTGATCGCGTCTTCCAAATAATGCTCTCCAGTAAGGAGGAGCAAAAGAAAAGCTCCAGTTAAAGCGATCGTTGCCGACTCCAAATGAAGGGCCCCATGAAGCATGAAACCAATAATGGTCAATCCCATCACGGTCAAGGACTTTTTCAATAAACGGCTGTCGGTAATTTCATCGCGCTCATTTAACTGCATGATTTTTGCACTCAAATCAGGTGACGTTACTAGCTGTTTACGGTAAATCAAGACCAAGCAAACAACCGTTACAGCGAGAATCACGATGATAATTGGGCTCAAATTCACAAGAAATTTCATAAAATCAAGCTCCGGTACAGAGCTGCCAATCATGATATTCGGGGGGTCACCGATCAGCGTAGCGGTTCCTCCGGCATTAGAAGCGATAATTTCACTGATTAAAAAAGGAATCGGATTAAGCTCAAGCTGGCGGGCGATGCTAAACGTCACAGGTACGATGAGAAGTACAGTGGTAACGTTGTCCAAAAAGGCAGAGGCAACGGCCGTGATCAAGCTCAGGTAAACAAGGATGCGAATCGGTTTACCCTTTGCGACCTTTGCCGCACGGATGGCCACATACTTGAATACACCAGTCTGTGCCGTAATGGCAACCAAGATCATCATCCCAATAAGTAGGCCGAGCGTGTTAAAGTCGATATGGTGAATTGCTTGTTCTTGTGTAACGATCCCGAACAAGACCATGAGAATTCCGCCAGACATGGCGACGATGGTTCGATGTAACTTTTCGCTAATAATAAATGCATAGGTAACTAAAAAGATACCAATAGCGAATAATGCCTGGTTCGTCATAAGAAGCTCCTTCCTTGGTGTGTAGAATTATCTTGTCCTATTATAGCTCTAACCAAAATAAGGGTAAAGAAAAAGACCCGGCATAGGGCCAGGTCTATTCTCGTGCGGAAGGGAGAACCTACAGCTCGATTTGTGTAACGCTTTTCACTTCTGCTAGCTCGCCCATCGTATCGAGAAGCTCTGGCGTCAATGGTTTGTCGACAGAGAGCATCATGATCGCGTCTCCACCAATATCACGGCGTCCTACCTGCATCGTTGCGATGTTCACGCTGTTTTCACCCAAGATGGAACCGACACGCCCGATCACACCTGGACGGTCATTATGGTGAATGTAGAGGAGGTAGCCCTCCGGCGCTACGTCAATCGCAAAGTCGTCAATTTTCACAATACGCGCACCGTAACCATTGAGTCGCGTTCCAGCCACTGTGCGTGTCTCTTGCGTCGTTTTTAAGCTAACGGTCAGTAAGTTCGTAAAGCCTTTGTTTTGTGCTGCCTTTTGCTCTGTTACGGTTATGTCGCGCACTTTTGCTAGAATCGGGGCATTCACATAGTTGACTTCCTCGCCCAAACGGAAGGACAGCACGCCTTTGAGGACTGTGCGAGTCAGCGGGGACGTGTCTACATCCGTCAACTCACCGCTATATTTAATCGAAATCTCCGAAATGGAACCTACTGTCACTTGGGCAAGGAAGTGGCCCAGCTTTTCACCCAACGTAAAGTACGGTTGGACTTTTTCCATAACGTGTGCAGGGATCGAAGGCAAATTCACGGCGTTTTTGAATGGCTCGTCACGTAGAACTTTCAGGATTTCTTCCGATACGTCTACGGCCACGTTTTCCTGTGCTTCAATGGTCGAAGCTCCCAGATGTGGAGTCGTTACTACCTGTGGCAGACCGACGAGAGGGTTGTCTACTGGTGGTTCTTCTTCAAAGACATCCAGAGCTGCTCCTGCGACTTTTCCTGCGGTAATCGCCTCGTAGAGAGCTTTCTCGTCAATGATTCCCCCACGAGCGCAGTTGATCAAGCGAACGCCATCTTTCATTTTCGCGAATTCACGCGTGCTGATGATATGGCGGGTTTCTTTTGTCAGCGGAGTATGGACGGTAATAAAATCTGCTTTGCGGCAAATTTCGTCGACAGTTGCGTTGGTTACACCCATCTTTTCTGCACGTTCCTCGGTCATGAAAGGATCGAAGCCCATGACGGACATACCAAATGCTTTTGCACGCTTCGCAACCTCTGAACCAATACGGCCCATACCGATGACTCCCAGTACCTTGTTGTTCAGCTCAACCCCTTGGAAGCTTTTGCGATCCCATGTACCGTCTACCAGCTTCTTGTGAGCTTGAGGGATGTTACGAGCGACAGCCATCAGCATGGCAAACGAATGCTCCGCAGTAGAGATGGTGTTGCCATCTGGAGCGTTGATGACGGGAATACCTGCTTGGGTGGCAGCGTTGATATCAATGTTATCGACCCCAACACCTGCACGGCCGACTGCCTTCAGCTTTTTGCCGGCAGCGAGTACTTCTGCTGTTACCTGGGTTTGGCTGCGTACGAGGAGTGCATCGTAATCGCCAATCACATCGATCAGTTCGGCAGGGGAGAGGTTTGTTTGACGAACAACTTCTACATCAGAAGCGTCCAAGAGCTGTTGAATTCCAAATTCGCTAAGTGGGTCGGTAATAAGTACTTTATACATGTGCAATGAGCACCTCCTGAGCAGCTTTTACACCAGCACCCAGCTCAACTGGGGCACCGATTTGGTGAAGCGACAATTCGATGGCGGAAATGACTTGCAGGACATCCAATGGCTCGCAATACCCCATATGCCCGATGCGGAAAATTTTGCCTTTCAGGTGCTGCTGGCCACCAGCAATCGTGATGTTGAATTGCTGCGTTAACATTTTGCGGAGAGCTTCTGCATGAAAGACACCCTCAGGATCGCAAGAAGTAACGGTTGTCGATGCGTACTGATCTTCGGCCATCAGTTTGATGTTTAATGCCCTCATCGCTGCGCGAGTCATGTCTCTCATCAGTTCATGGCGCTTTACGATAGCTGGCAAGCCTTCTTCCTCCATCATATCCAATACTTCGGCGAGACCGAAAATGAGGGATACAGCGGGCGTATACGGAGTTGTTTGCTCTGCCAGGCTCTTGCGGTATGCTTTCAGGTCCAAATAGAAGGCGAGCGATTTGTTTTGCTCAATCACTTGCCATGCGCGTTCACTTGCAGCGAGGAAGGCAAGGCCTGTTGGCAGCATGAAAGCTTTTTGCGAGCCGGTTACCACGATATCGACACCCCAAGCGTCCATTTCGCATGGAACCGCACCGAGGTTGCTTACTGCATCGACAATGAAGAGGGCGTCCGAATGTGTACGGATTGTTTTCGCCAAGTCAGCAATCGGATTTTCTACCCCAGTGGATGTTTCACAGTAGGTGGCGAATACGGCTTTTACTTGCGGTTTTTTTTGCAGGAATGTTTCAACCAGGTCAGGTGTTACGGCGTTTCCCCAAGGGACTTCTAACCGATGGGCGATGATACCATAACGCTCGCAAATTTTTGCAAAGCGCTCACCAAATGCACCGCTAACGAGGACGGCAGCTTCATCGCCTGGTTGGAGCGTATTTACGACGCCCATCTCCAGTGCACTCGTTCCACTACCTGCCAAGATGTATACGTCCTGCTTGGTACCAAAGTAAGGCTTCAATCTTTCAGCAGTACGGGCGAAAAGAGCGGAGAACTTGCCGCTGCGGTGTCCAATCATCGGTTGGCTCATTGCTGTTTGAACACGTGGTGGAATGGGTGTAGGACCAGGGATTCTCAAGATCATTTTGTCTGCAAACATGGTTTTCTCCTCCTATATATGTGCATATCAAAAAAACCTCCCGTTCTCACACTGCTCCTATTACAGAACAGTGAGGGACGAGAGGCTTTGCTTCGCGGTGCCACCCTCATTCGCTCCTTTTTTCTCAAAAAAGAGCCTTGGTAGGTACATGACCTAAAAGAGATAACGGATCTACCGTTTGCGTCTACTGGGATGGTGAACCCTCTTTTCAACGCAGCAGCTCAGAAGTGCTTAACCGTGGGAGAAAACGCCGATTCGCAGCAACCATCGGCTCTCTGGGGATTTCTCGATCACAGCGTTTCTTCGTCAACGCCGTTGTTTTATAAGGTGTTTCGTAAGATTTGTACTTACGATATCACGTCAAAATAACACCGTCAAGAAGAAAAACGAGAAAAAATGAACATTAATTATTTTAAAACGGTTATCGTTCGTGAATAATACTCTAATTCATGTTGAAAACAGTATAAAAATGACCAAAACACGAACATTAAGATATTGACATCACAAAAAATGGAAAAAACGCGTTTTAATGTTCGGTTTTTGCTGTTGTTTTTATCTTACCGAAAAATCTCAAAAGAAAGAACGGGAAATTGTCGATCATTCGTTCAGAGGAGGAGAGGAGAGCATAATGAAAAACCTCTTACATACCGGAGTACGTAAGAGGTCTCTTCCATTAGTAGATGGAATACTATTCCACTTTAATAGAGTCGGTCGGGCATCCTTCAGCAGCATCACGAACATCGTCATGCAGGATATCCGGGATTTCAACGCTGTTAGCATTGTCATCCAACTTGTTGAACGCAAGGCCCTCATCGTCGTAATCAAATACGTCAGGAGCCGTGGCGCCACAAGCACCGCAAGCAATACAAGTATCTTTATCTACCCATGTAGTCATCGTGGTTTCACCTCCCATACCGAAGTGGTACGTCCACTATCATAGATCATTGTATGCTCTTGGTGACAAGATTTCAAGATTGAATCAGTCTAAAAATGTACGACTACTTATAAAGAGGGATTTCAGGTGCCTTCAACACGGAGTAGAGCTGTGTATTTAAGCGTTTAAAATCTCCCGCAGATACTGCATCTGTCGCGTTCAAAATCTTTACGGCAGCGGCTAAATCCTTGATTCCTAGTGCTTGAACTTCGTTAGATGCGATGAGTAAATCAAGTCTTGCAGTCAGGTCCTCAGGATTATAGCTGCTCCATTGATTGCTTGCCGACATGGCCACAGCTGCGAGATAGGTGCGGTAATGGAACGGATACTGCTTCCACTGCGCGGTGTTAACGGCTCCAGGTAATTGCTTCGGCATGGCTTGCTTCACCACATATGCCGATTCCCATGAAGCAATGGAGTGATAGACCATTTCCTGTGCGGTTAGCCAATTATTTTGAAAAAGTGTCAGGCTAGCCCCAATGGAAGCAGGCGTAGCATTATTTTGATCGGAACGAATCTGCTCCATACTATCCAAATACGCCCGTACACTGTTCGTAAAAGTGGCATGAGCTTGTCTCAGCATGGGTGACGTCGGCAAAGGAACGTTTTTCTCCAGCTCTTTCCTTGTCTGTTCAGCCAATTTGCTGAGTTGCTTCAAGCCATCCGTCCGTTCATTTTCATTCATTTGATTCCATTTATCCATCGTATCAAAATGTGCTTGTTTCAGATCAAGCAGCGGTGCATAAACGGCATAGTAAAATCGGATAAAGTCCTGTTCGTTGTACAGCTTTTGCTCACGCAGCAGTTTTTCTTTT
Organism: Brevibacillus brevis; assembly: GCF_001039275.2. Classification (NCBI taxonomy): domain Bacteria; kingdom Bacillati; phylum Bacillota; class Bacilli; order Caryophanales; family Paenibacillaceae; genus Brevibacillus; species Brevibacillus brevis. The sequence goes on from NZ_CP030117.1 coordinate 2,532,480, forward strand.
TCGGCTTCCTTTTTCTCTGCTTCGAGTACGGCGGCTTGTTCCGATTCCAATTGTGTCTTCATATAATGGGCCCCGAAAAAAAATCCACCAACTGTGCATGCAAGTGTTATGATGATCATGTACGCCATCATAAATTCAGTTCTTTTCAATCGTTTTGTCATACTATCCTCCAAATACAATGATGCAGTTTACTTCGCTTACTTTGAGCGTTGAAAAATATAGAATGATGTAAGGAGTACCAATGAACAGTCGGAACAGTGCGGCAGAGGAGCAGGACCTTTTATGTGCGGTCGCCTTGAATGCCATGTTACCTCTGGCCAATGAACGAACGCTGCAATCAGCCTACTACATACTGCGTGGCAGAAAAGCCAATCAGACACTGCAAGATGTACATTTGTATACCCTTTATCCGTATTATCGGATGTTTTCTCGTTTTCCAAGAGAGGATTGGGAGAAAATAGTTTCAACTTTATTTCAGGCGGGCTGGATTTTACCTGTTGATGCAGGTGGAACGAACTCGAAGCCGACGTTTACCTTTTCTGATACAGGATTGGAGCATGCCAAACATACGTACCAAAAATATCGCTTTGATAGATGGTTCGCACCTTTTACCCAGTCTGACTTGGCGGAGAGAATCGAGCCATTTTGGAGCAGGCTTCATCTTATGGTGCAGACGATCTCGCAAATGCAGCATGGTGATCTTGGGTTCATTCCGGTCGTTTCGGACAAGACGACACAGCGTTGGGTAAAAAATCAATTGGCTGATGGGGCTATGCGAATCGCCTGGAAACAGCAATTGTCTGACGAGCTGTATCGACTGTGGGAGCCTTTGGATGAAAGTGTGCAGGAGCTTTTGTTTTGTCAACTGTCAGGAGCAGGCCAAGTCGGCAAGACCATGGGACAAGTAGCAGAGATTCGCCAAACGAGTCGTAGCTATCTCACGCTGCAATTTCGATACGGGCTTGCCGCGTCGATTCAGACGCTGCTTGCGGAGAGCAATCATTATCCTCTTTTATCAAAACTTGTTACAGAATCACATAAGCTTGATCCACGTCTAACCGAAAGTGCTGCTCGAACGTACGCACTGCTTCAGACTGGCTGTGACAAAAAAGAAATAGCGAAGAAACGACAAATGAAAGAAAGCACGATAGAAGATCATTTGGTAGAGATTGCCTTGCGCTGTCCGGAATGGGACATGACAACATATTTGCCGAATGAGCTGGCAAAAGAGATCGTGGAGACGAGTGAGCGCCTCGATACAAGCAGACTCCGGCTCATCAAGGATCAATTGGAAGCGTCCGTAACGTATTTGCAAATCCGATTGGCATTGGCACGAGCGACAAGGGGGACAAAATGAATAAACAGCTCATGTACGACAGATTAAAGCTGCATTTTGGATACGACTCATTCCGCCCCGGTCAGGAGTCCATTATTGAACGTCTATTGCATGGACGAAGTGTTCTCGGGTTATTAGCAACAGGTGGCGGGAAATCAGTGACGTATCAGCTGCCAGCAATGCTTTTGCCGGGTCTCACCGTCGTGGTTTCCCCGTTGATCTCTTTGATGGTCGATCAGGTGCAGCAGCTTCGAGCACGAAAAAAAATTCCAGCTACCTATTTGAACAGCATGCAGGAACCGACTGAGTCCCGCGAAATCTTAAAAGGGCTCTCAGAAGGTGCGTACAAGCTGTTATATGTTTCTCCGGAAAAGCTTCAACAGCCCTACGTCCAACAAGTGTTAAAGCGGGCGAGGGTGTCTCTGATCGCTATTGATGAAGCGCATTGCATCTCGCAATGGGGACATGATTTTCGCACAGATTACTTGCGATTGCCAAAAGTCGTGAAACAATTGGGAGCACCTCCTGTTCTGGCTGTGACGGCAACCGCTACGGCGACTGTTCGTGAAGAAATTTGCAGCTTATTTTCTATTGAAAAAGAAGACATCGTATTGCAGTCTCTTAATCGGGCGAATATCGCCTATGATCTGGTTGAAGTTGCGGAGGAAAGTGACAGGCGTTCGTATGTATTTGATCAGATGGATCGTTTGCAGGGCCCTGGGATCGTTTACTGCAGCACGCGACAAGCGGTAGATGTATTGGCAGCCTCTTATCAACTCGATGGGAAAAAGCGTGTGCACGGCTACCACGGTGGCATGAACAGCATGGAGAGAATGCTGATCCAATCCCAATTTCTCGCGGGAGAGCTGGATGTTATTATTGCAACGAATGCGTTTGGGATGGGAATCGACAAGCCAGATATTCGCTACGTCATCCATTATCAAATGCCAGCTAGTTTGGAGGCATACGCACAAGAAATCGGGCGGATCGGCCGTGACGGCAAGCCTGGGTATGCGCTACTTTTATTTTCGTGGGACGATTGGCAGATTCATCAGCACATGCTGGAGAAGGAGTACCCGACACAAGCGCAAGTTCAAAAATATGAGCAGTTATGCAAAACCGGAGTACCCTTGACGAACGAGGCCTTGGCGATGATGGACATATCCGAAGAAATGGGAGCACTCCTTGCCTTTTATGCGGAAAGAGTGCTGGCCTCATACGAAGCTGCCGCTGCGGGAGAATCGTATCCGAAGGCACAAATCATTTGGCAGGAAACGGAAAAAAGAAAAAGCTTTAAGCAAAAAAAGCTGGCAGAAATGGTGTCTTACGTAAGAGGAGAAAACTGTTTGCGTGTGAGCATCAATACGTATTTCAAAGAAGATGATCATCAATATGATCTGTACTGCTGTAAGAAATGTGGTCTAACTAAGGATGCATATTTCCAAACGAATGATAATGCAATCGCTAAGAATGAACAAATCAAATGGAATTTGCGGCAGGCGTTAGACACTCTTTTGCCGAACAAATAAAGGAGCGAAACATCAAGTGAGGGAAGATCGGCTAGAGGTGGATGAAGCCACTCTTCGGCTGAATCTATGGTTGACACAAGGAATCGTGATGGCAGTGGCTGCTGGCGGTAGCTTATGGGTGCTGGGCTGGGATGCTACTCTGTCCTTGTTTACATGGCCAGGCTGGAATGCCGTGCTGTGGGCCGTGTTTGTAGCCGCAGGTATTATTATCGCGAGTATTGCAATGGATCGGTACTTGCCTAAGAGATGGCAAGATGATGGCAGTATCAATGAGAAAGTTTTTGGGGCCATGTTACCATCCACTACGATTCTCGTCTGTATGATAGTAGGGGTGGGAGAGGAATGGCTATTCCGTGGAGTCATTCAATCGCTTACCGGGAATTTTTGGAGCAGCCTTATTTTTACACTGATCCACATACGTTATTTGAAAAAACCGCTTATGGTCATAAGTGTATTTGGTACAAGCTGGATCTTGGGACTCTTGTTTTCCCACTATCAGTCCCTTTGGCCCTCGATTGTGGCTCATATCCTTATTGACGTCATGTTAGCACTTTATTTACAAAAAACGATCAAGAAAAAGGGGGAGGAAGAGTGAATCTCGAGCATAATCCATTACCACCCCGACGCTCCCGACATACTCGCCCTAAAGCGTCGTTCTCGTTTAAAAAGTGGATTCAACCGGGATTGTACTTGTTTGGATTCGTATTTTTCGGGTTGATTGGTCTTGAGTTGTACAGGGCCAATGTCTTACACGAGTCAGCCGCTTCTGGTAGTGTTGAAGTGAAAGAAGTTAGTAAAGCGAGTACGATTGCACCAGGAAGCAAGGCAGGAGAAAAGGAGCCTGTATCCGTCGTTCTTGCTGCTACCCCTGATCCGAATGCAAGCGTGACCAACCCACCTGCCAAGGCGAAAACGACCGAATCAAAACCAGTTGAGCCTGTAGTAAAGGCGACCACAAGCGTACAGACACCTGCTGTGAGCACAGTCCCAGCCCAAACTTCTACTAGTAAAGTAGCTACACCAGGCAAACAAGCTTCAACACCGCCTACACCAAAATCGAAGGTCGTCAAGCATGTGGTGAAGAAGGGTGAAACGTTGTTTATGCTGTCACGAAAGTACTATGGTAATAATTCGAACGTAGGAAGAATCGCAAGATATAACGGACTTCATTCAGAAGCAGGGCTTGTTGAAGGAAAAATTGTATGGGTTCCCCTCGTTCAGTAATGAGATCGTGCTCCACTGGCAATGCTATCGGGAAAAAGATAAGCAGGTGGATGTAAGTGGAGTATGATACGGTCATTGTCGGCGGCGGGATTGCAGGGCTTCAAACTGCAATCCAACTAGCTAGATGCCTTCGACGCGTAGCAGTCATTGACATGCCGGGTGGTCGATCAACAGTCGCCAAAGCCTACCGAAACATTCTCGGATTTTCGGAGGGGGTTAGTGGCGATTTTTTGCGTCAAGCGGGCAGGGAACAAGCACAAAAATACGGCGCAATCTTGATAACAGATGAGGTAACAAAGCTTGCTACTGACTCAAGCGGCTTATTTACGATAGGTACGAAAAGTAGCATACATACGCTTACTTCGCGAACGCTGGTATTGGCCACCGGCATTCGCGACCCGTTTCCAACAATCCCTGGCTTCTCCGATTGTGTAGGAATATCGATTTTCTTGTGTCCCGACTGTGACGGCTATGAAACAGTCGGGAAAGACACGGCAATCATTGGAGCAGGCCTGCACGCTGTTTCGATGGCAGACGAACTTATTTATTATACAAACAGCTTAACAGTCATTAACCATGCACAGGTGCAGGTGGATATGCAGGTTGTCTCTGGACTGAGCCAGCGAGGGATTATATATCGAGAGGAAAAAGTATGTACCCTTCATCATACAGGTGGACAATTGCAAGAAATCGAGTTCTCATCAGGCGAACGCTTGTATGCTGAAAGAGCATTTCTTGCCTTTCCGGGTGCTCACGCTTTGACAGAGCTTTTGCGTGGTTTTTCCGTGCAAATTCATGAAAAGGGCCACATCCATTCGAATCCACGAACAAAAGAAACTGATCATCCCAACATATGGGCTGTTGGCGATATTAATGAGCATTCTCAACAAGTGTCGATTGCCATGGGGGATGGAACACAGGCGGCTATTTGGATTCAAAAGCGACTGCGTGAATATGAGACCTAGAAAAACGCCTGATTCTGGGCGTTTTTTCATGTACAAACCTTTATGAATGAGAAGGAACCCGAACTAGCAGAGCCAAATATAAATACATAAGAAGAAGCATGAAGGGGAACTTTTCCTGGGAAAGCGCAGGAAATGACAGGCAACAACAAAGTTTCTTTTTTCTTGAGTTGATTCGACATTGATAGGCGAATGTTGCGTAGGTGTCATGGTAGCTTTGTTCCAGTAACTAAATGTGATATGATAGGACTACCCCGTATTTTCCAGTCCATCAAAAAATGGATGAATGCCAACAGGTATTCGCCGGAGAATGTGGAGAACTCTTACAGGCTTACCATCATATTTTGTAGTACGACTGGATGGCGAGGAGGGACAGTCATGCGTGTTGAACGCCTTGGTCAAGATAAAATACGAATCTTTTTAACTTTTGACGACCTCTCAGAGCGCGGGATAGAAAAAGAAGACATGTGGCGTGACATTCCTAAAGTTCATGAACTGTTCAACGACATGATGGAACAGGCTTATCACGAATTAGGGTTTGAGGTATCAGGGCCTGTTGCAGTTGAAGTGTTCGCCTTGCCAGCTCAGGGAATGGTCGTAATCGTAACACGTGGCAAGACGGGCTCAAAGGACGGCAAAGAGGAAGAATTCGAAGACGAGGATGTATACGAGCTAGAGGTCACATTGGAAGAAAGCGACTTGATCATGTATGCCTTCCGGGACTTTGAGCATATGGTTGAAGCCGCCCATCGCATTAACGCCCTTTTGACCAATGGCGGAGCTGCCTACTTCTACCAGGGAAAATATCACCTGGTGCTGGAGGAAGTCGACTTGGATCAGGAGCGTTATCACAAGTTAATTGCGATCCTCTCTGAGTACGGAGAAGCGACGCCGATAACGATTTATGTGTTGGAAGAATACGGGAAAGTGATCGTTGCCGACGATGCTGTAAAAGAAATATGCAGGCATTTCACGTAATCGAAAAAGAAATGTCTGGGAATATAAAACAGCACCTAGTCAACCAACTAGGTGCTGTTGCTGTCTGTACAGATTATGCTAGGCCATCAAAAAAATCAGCCTCTTTACCCTGAATGGTATAGTTCGGAAGGCTGTGCCAAGCCAAGATGTAATGATTGTTTGGCGGAACAGAATAATGCTCGCCTTTTGTTACACCTGGGAAAACACGCTCTACTGATAGGTGCTGTGTTCTGTGCGCCCGCAAGGCATCTGCTACTTGTGGCATGTATTCAGGACCGTGAATGATGGTCGTAATGCTCTCGAGTGGATCCGTAAACGGAGGCTTTATCGTACCAAATCCTTCCTCGGATGAACGAGTTGCATAGTAAAACTTTCGCACGCTCGTATCTGGGCCTAAAGAAAGGACAGCCTGAGTGGTAGCATGACTAATCGCCAAATGGTCAGGATGTCCGGAGATGCCGTGTGGTGCAAACGTGACGACGATCTCTGGTTGAGTCTGCTGAATGGCTTGGTGGATTCGAGTAACAAGCTCATCTACGGGCACTGTGTTTAGGAACTTATCCTGGTATTCCCAGACTTCTACCTGATCGAAACCGAGTATGGCGCAAGCGTCGCGAAGCTCTTGCTCGCGAAAACGAGGGAGTTCTTCCGGTGTGCATAAAGGTGGTTCACCAGCTTTCCCTGCTTGCCCTTTTGTTGCACACAATAAATGAGTGCTGGCCTTTTTTGTTTTACTATATTTGGAAATGGAAATCCCACAAGCAAACGTTTCGTCATCGGGATGGGCAAAAACAAACAAAATAGACTTTTTTTTCATAAAAACACCTCCATGAATAAACTTCCACCTTTACTTTTTCCATTATGGCATAAATCCACTAATTCCGTAATGAAAGAAACAAGTTTGGGGACAATATAAGCATGATGGGACGCGTTTTTGAAGCTGTTTGTAAAAATGCATCCTGTAAAAGCGGTTTCAGAAATGATTGGTAAATAATTGAATGATTATGCAAAACAAGGCACGAAAACGTTTTCGAAATGGAAAAAAAACATTTTTAAGCTTCTCATAAATGATACAAGCGTGTATACTAAAGGCGGCATTGACCGAAAACATTTTTGAGGTGGTAAGTAATGGGTAATCAAGACGTGGTAACCGAAAGCACCGAAGGGAAAGAAAAGCAAGAATCATTGAACTTGCTCCATTCAACTCAAACGGTGATCAAGGAAGCACTGGAGAAACTAGGTTACCAAGAATCGATGTTTGAACTCTTGAAGGAACCGCTACGCGTTTTGACTGTACGTATTCCGGTTCGCATGGATAATGGCGAAGTAAAGGTATTTACGGGCTATCGTGCACAGCACAACGATGCAGTAGGTCCGACCAAGGGGGGCATTCGTTTCCACCCGGAAGTTACTGAGGATGAAGTTAAAGCACTTTCTATCTGGATGAGCCTCAAAGCAGGTATCGTCGATCTGCCATATGGCGGTGGTAAAGGCGGTATCATTTGCGACCCGCGTGAAATGTCCTTCCGTGAATTGGAAAGACTGAGCCGCGGTTACGTTCGCGCAATCAGCCAGCTTGTGGGCCCTACTAAAGATATTCCGGCTCCGGACGTCTTTACGAACTCACAGATCATGGCATGGATGATGGACGAATATAGCCGTATCCGTGAATTTGACTCGCCTGGTTTCATTACGGGTAAACCAATTGCGCTGGGTGGTTCCCATGGCCGCGAAACAGCTACTGCAAAAGGTGTAACCATTTGCATCCGTGAAGCAGCAAAGCGTCGCAACATCGACGTAAAAGGTGCTCGCGTAGTTGTACAAGGCTTTGGTAACGCTGGTAGCTACTTGGCAAAATTCATGCATGATGCAGGCGCTAAAGTTGTAGGTATCTCTGATGCATACGGTGCGCTGCATGATCCAAACGGTTTGGATATCGACTACTTGTTGGATCGTCGTGATTCCTTTGGTACAGTTACAAAACTGTTCAACAACACGATTTCCAACAAAGAGCTTCTTGAACTGGAATGCGACATTTTGGTTCCGGCAGCAATCGAAAACCAAATTACAGCTGCAAATGCTCACAACATCAAGGCGTCAATCGTAGTAGAAGCGGCAAACGGCCCAACTACACTGGAAGCGACCAAGATTTTGACTGAGCGTGGAATTCTTCTGGTTCCAGACGTACTTGCTAGTGCTGGTGGTGTGACTGTTTCCTACTTCGAGTGGGTACAAAACAACCAAGGCTACTACTGGTCTGAAGAAGAAGTAGAAGAGAAGCTGGAAAAAGTAATGGTTCGTTCGTTTGAAAATGTATACTCCATGTCTCAAACTCGTCGCATTGACATGCGTCTGTCTGCTTACATGGTTGGTGCCCGCAAAATGGCTGAGGCTTCTCGCTTCCGCGGTTGGGTATAATTTTTCAAACAACCCTCCATATATTGAGAAAACATGGCTTCGCCGTTTTGGCGGGGCCTTTTTTATTGGGGCGCGGGATGTGGCTGTGGTGTAGAGAAGAATATTTCCAGGCTAGGCTCCAGGCTTCGTCCTGCTGGGGGTTGAGACTGTCCGCTCCGAAGGGATTCGCGGGGAAACGCAAAAGTGGTAGCCGCTTCGAGGTAGGAGCACGGTTGCGTTTCTTTTGCCCGCGAATCCCTTCTCCGCTTGGTAGGACTCCACAAGTCGCTACGCCTGGAAATATTCTTCTCTAGCGTAACGGATCACATTCTTCAATCTTTTAAGGCATTTAAAACTCGGTTAAACATGGGAAGCTCGTAGAGGAAACAGGAGAAATAAGCGAAGATCTTAGGGACACCGACCGAGACGCAATGCAAAAAACGAAACACGCCTTTAAGCGTCCACCTCTGAAACACATCCTGATGGGACAACTTTGGACGCGGTTTCGCTTTTTGCATGGAGTCGTACAGTCAATCCCACAGCGGGTGGCCCTAGAATCTGAGCGTTTTCTCCTGTTTCCTCCCCACCACAACAGCATCGTACAAAGTGTTTCCAAAGATAAAAAAACCTCCTGAAGAACCAGGAGGCTTAAGTCATATGATTTACTGGTCGAACAACAGCTGTAGCTCTTTGAAAGTCCGCGTTTTTTGCAGTGTTACAATTAACTTGAGACGAGCCTTTTGCCCATTTAAGCCATTGGAGAAGATGATGCCCATCTCTTTTAGCTTGCGGCCTCCACCCTCGTAATCATAGATATCCTGCACCTGGCCGTTGTAGCAGCGGGAGACAAGCACGATGGGAACGCCTTTGTCGAGTAGTTGCTGCAGGGTAGGGATGATAGCGGGAGGAAGATTTCCTAAACCAAACGCCTCTACAACCAGTCCGTCAATCGATTGCTCCAGCAAAAATTGAAGCCAGGAAGGGTCCATGCCTGCAACGGCTTTGATCAAAGGAACATTCGCATCAGCATTGGAAATCGCATAGTGCTCACGATCCAATGGAGAATGGTGATACTGCACACTTTTTTTGGCAATGGTTCCAATCGGACCGTATTGTGGGGATTGGAAGGTAGCGACATTGCTTGTATGTGTCTTGGTTACGTGACGTGCTGCGTGAATTTCGTCATTAAAAACAACGATAACGCCTTTGTTCAGGCTTGCGGGGTCAGCGGCTGCACGAACGGAAGAAATAAGATTGACCGGACCATCAGCCCCGAGCTCATTGCTGCTGCGCATGGCTCCGGTAACGACAATCGGGACGTGAACCGATAAAGTCAAGTCGAGAAAGTATGCGGTCTCTTCCAACGTATCAGTCCCATGCGTAATGACAATGCCATCGTAGTGATCATGTTGAAAGGCTTCCTCAATATCGAGTCGCAGTTGATTCATGATCGCAGGTGTCATGTGAGGGCTAGGCAGGTTGAGTACATTTTTCATGGTGACTTCCGCGTATTTTTCTAAAAAAGGAAGAATTTTGTTGACTGCTTGATCATCCAATGGCTTTACGCCTTCTGAGTCATCGACAGACATGGCAATCGTGCCGCCTGTATTCACTACCAAAATTTTTTTTGACATGATCTCTCTCCTGTAGCGGGTTTTCATCAACCAGTATTCATGGTACGATGAACAATAGTCTTGTGTAAAGGAGTAATAAAAGATGATTGCTTTGATCGGCGCGGCAGTTGCCCCCGGTATCGCCATCTTAAGTTACTTTTACCTGCGTGACAGTCTCGAACCGGAACCGATTTCGATGGTGATCCGGTCGTTTATCTTTGGTATGCTGCTGGTCGTACCGATTATGGTGCTCCAGTACATCATGCAGAATGAATGGAACTGGCGGGATGGCATTGTCGCGGAAGTTTTCCAATCCGCTGTCGTGGAAGAATTTTTTAAATGGATGGTCATCTATTTTACGGTTTATAAACATTTGGAATTTGATGAGCCATACGATGGTATTGTTTATGCGGTTGCGGTGTCACTTGGTTTTGCTACGTTGGAGAATTTGTTCTACCTTATTATCAACGGAACGAATATCGCCATCTGGCGAGCTTTTCTGCCGGTATCCAGCCATGCGTTGTTTGCAGTGTGGATGGGCTATTATCTCGGACGGGCCAAGTTTTCCAAGGACGCCAAACATGAGCGGCTTTTTTTATGGATGTCGATTACCTTGCCGATTGCCTTGCATGCCCTGTACAACGTGATTTTTTTGGCAGTGCAAAACTGGTTGGTAGTGATTGTGCCATTCATGCTCGTCTTGTGGTGGCAGGGCTTAAAAAAGGTACAAAGAGCACACGATTTCGGTTCTAAAAATCTCTCTTCACGTCCACAATAGACGGTAAGGAGGAGACGTACGTGCTAAAAACCGAACGAGCAAAAGTGACAATTCAATGCAATGTATGTGGAGAAAAGTTTACACTGCGTGGTCATCGAGAACCTGGAGGGCAAATAGAAACAGGGTTCAAGCAATGCCTGTGTGACAACGATAAGCATTTTCGGATTGACGAGTCCTGATCTTTTCCTTTCCCAACTGAAAAAGCGTAACAAATCTAGGTGGGCCGATGCAAATAGCATCGGTCTTTTTCTATATCCAGATTTACATGCATAATCCATTCTTCCTCCACCAACACTATGCAAAGATTTCAATACATGCCAAGGAGGATTCAGCCGTGCGTACAATCTGGATCGCAGGTGTGTTGGTGATGTTGGTAGCAGTGGGCTTGAGTGGATACAAGGTTGTCTGGAAAGAAAAGAATGTAGCCGCCGTACAAGAAGAGCAGATAGCTGCACCTGCAGCAAAGAAAAATACGGCCAAAACCAAAGCCAGCTTTCATCCTTCGCGGGTTTCTGACAATGATTTGAAAATCATGGCGAATGCTGTTTACGGGGAGGCGAGAGGAGAGCCGTTTGAAGGGCAAGTAGCTGTCGCAGCCGTTATTTTGAACCGCGTCAAGAGCCCTACGTTTCCTGATACACCCTCGGCTGTGATATTTGAACCACGCGCTTTTACAGCAGTTGCTGATGGTCAAATATGGCTTACACCGAATGAAAGCGCGACGAAAGCAGTGAAGAATGCACTAAACGGCTGGGATCCGACAGGAGGGTGCACGTACTATTTTAATCCAGATACAGCAACATCCGGTTGGATTTGGACCAGGCCGCAGGTCAAAAAGATCGGGAAACACATCTTTTGCAGATGATGGATGCGTAACCAAAGGAGGAGTGGCAAGGGATGGTATATGGAGCAACAGCACGCGTGTTATTTCCCGTTGCCTTGGTCGCCTTAATAGGCGCTGGCGTGTGGGGATATCAGGAGCATAATGAAAAGAACTCGGTTCTGATCAAAGCAGAAAACTCATATCAACGGGCTTTTCACGATCTCACATATCACGTGGACAAGCTGCACGATGAGCTTGGCAAATCGCTGGTGGTCAACTCGCGCAGGCAAATGACACCCATTCTGACGAATGTTTGGCGGCTTTCCTATGCGGCACAAGCGGATGTCGGACAACTTCCGCTGACCTTGATGGCGTTTAACAAAACCGAGGAAATGCTGTCGAGGGTCGCAGATTTTTCCTATCGTGTCGCTGTGCGTGACCTGGACAAGCAGCCATTGAGTCAGAGTGAATACAAGACATTGAAGAGTCTGCACACCCAAGCAAAGGATATCCAGGATGATCTGCGCAAGGTACAAACCCTCGCGATGGACAAACAATTGAGGTGGATGGATGTCGAGACGGCATTGGCCACCAATAAAAACAAAGAGGACAATACGATCATCGATGGCTTCCAAACCATTGAGAAAAAAGTGCAGGAATACCCTGATTTAGACTGGGGCGTCGGGATACAGAGTCTCGATAAGAAAAAGCAGCAGCGAATCAAAGGGATCGATGGCAATCCAGCCACCAAAGAGGAAGCAGAGAAGAATGCACTTGCGTTTCTCGGGTTGAAGCCAGGAGATGCGAAAGTAGAAGTAAACGAGAACGGTAAGGGGCAGGAATACTCGGCGTATAGCGTACATGTCACGCCAAATGGACACAAGACAGGCATTAACCTCGACGTCACCAAACGCGGCGGTAAAGTGGTTTGGATGATGAACGAACGTGCGGTTGGCGAGGAAAAGCTGGACATGAAGCAGGCAGAAGAAAAAGGTCGAGTGTTCTTGCGCGACCATGGATTTGACAATATGCAGGTCTCCGAGATTGACAGCTACGACCGCAACGCACTCTTTACGTTTGTACCCGTTCAGGATGGTGTCAGAATTTATCCGGACGGGGTGGTTGTAGAGATTGCGTTGGACAACGGTGATGTTACTGCTTTTAACTCGACGGAGTATCTGTTTAATCACAAAAAGAGAATGATCTCCGAGCCCCGTCTCTCAAAAGAAGAAGCAAGGAAAAAAGTCAATCCGAGCGTAAAAGTGACGGATCAGCGCCTTGCCCTCATCGAAGGGAAAAACGATGGAAAAGAAGTTCTGACGTGGGAAATGACGGGCAGCTTTGAAGGAAATTCGTACATGGTCTACATCAACGCCATGAATGGAGAAGAAGAAGAGGTTGTGAAAATGGAAACAGGATCAGGACAGAACGAAGGACAATAGAGTTTAAAAAATCATGGGGAAAGCTAGTTTTTTAGCGGCTTTCCCTATTTGCTGATTCGAAACAAAAGGGTATATAATGGAAAGGGTGATAGGGAAGGGGAGGAACAGTTACATTATGATGCTTCCACGAATAGGACAAACAATAAGACTAAACTTCACGAGTTCCTCAGAAGAAACGGAGCTGCAAACTTTCAAAAGCCGTGTGGCTGATTTGAAGGACGATGTAGCTTCCATCGAGTTGCCAACCAGCGAAAACACTGGACGGACTGGGGTATTTCAACCAGGGACAGAATGCTTGGTTTGGTATGTTGGCGAGGATGGCTCACGCTATGAATTCCGCTCTGCGATTGTCGGCAGGCAAAACAATCACATTCCTGTTCTGCTTTTGCAACTGCCGGCGAAAGAGGAGATTGTGCGCACACAGCGACGAAACTACTTGAGAATTGACACTACAGTAGACATCGCAGTCAAACTGGACGATCCGATTCGACGCTATCATTTTCTAGCACGAACGCTGGATATCAGCGGTGGAGGGCTGTCTTTTAGCTGTGAGGAAAGCTATCATTTGAAGGAAAAAGACAACTTGCACGTCTGGATTTCCCTTCCAAGCAAAAATGGACAGGTTCAACATGCTTTTGTAGAGATGGAAATCGTCAGACAAAAACCGGCGGAAGAAAAAGGTTTGCACCAATGGATTTCGGGTAAGTTCACCCAAATCAGTGAGCAAGATCGGGCAAAAGTGGTTAGAGCGTGTTACGAGAGACAGCTAGAGCTTCGCAAAAAAGGCGTTGTGGATTGACGCTTCATCTGAGGAAGTGACCCTATTGACCAGCCAGTACAATGATCGTTTTTGCAGCTTTTCCAAACGGGTAGAAAAAGGCATCATGATTGGAATTGTCGTATGTGCGATTGTACTAACTATAGGCGAAGTTCTCATTCAGTACGTACCCGCAAGACTAGTATTAATTGAAACAGAGCGCTTGGAAGGCGTGTCAAGTGAGCCCTAAAGGTTTGCGCATGCTTCCATACTATGGTACTATTATAGATAACATAGAAAACGGTCTTGAATCGTTTTTTGTAGACCGCGAGTGGTCACAGCCAAATTCGAAAAACGCAATATCGTTTTTCATCACACAAAGAATGGGAAAGGGCTTCGACAGAAGCTTTTCTTGTTTTATTCCCATCCGAACTAACGTACATAGCAGGTGAGAAGTAATGAACATTGCCATTGATGGACCAGCGGGAGCAGGCAAAAGCACTGTCGCCCAAAAAGTAGCGGGACAACTGGAATACGTGTACATTGACACAGGTGCCATGTATCGTGCCCTCGCTTGGGCAGTCCACCATCATCAGCTCCCTATCAACGATGAGTCTGCAGTTTCCGAACTTTTGCAAAAAAACAAGATTCAACTGGTTCGGGAAAACGGACAACAACATGTATACTGGAATGAAATCGATGTCACGAGCTGGATACGTTCCACAGAAGTGAGCCAGTACGCCTCCATTGTAGCGAGCTACGGTTCCGTACGTGAACAAATGCTTGTACTCCAGCGGCGATTGGCTACTCAAGGTAATGTCGTCATGGACGGCAGAGATATCGGTACTCATGTTTTGCCTGATGCAGATGTGAAGATTTTTCTGACGGCCTCCATCCAGGAGCGTGCAGAACGCCGCTGGAAGGAACTTCTCGCAAAAGGTACCCAGACAGACTTGGCAGAGCTGGAAAAAGAAATTGAAGAGCGAGATCGACGGGACATGCAGAGAGAAGTCGCACCGTTGCGCCAGGCGGAAGATGCCGTTTTGGTAGACACAACAGGAATGACCATTGATCAGGTGGTCGATCGCATCTTGCAAATCTGCGAGCGAACGGGAGAGTCAACCCATTGAGTTACTATCGTTTATTCAGAGGTTTTTTTCGCATCATTTTTTCGCTTGTCTTTCGTTGGCAAGTGATCGGGCGTGAACATATACCTAAGGAAGGCCCAGTGATCCTTTGTGCCAACCACATTTCTTTGTGGGACCCACCTCTTCTCGGGAGTGGTATCGAGCGTCAGGTTCATTTCATGGCCAAAGAAGAGCTTTTCAAAATTCCGGTCTTATCCTTTCTCATTACCAAATTCGGTGCATTTCCGGTCAAACGGGGTGCAGGAGATCGTGCGGCGATTCGCACGACTCTCAAACTGCTGGAAGATGGAAAAATCTTTGGAATCTTTCCTGAGGGAACCCGCAGCAAAACAGGGGAACCAGGAGAAGCGATGCCGGGTGTAGCGATGTTCGCTCTCAAATCAGAAGCTGCGGTCATTCCGGTAGCCATTATCGGGCCATATCGACCGTTTCGTTCCATTAAGATCGTTTACGGTAAACCGATCGATCTGACTCAACTGCGCGAGGCCAAAGCAAGCGCTGATACGTTGAAGGAAGCGAGCGATCTGATTATGGAGAACATCAAGCAATTACGGAACCAGCATCTCTCTTAGCAAACGGTATAGAATTGCTAAAGGGACGAATACTAAATCTGCTGGAACTTACTGGCTTCATCAGTACTAACTGCCAGCCATCAGGCGACAGTTAAAAATATACATGCTCCCGCTTCATGTAGTGAGGTTGCTTACAACCTGTACATAGACGTTTGGGACTGGATGGTATTAAGGAGGTCTTTTGAATGATGGAAGAAACGAACGTAAGCTTGACGGATGCAACAACCATTTCCGTAGGAGATGTCGTAAAAGCAACCGTAACAAAAGTTGAGGACAAACAAGCGCTTGTAGATCTAGGTTACAAGTACGATGGTCTGATTCCTATCAGCGAACTGTCTCCACTGCATGTTGAAAAGGTATCTGATGTAGTTGCGGTTGGTGATACTTTCGAAGTGAAAGTCATCAAGCTAAACGACGAGAAAGAAGAGCTCGTTGTTTCCAAGAAAGCCGTAGCGATGGAATCCTCTTGGTCTGATCTTGAGCAGAAAATGCAAGCGGGTGAAATCATCGAAGCGACTGTAAAGGAAGTAGTGAAGGGCGGCCTGGTTGTTGATGTAGGCGTTCGCGGCTTCATTCCGGCTTCTATGGTAGAGCGTCATTTTGTTGAAGATTTCTCTGATTACAAAGGCAAAACATTGGCTTTAAAAGTAGTAGAAATGGATAAGGAAAAGAATAAAGTTATCCTGTCCCACAAAGCGGTTTTGGAAGATGAAGTAAAAGTGCAAAAGCAATCCATTATGGATAAAATCCAAGTGGGTCAAGTATTGGAAGGAACGGTTCAGCGCATGACCGATTTCGGCGTATTCGTGGATATCGGTGGAGTTGATGGATTGGTTCACGTATCTGAACTTGCTTGGAACCGTGTAGATAAGCCGTCCGATGTTGTGAAGGAAGGCGACAAGGTACAAGTGAAGGTCCTCAAAATTGACCGTGAAAACGAGCGCATTGGCCTTAGCATTAAGGAAACGCAAGCAGGTCCATGGGCGAACGTAGCAGAAGATTTCAAAGCGGGCTCTATTTTGAACGGAACGGTTAAACGTTTGGTATCCTTCGGTGCATTTATTGAGCTGGCTCCTGGAATCGAAGGCCTCGTACACATCTCCCAAATCGCAAATCGCCGAGTGAATACACCGGGTGAGGTGTTGAAAGAGGGCCAAGAAGTACAGGTGAAAGTTTTGGATGTTGTTCCGCAAGAACAGCGCATTAGCCTCAGCATCCGTGCAGTAGAAGAAGACCGTGTGGAGCAGGCAGAACGTGCGAGCAAGCGTGAACAGCAACAATTCACGCAAGAAAACAACCAACCAATGGGCGTGACATTGGGTGAGTTGTTTGGTGACCTGAAAGACAAGTTCAAGTAAGCTAAAAAGTAGGATTCATGGGGATACGCTCTGGCGTATCCCTTTTTTCTGGGAGTGAAAGTCTAGGAGGGGTACAATGGATCGTCGCTCGATTAGAAAACTGGACCATATTCGAAATGCTCTTGTCACTGGGGAAGATGCTGCGAATAGCTTTGATGATGTTAGTTTTGTTCCGAATAGCTTGCCGAATACTGCGTTTGCTGAATCCTCACTGGACACCGAGATCGCATCCTTGCGACTTTCCTCACCGATTATGATTAATGCGATGACGGGTGGAGCTGGTGGGACTACGCAGATTAATCAAAAACTGGCGATCATTGCGAGGGAACGCAATCTGGCTATGGCAGTTGGCTCACAAATGGCCGCACTGCGTGATCCGGAGGTTATGGATAGCTATCGGATTGTCAGAAAGGAACATCCACAGGGAATTCTGTTTGCAAATGTTGGGGCGGAGGCGACAGTGGAGCAGGCAACAGCAGCAGTGGAGATGATAGAAGCGAACGGACTGCAAATCCATCTGAATGTCATGCAAGAACTGTTGATGCCTGAGGGAGATCGGGATTTTCGCGGCTATCTCGAGCGAATTCAAGCGATCAGCGAGAGCCTGGATGTGCCGGTTCTTGTCAAAGAAGTCGGTTTTGGCATGGCAAAGGAATCAATCGAGAAGCTAATGGAAATCGGGATCAGAACAATCGATGTGGGTGGAAGAGGCGGAACAAATTTTGCTCAAGTCGAAAATATGCGAAGTGATCATCCTCACGCCATGTTCGAGGATTGGGGATTCACGACGGTGGAGAGTTTGCTAGAAGCGAGTACTGTCGGTCATCCGGGAATGTCGTACATAGCAACAGGGGGTGTTCGTCATGGACTAGATGTAGTCAAAGCTGCTTCTTTAGGTGCGTCTGCTGTCGGGATGGCTGGGGCAATGCTGCGTCTGGTACAACGCGAATCTCTGGAAGAATGCTTGTCTACCGTCGACAGATGGCATCATCAAATTCGTGTGGCGATGACGGCACTAGGTATCAAAGGTCTGGCAGAAGCGGTTTGTACTCCTGTTATGATCACGGGAAAAACAGCGGAGAGAGCTAGGCTTCGCCACATGCAATTGGAGAGACTGGCGCAACGTTAGTATGTGGACGAGCATTCGATTCATGAAATTTCCTTAGTTGAGGCATACTTTTGGGGGAGACAACCATCATTTTGAGGAGATGAACATGAACGAGGGAACCGTTGCGATTCTCATCCAGTGGTCTTTGCTGTGTCTTGTCTGGATGGGAAGCTTTGACTTGCAACTGCGAAACATGAAGATGGAACGCAGACGAGTGCTCGCAGTGATCAGCGCATTTTTAATTTGTACGTTTGTTAACTGGGAAATCTATTTTGCCCCCATTCAAGTTAGTCTAAGTGGAACGATATTGCCACTGATCGCAAGCATTGTCCTTTACACCAAGCTCATGGCCAAAATACGTAGATTGTACTTGCTGAGTGCGCTGGCAACGGCCCTTTTGCTATTTTGGCTGCGCTGGCTGTTTTTTACCGATCCGATCCTGCTGTTTTGGGATGAGCGGATCATCGTACCCGCTGTTGGAGTCTGTACGATTTTTTTGATGAGCAGAACGAATCTGGGACAACTGTTTCAGCTCACGCTCGCCATGCCACTTGCAGATGCGATACATTCGCTCTATTTTTGGAAATTGTCGGGTTCCTGTCACTGGGGATCGGAGTATGCGCAAGATTTGCTGTGGAGTGGCATATCACTATGGGCTCTCGTCAGCATAGTCTGGTCTGCGATTCGTCGTATCCTCGGTAGAACAGAAACAGAGTCTTCCCATTCCGATACGGGCAGGTGACGCTAGAGTGTTGAAGGAATTGCTAGCATATGAATATGTTTTTCCATTAGTTATGGGCTTCCTATTCGGCATTATGTGCCGGATTCATCTTTTGCGAACAGATTATCGTCAATATCCAACTTACCCCCACGGAAAAATTATTCACGTTTCACTTGGGGTGATCGCGTCCGCGCTCGGAGCGTTAGCGATTCCCGCTCTGCTCAAAGAGAATTACACGGCAGTCACATTTTTGACGGTGGCAGCGCAGCAATTCCGCGATGTCAGGAACATGGAACGAACTACGCTCACGGAGATCGATAAGCAGGAGCTGGTACCTCGTGGAGGTCCCTACATCGAAGGAATCGCAATGGTGTTTGAAGGACGCAATTACATGGTCATGTTTACCTCGTTGGTGACCACGACGGCTACCATTCTTTTTCATTGGTGGGGGGGTGTCATTGCAGGTGTCATCGCCTTGTTGATTTCTCGCAAGCTGCGGTCTGGAAAAACACTGTCGCTGATTGCAGAGATTGAGCCGGGGGAAGTGAGAGTAGAAGGAAGAGACTTGTATGTGAACGACATTTACATCATGAACGTCGGGTTGGCAGATGCCCAAGAGATCATACGTGAGCAAGGTGTGGGTTTTATTCTGACACCGAGGGATGCCAATGCCAAGGTCACGATTGCCCATCCAGGACAGCGACAAGCGATATTGCACGATGTCGCGACGCAGCTCGGGGTATATACAGATACGGGAGAGCCATCGCTAACACCATTGGTAAAACGTGATATAAAGTCTGGGAGACTGGGTGTATTTTTATTGCCGCAAGAAAAAGATCTGGAACGAGCAACGTCCGTCATTCGTGCAGTCCCGATTCTCGAAAGCGTCTTCCGAATGCCAACGAAGACTAGAATCGTGAAAAAGGAGCTGTAGGCTATGAGAGGATTAATCTTGGCGGTGATTACGACGAACAAAGACAGGATAGCGGGTGGTGTCCCGATTTTTATCGAGTCTACTACGGAGGGTATGCAGCAAACAGCTTTTACGCTCGAAAAGATACTGGACGCGATGGTGCATGAAGTGAGTGACGATACCCTTATCATTGTTCGGCATAAGTAGTGTATGGTATGATTAGCTAGTCAAAACGTAAAATGAGAGAGAGTGTTGTTGATTATGGGATTACCAGTGGTAGCCATTGTGGGGAGACCCAACGTGGGGAAGTCCACGATTTTTAACAGATTGATTGGCGAACGAGTCGCGATCGTGGAGGATATGCCGGGAGTAACCCGTGACCGCCTGTACGGGAAAGGTGAATGGTTAACTCATACTTTCCATGTGATTGATACCGGTGGAATTGAGTTTGGCGAGACCGACGAGATTCTTACACAGATGCGTTACCAGGCAGAGCTTGCGATTGACGAAGCAGATGTCATCATTATGATTGCAGATAGCCGCACAGGGGTGACGGATGCGGATGTTGAACTGTCACGGATGCTGAATCGGACAGGAAAACCTGTCGTACTCGCGGTGAACAAAGCGGATAATCCGGAAATGCGTGCGGATATTTACGATTTTTATTCCTTGGGCTTGGGCGAGCCATTCCCTGTCTCGGGTAGCCACGGTCTTGGCTTGGGCGATATGCTGGAAGAAGTGGTTCAGCATTTCCCAGCAGAGGATGACGAAGAGAAAAGAGACGATGTTATTCGTGTATCTATCATCGGCCGTCCAAACGTCGGGAAGTCTTCCTTGACGAATGCGATTCTCGGTGAAGAGCGAGTCATTGTCAGTGATGTTGCCGGAACGACCCGTGATGCGATCGATACGCCATTCGAGCGTGATGACCAAAGCTACATTCTCGTAGATACGGCAGGTATGCGCAAGCGTGGTAAAGTGTATGAAACAACGGAAAAATACAGTGTGATGCGTGCGATGCGTTCCATTGAAGATTCCGATGTCGTGCTTGTTGTCATTAACGGGGAAGAGGGCATTATTGAGCAGGACAAGAAGATCGCGGGTTATGCACATGAGGCTGGCCGTGGTGTCATTATTATCGTGAACAAATGGGATGCGATTGAAAAAGACGACAAAACGATGCAACGCTTTACAGAATTGATTCGCGAAGAATTCAAATACCTGGATTACGCTCCGATCATGTATGTGTCAGCAAAATCGAAGCAACGTGTCCATACGATTCTACCGAAGGTCAATGAAGTAGCTCAAGCACATGCGATGCGCATTCCTACCGCGGTTCTTAATGATTTGGTAACAGATGCGACGATCCGCACGCCTCCACCATCTGATCGCGGCAAACGCTTGAAGATCAACTATGCGACTCAAGCAACAGTGAAACCACCGACGTTCATTCTGTTTGTGAACGATCCGGAACTAATGCACTTCTCCTATGAACGTTACATAGAGAACAAGATCCGTGAAGCTTTTGTGTTTGAAGGCACACCAGTTAGAATCTGGACACGGAAAAAAACGTAGGGAGAGAAAAACGCCATGGTGTTATTATCCTGGGTGCTTAGCTATTTAATCGGTTCAATTAGCTTTAGCTATCTTATCGCCAAAAAAGTCGCAGGAATTGACATACGTTCTCATGGCAGCGGAAATGCCGGTGCAACCAATACCCTAAGGGTGTTAGGAAAAGGCCCCGGCATTGCCGTTCTCCTTCTTGATGCACTAAAAGGAATAGCTGCGATGGGACTGACTCACCTGATGACAGGAGACCCGGCAGCGTATGCAGTGGCAGGCTTGTTTGTTATTGCCGGTCACAATTGGCCGATCTTTTTTGGATTCCGCGGAGGGAAAGGCATTGCGACCACACTAGGTGTCGTGTTAGGGTTTTCTCCCTTGGCATTTTTGATCGCTGCCGTGTTGGCTATCATAGTCATTGCGATCACTCGCTTTGTTTCATTAGGATCATTGGTTATCGTAACGGTTATTCCATTTAGCCTTTACTTGTTGGACAAACCTGTTTCCTTTATTTGGGCGAGCTTGGCGATCGCAATCTTTGCTTACATTCGTCATTATAATAATATCCGCAATCTTCTTTCAGGAAACGAACGGAAACTAGGAGATAAGTCCAACCGAAAGCTGGGATAATGTACGAACGGACATGAGAAAAGTGGAGGGGGACGTATTGATTCAAAATGTTACGGTGATTGGTGCTGGAAGCTGGGGAACGGCACTTGCTACAGTTTTGGCGGACAACGGGCATCAGGTTACGCTTTGGGTACGTGATACCAAGCTGGCAGAAGAAATAAACAGCAAGCATGTGAATGAAAAGTACCTGCCGGGAGAAACGCTTTCAGTAAACATAGTGGCAACGACCAACATTCAAGAGGCTGTAATAGGCAAGCGAATCGTTCTTCTCGTTGTTCCTTCCCATGCCATGCGCCAAATCTGTCAACAAGTAGCTCCGTACTTAGAACCGGATGTCCTTTTGATTCATGCGACAAAAGGCTTTGAACTGGAAAGTCTGAAGCGAATGTCAGAAGTCATTGCGGAAGAAGTGCCGAAAGAGATTGCGTCCAGATTGGCTGTGTTGTCAGGACCAAGCCATGCCGAGGAAGTAGTCAAACGGCAACCAACGACAGTGGTAATGGCGTCTGAATCGGAAGAAAGCATGCTGCGCTCTCAAGATTTGCTGATGAATACGAATTTTCGTGTGTATACCAACCCGGATTTGATTGGCGCTGAGATCGCTGGAGCGTTGAAGAACATCATTGCACTTGGAGCAGGGATGTCTGATGGCTTAGGGTATGGAGACAACGCCAAGGCAGCCTTGTTGACCCGTGGATTGGCGGAAATTAGCCGTCTGGGCATCAAGCTCGGTGCGAAGCCGCTTACGTTTTCAGGTCTGGCTGGTGTTGGCGATTTGATTGCCACATGTACGAGTAAACACAGCCGAAACTGGCGTGCAGGCTATATGCTCGGACAAGGAAAAAAACTCGATGACGTGCTGGCACAGATGGGGATGGTTGTCGAAGGTGTTCGCACGACAAATGCAGCTTTTTCCTTATCGCAACGCGAGCAGGTTGAAATGCCAATCACTTCTGTTCTGTATGGCATGCTGTTTGAAGGAAAAGAAGCTCGTCAAGGCGTGGAAGAACTGATGGGGCGCGGAAAAACCTTTGAAATGGCGTACCTCAATCCCGATGCGGAATAAGTCATGAATGAATTATCACCGATTTAGGCTTCTGCACATACGATAGGGTGAAAGCCCATGTGCAGGAGGAGAGTTCACATGAATAATATGTCAAAACGACTTTTTGAGCGCTTGCAAGGGAAAGCAACGGAAAATGTCGATGAAGAAAAGCTTCGTTCACTAGCGGGTCAGGTCAAGCGCAGTGATTTTGAAGACGAGACCAAGCTACGTCAAATCATTCGCACACTGGCTACCCTTAGCGGCAAGCAATTAACTCCTGAAAAAGAGGATAAGGTCATTGAAATGTTTCGCAATCAGGAAATCAATCTAGGTGACATGTCCACTTTGACCAAGCTGCTCAAATAAGAGAAATGGGCGATTATGCCCGTTACCTGCAACAAAAACCGTCATACAGTAAGACTAGGAACAATCATGGCTCTACAGGGACATGGCTGACCTACAGATTGCAAGAAAAAAAGAGGGATCTTATCCCTCTTTTTTTCGTTCCTTGGAGTTGCTGCTAACCTGTGTAATCAGGTTTTGGACCAAAGGGGATTGCAGGAGACCGAGTAATTGCCCGATATCTATATTGGCCAAAAGGCTACCTAGACCTGATTCCTGCGGTGGTGTTTCAGCTACCTTTTGTGGCTCTGGAGCAGCTTTGCGTTTACCAGCAGTAGCAGGCTTTTCGGCAACGACCTCAGGCTCGGGTGTGCGTTTTCCGAGGTTCTCAATCATCTCCATCGCCCCGTACAACGAATCCATCGTGTCTTCTACCTGCCGAATCGTGCTGCCGATCCCTTTGATGTTATGGCGCATTTTCGTAACAGAGGTGCGCAAATCAACCGCGGGCAGGATTCTTTTCGGTGAAATGGAAAGGGAGACATTTTCGACTTGGTCGCTTAATTTTTTGCTGGGTATAGGTGCATATGGATTCCGCCATTTTCGATTATTTACTTTATTACTCAACGTTTCATCCCTCCAATGGGCGCATTCATCACGATAGTCTATGCGAATGTCTAGTATTAGGTTCGCAAGCGTCAGACGAAGAGGGGGATTTATGGTATAATAAAGCAAAAAATGCAAAGGATGCTGCAGTCCCGATGTATATTGATCCTATGACAAAGATGAACATTTCCTTAATCGCCATTGGACTCATGTTCGTCTGCAATTTAGTTATGATCTTTGCCAGAAAAATATCCAATGGGTTTTTGCGGTTCCTTGTGAAGACCTTCGCATTCTTACTATTACTCGTCGTGCTTGTCATGATTTTGATTGTGATTTTTGTCTAGGGAGGATTATTGATGTCAACGATCACACTACTTACTCGTGCAGGCAGTCATGAAGTCTCGATCGAGATGGATCAATCCATTGTTGCTCTTGCGAAAAAGAACAACGTCGTGTGGGGTCATGCATGCCAAAGAGGTGTATGTGCACAATGCCGTACACTTGTTGTAGAAGGGGCAGCGTACTTAAACGAAGTGACACCAGAAGAAAAACTGCGTTTGCGCAAGGCGGAACGCGCAGAAGGCTACAGATTAGGCTGCCAGACGAAGATTGTTTCAGAAGGAGCAGTCAAGGTAGCTCATCGGCCGTACTAGTAAAGGAAGTGACAATATGGGGAAAGTAACCTTTCTCCCGAGCAAGAAGAGTGTGAAGGCGCGCACAGGGCAAACCTTGGTCGGTGTAGCCTCGTCAGCTCGCGTCGTAATCCCGCAGAGATGCGGTGGACACGCATCTTGTCTGATGTGCCGCGTGGTCGTTGAGAATGGCCTGCTGTGCCCGCCAACGGTGCTGGAAAAGCGCAAGCTGCCTGAAAAGGATCTCGCAAATGGGATTCGTTTGGCCTGTCAGGCAAAAACGACGGAAAAGGATTGTACGGTCAGGATTCCAGAAAGCAAGCTCAAATCAGTGGTAGCGGCTGCACTCGAGCGACAACGCAAAGAAAATGAAGATGGAATGTAAGAGGTGTATACATAAGATGTGGCAATCGTGGCGAAAATCGTTCAAGCTGGTGATCAGTTTGACGATTCTGTCTTCCCTTTTATCCGGATGCTTGTACCCGGATGAGCGCAGAGCAGAGAATCAAATTCCTAGTACTTTTTTTGTAGAAGCAACACAAAAAGCGATTGAGCAATTCCAAAAAGACACAGCAGTGTTGCCAATCGTAACGAAAACCCTCGATACTCCTATTTTTGAGAAATACGAGATTGATTTCCGCAAGATGATACCTAAATACATGCCGGATGTACCTGGGAACGCATTTGAAAAAGGCGGTGTATATAAGTACGTCCTGATTGACGTAGATACAAAGCCGACAGTGAAGCTCATTCATTTGACTGCTGTCAGTACAGTAGCAGATGTACAGAGCGAGGTAGACCGTTACAAGGGACATTTCGAAAAGCTGCCTGTTCTCGCTGACCTGGGGAATGGATACTATTCCATCGATCATGAGCGGCTCGGGTTAAAAGCGTGGCAGGTGCCGTCCACGATGGGGACTTACTTATTGCCACTAGTCATGAACGCTGAAGGACAAGTCGGGATTGATTATGCTTCGGATATCGCGCAATTGCTTCGGGATACAAAAGTAACCGTGCCAGAAAAAACAGACCCGCGATACGTGCTGGCGCGCAATTCCATGTTCGTACCCGCGAAATCGTTTCCCTATGAAATGGTCGATGGTGAACCGAAGCTTCTCAAACTAAATTAACTTCACGAAAAACGACTCTGCGCAGGGTCGTTTTTTTTGTTCTAGTTAACGCAAAAATACATATATTTGTACTGTCCACAAAACTAGTACGAGATTCCCTACGAAAATACTGGCGGTCAGGGATAATTCGGAAAATCGGTCATAGTGTAAAAATAGACAAATAGAAGGAGGTCATCGATGGTGGAACGAGTCGACATCTTTAAAGACATTGCCGAACGGACGGGCGGAGACATCTACCTCGGAGTGGTAGGCCCTGTTCGTACGGGAAAGTCGACCTTTATCAAGCGGTTTATGGAGCAAGTTGTCATTCCGAATATCAACTCTGAAGCGGAGCGGATACGAGCGACAGACGAGTTGCCGCAGAGCGCTTCAGGACGAACAATCATGACAACCGAACCCAAATTTGTTCCGAATCAGGCCGTAAACGTACATGTGACAGAAGGACTCAGCATCAATGTCCGCCTCGTTGACTGCGTTGGCTATACGGTGCAAGGGGCAAAGGGCTTTGAAGACGACAATGGCCCAAGAATGGTAAATACACCTTGGTATGAAGAGCCTGTACCATTTGAGGAAGCGGCCGAAGTCGGGACACGCAAGGTTATCCAGGAACACTCAACCATCGGGATCGTTGTGACAACGGATGGCAGCATCGCGGAAATCCCGCGTGTAGGATACATCGATGCAGAGGAACGGGTTGTAAACGAGCTGAAGGAAGTCGGAAAACCGTTCGTGATCGTTGTAAACTCGACGCGTCCGCGCTCCGACGAAGCACAAAACCTGCGTGTACAGCTCCAGGAAAAATACGATGTACCAGTCGTTGCCTTGTCGGTTGATCATATGACAGAGCAGGAAATCTTGCTCCTCATGAGAGAGGTCCTGTTTGAATTCCCAGTTCATGAAGTAAATGTAAATCTGCCGAGCTGGGTAATGGTGCTGGAAAACGGGCACTGGCTGCGTCAGAACTACGAGGAAGCTGTACGAGAGACCGTGCAGGACATCCGCCGGTTACGCGATGTGGACCGTGTCGTCGGCTTCTTCAATGACTATGACTTTGTAGAGAAAGCCTCCCTTGCTGGTATGCACATGGGGCAAGGGATTGCAGAGATTGACCTCTACGCGCCAGATGAACTGTATGACCGCATCTTGATGGAAATTGTCGGTGTAGAGATAAATGGCAAGGATCACTTGCTGAAAATCATGCAGGAATTCGCACACGCCAAGCGCGAGTTTGATCAGGTAGCGGAAGCATTGCACATGGTCCGAAGTACGGGCTACGGTATAGCAGCCCCGTCGTTGCATGAAATGACCTTGGACGAACCTGAACTAATCCGCCAGGGACCGCGCTTTGGAGTCAGGCTCAAAGCAACAGCACCGTCTATTCACATGATTCGGGTGGATGTCGAGTCTGAATTCGCTCCGATTATCGGAACAGAGAAGCAGAGTGAGGAGCTTGTCCGTTATCTGATGCAAGATTTTGACAAAGATCCGCTTTCCATCTGGAACTCCGATATTTTTGGACGCTCGCTCCATTCCATCGTAAGAGAGGGTATTCAGGCAAAAATTACCATGATGCCAGACAACGCCAGGTACAAATTACAGGAGACTTTGGGTCGAATCATCAACGAGGGATCGGGTGGCCTGATAGCGATCATACTCTAATAAATAGTTCTAAAGTCCTATAAACAACAAATATAGGGAAGGCATCTGACATGACGAGATGCCTTTTTTTCTTGTATTTCGTTCAATTTCGACAGGAGGGGCTTGAATTTAAGAAATCGGTGTATTACTATAAGCTTGTCAGATCGGTAAAAACAACCATTCGTGTATAAAACGCTTCGTTTCGGTTAAGAAAAATAATAGCTAGGACTTGGTGTTCTTTGAGGGGAGGTGAATAAAATGAACAAAACAGAACTGATTGCAAAAGTGGCTGAAACCACAGAACTCACCAAGAAAGATGCAACAAAAGCAGTTGATGCAGTTCTTGACGCAATTGCAGATGCATTGAAAACTGGTGACAAAGTCCAACTGATCGGCTTTGGTAACTTCGAAGTTCGTGAACGTGCGGCTCGTAAAGGTCGTAACCCACAAACTGGTGAAGAGATCGAAATCGCTTCCAGCAAAGTACCTGCGTTTAAACCAGGTAAACAACTCAAAGACTCCATCAAGTAGTTGTTTCTTTTGAGAACGAAGCACTTACATAAAAAAATCCACATTGCTAAAATGTGGGTTTTTTTCTGTGTATATACAGTTTGCCTATGGAAATTCTGGTATATCTTTTTGTCTTTTTTTAAACGATATGGTAAGATTGGCTTTGATTGCGAGCAGGCAGACCTTAGTGATGAGAAACAAGGCATATGCCGTTACGTAGGAGGTACAATGATGAACGTCGACTTAGATAAAATACAGCAAGCTGTTCGCATGATCCTAGAGGCAGTGGGGGATGATCCTAATCGTGAAGGAGTGCTGGATACCCCTAAGCGAGTTGCGAAAATGTACGCCGAAGTATTTGAGGGCATGCATATAGACGAAGAGCAGTATTTCGAGACTGTCTTTAGTGAAGATCATGAGGAAATGGTTCTAGTGAAGGACATTCCGTTTTACTCCATGTGTGAGCATCACTTGGTTCCCTTCTTCGGAAAAGCGCATGTCGCTTATGTACCGCGTGGAGGCCGTGTAGTAGGATTGAGTAAACTGGCGCGTGCGGTTGATACCGTAGCAAAACGTCCCCAGTTGCAAGAACGAATTACCGCAACAGTAGCGGACGCGATTATGCGCAAGCTCGATCCACATGGCGTGGTCGTGGTTGTAGAAGCAGAGCATATGTGCATGACGATGCGTGGTGTGAAAAAGCCAGGCTCGAAAACAATCACTTCTGCTGTTCGTGGGATGTTTGAGAAAGATGCGGCTGCCCGTGCAGAAGTATTTAGCTTGATTCGCTGATCAAAATGCAAGAATAAGGAAATTATATTGACTCTATAGGTAAAATATTGTATAGTACGGATGTACAGTCGGGATGTGGCGCAGCCCGGTAGCGCGCACCCTTGGGGTGGGTGAGGTCCAGGGTTCGAATCCCTGCATTCCGACCATCTGCATATAACGATTAGAAGCCTTGAGCAAAGGCTTCTTTTTTATGTAAAATGCCTACTCTCCCAAGTAGTGCCATTTTGCTATTGGCTTCCTCATCTTTCTTTTTTATAATGATAGATAGACATGCTAGGGAAGGGTTGTTCAAAGCTATGAAGGTGCCTGTATCACTTCAACCATATTTGCAAACACTGCCGCAAACCTATGACGCCTCTTCGCTTTCGTATGGAGACGAGGGGCTCTTCTCGGACATCCTGCAGTCCCAGTTAGCAACAAACGGCCAGCGGGTTATCAGTTCGCAGGAGATTTTGGCCAAGCTAGACGGTTCCAGGAACTGGAAGATCCCTGCCCATATTCAAAATGAGCAGTCCCTGTCTTTTGCAAAAGGGCCATCTGTTCCTACCCCGGAAATCTTGGACAAGATTGATGAGACAGCGAAAGCGATCGGAGTGGACGCTGATCTGGTGAGAGAGGTCGTCAGGGCAGAATCCAATTTCAATCCGAATGTAGAATCTCACGCAGGGGCGAAGGGCTTGATGCAGTTGATGGACAATACGGCAAAAGCCATGCAAGTCCGCAATGTATACGACCCTGATGAAAACCTTGAAGGTGGAACAAAATATTTGAAGTCGCTTTTGGATCGTTATGATGGAGATGTAAAAGTAGCACTTGCTGCTTACAATGCTGGTCCAGGTCGGATGAGTCGTCTGGGAATCAGCAGTGATGACGAGCTTGAAGCGAAGTTTGACCAATTGCCGCAAGAGACACAGCGCTATGTAGACAAGATCATGAGCCGACTGGGGTCAGAAGGGGCATCATACTAGACGTACGCGCATACCGTATTGGTCAGGAGGAAACACATTGGCACAACCATCGGGATTCAATCAGGATTATTTCGTAGTCAAAGCGAAGGAAAATGGCGTTCATGTGATCGGATTAACAAGAGGCTCTGATACGCGTTTTCATCATACAGAGAAGCTCGATAAAGGCGAAGTCATGATTTTTCAATTCACGGAGCACACCTCTGCGATTAAGGTGCGAGGGAAAGCAGTGATTTACTCGCAGCATGGCGTCGTGGATACGACCGAATAAAGAACAAGTCGTTTTACTAAGAAGCAGGCATAGCCTGCTTTTTTTGTTTGTACAATGGAGGAGAGGAGGGATGTCTATGCCGCGCCAATTGTTGATGGCGATTGCTGTTTCCACTTTCTTGGCTCTGATGCTGTCGCTCGTTCCCACAAATCAGTGGATGCAAGCGGATATACCGACATTTCAGTCGGCACGTGCCATTCACTTAAGCGAGCAAAATGCCCTTGATTTGTTTACAAGGATGTCGACACATTATAATATTAAGCGTATAAAATGGGAAAACCCATCGATCTATGTCGATTTTGCGGTGAAACCAGCCGAAAAAGTAGAGTTAAACACCGTCTATCAAGATTTTTACCGTTTGACATACGACTTGCGTACCTATGCAGACAATGTCGGGCCCGTGTACTATCGCTTGTTGGAGGAAACGGATCCACCAAAAGAATCGAGATTATTGATTGCCATACAATCGACAACTGGAAATCTCGCAGGACAAGACAAACCATTGACCGATCCTTCAGATATCCAGTCCTTTGTAAGCAGTACATTTCCCATTCGAATCGAGCCGTATTTTTATGAGCGAATTAGTCCCTGATGGAAGAAGTATGGTATGATAGTAGAGACGGCCTTTTGACCGGACGGCAGAGGAAGACCGAAGAGTAAGGAACAGTACGGAACAGGCAGACATCTATAGGTTGTGCAGCTTGTGGAGGAGGACGCATGAGCAAAGAACTTTCCCCGAATGTAGAAGAGGTTCGGTCCATTATCGAACAAATCTACAAGAGAATCACCCATTCCTATGTAGAACATTATGTTGACGTTCCTTCCATGGCGGAAAATCGTCTAGAGCTGTTGTACCTTTTTTTGCTGGAACAAGGTATGCCGAAGGAAAAGGCTTCGGTTTTATGTACAGCAACAGGACTTGTCCAATTGGGACTGGACACGCATGAGCTCGTGAAAAATGAGTACGACTCCTCGCAGAACGCGGAGCGAAACCGACAGTTGACCGTACTTGCAGGTGATTATTACAGCAGTCGCTATTATCACCTTCTGGCTTCAGCGGGTGAAATCCAAGCCATTCAAGTGTTGTCGGCAGCCATTCAACGAGTGAACGAAGCGAAAATGAGACTCTACATCGCTGGGCGAGATAGCAAGATTTTATCAGATGAAGAGTACTGGGAACTGCGAAATACGATTGATACGGGCTTATACGTGGCTGTTGTAGAGGAGTATGCCGATTCAGCTGATCGCCGTCGTTTCTGGAGCGATCTGATGAAGGAAACAGCCAAAGTAGAGAGTGTAATCGGAGAGTGGGAGCAGCTCAAATGGCAAGAACAAGTCCCTTTTGGTTTTGCCCGTTTTTTGTTGCAAAAACCTGGGGCTACACTCGCGCAAGTTTTGTCTGGCGTTGAGGGGAAAGCTATCGAATTAATCGGATTGTGTGAGCAAATGGTGCGTACGCTGCATCCGGCAGAGACGCGAAACATGCTTGCATCCATTACGGCACGGTACTCCCATCGGATCAGTCGCTTGAAGAAGGTAATTGAGGAGATGTAGCCAAGTGAACCAGACACAGATGAATGAGAAAGCAGAGTACGTTCACTCCGTTTTCGAGAGCATTGCAAACGATTACGATAAAATGAATAATGTAATCAGCTTTGGCAGTCATATTGCTTGGCGTAATTACACGATGAAGCAGATGAATATCCAGCCAGGGCATACGGCGTTGGATGTTGCTTGTGGTACAGCAGACTGGACCATTGCATTGGCCAAGGCAGTCGGTAAAGAAGGCAGTGTTGTTGGTCTTGATTTTAGCCAAAACATGCTGGATGTAGGGGCATATAAAGTGGCGAACGCAGGTGTTGGCAACAACGTAAAGCTAGTGAACGCAGATGCAATGAATCTGCCTTACGAGGATAATACATTCGACTTTGTGACAATCGGTTTTGCCTTGCGCAATGTACCCGATGTTCAGCAGGTTTTGAATGAAATGGCACGTGTTGTGAAACCGGGCGGTAAAGTCGTTTCTCTGGAAGTGTCCAAGCCCCCATTCATTCCGTACCGGAAGCTATTTTACTTATACTTCTACAAAATCTTGCCATTTATCGCGAAGCTGACAGTCAACAAGTACGAAGAGTATGCATGGCTGCCACAATCCCTGACCAATTTTCCGGACAGTCGCGAGCTGGCAAGCATGTTTCAGAAAGCAGGCTTGGACCCGGTTCAGGTCAAATTGTTTATGGGCGGCGTATCCGCTTTGCATATGGGCACAAAGCCATAGGTTGACGAATACGATGGCGCCAAATGCGTATATGGGGAGTAAACCGGTATTTCTTCACGAGATAGGAAGTGTCATAGATGGGTCTACGTAAATTAAAAATCATCTTGGAAATGATTAAATTTGAGCACTCCCTTTTTGCCCTGCCTTTTGCTTTTATGGGAGCTGTTTTGGGAAGTATTGTGGTAGAGAATGCATGGCCTACCTGGTCGGAAATTTTTTGGGTGACGGTAGCAATGGTGGGCGCTCGCAGTGCAGCGATGTCCTTAAACCGTGTCATCGACCGGGTGATTGATGCGAAAAATCCTCGGACGGTCACACGAGCGATTCCTGCTGGCCTTATTTCGATTGTGGAAGTCATTTTGTTTATCGTGGTGTCCTTTGCGGTGTTATTTATTGCTGCATACCAGTTAAATGATTTGGCTGTGAAATTGTTGCCGCTCGCTGTGTTTGTTCTTGTGCTTTATTCCTATACGAAACGCTTTACTTGGCTTTGCCACTTTGTTCTCGGGGTTGCCATCGGGTTTGGTCCGTTGGGTGGCTGGGTAGCGACAACGGGTCAAGTAGATGGCATCGGCCTTCTATTGTTTGCATCCGTTATGTTCTGGACAGCAGGATTTGATATCATTTATGCGTGCCAGGACGCCGATTTTGACCGAAAAGAAGGACTTTATTCCATGCCGAGCCGCTTCGGAATTGCCAATGCACTTCTGATTGCCCGCATATGCCACGTTCTTACTTTCGTTGGACTGATGTCATTGTATGTAGTCGCGGACTTGTCTATTTGGTTCCTGGTAGGTGTGCTCATTTCTGGTGCAATTTTAATCTATGAACACACGCTGGTGAAGCCAACAGACCTGTCCAAACTGGATATGGCATTCTTCAATATGAATGGCATCTTGAGTGTCGTGATGTTTACCTTTACGATGATTGATTTGGTGATTGCATGAACAAACAAAAGTGGGCTGTCGGGATAACGGGTGCAAGTGGTGCTATCTACGGTGTTCGAGTCGTCCAGGAGCTTTTACGTGCTGGACATATCGTTCACTTGATGATTACAGAAGCCGGCTGGCAAGTATTTCGTGATGAACTGGATTGGCACACGGATGACAGAGAGGCTCTGTTGCAGGAGAAGCTGCAACTAGACTTTTCGGGTGAGCTACATTATTGGGGACTGCGAGATTTCAATTGTCCCGCAGCCAGTGGTTCCTATCGCTGTGACGGTATGATCGTAGTGCCGTGCTCGATGGGGACTGTTTCTGGCATCGCACATGGCGCATCAGGTAATTTGCTGGAGCGCGTTGCTGATGTCATGATCAAGGAAGGTCGGCGATTGGTCATCGTTCCGAGAGAGACACCGCTCAATGCGATTCAGCTCGAGAACATGCTCAAATTAAGCCGTCTGGGTGTCAAAATTCTGCCTGCTATGCCAGGCTACTATCAGAAACCGCAAACCATGGATGATCTGATCAATTTTGTGGTAGGGAAAACTTTGGATGCAATTGATGTACCACATTCGCTGTTCCGGCGTTGGGGGGAATAAACGCATGCAAAAGTCTTTGCGTGTTGGACAAATTTTGTATACCAATGTATTGCCGGTTTACTTCTATTTTGATCAGGCGAAATTCGAAGACCGAATCGAATTCATCCGCCAAGTTCCTGCCCA
This sequence comes from Brevibacillus brevis, assembly GCF_001039275.2. NCBI lineage: Bacteria > Bacillati > Bacillota > Bacilli > Caryophanales > Paenibacillaceae > Brevibacillus > Brevibacillus brevis. The sequence goes on from NZ_CP030117.1 coordinate 2,566,204, forward strand.
GTTAAACACTGCAATGGCAAATGGCGCGATTGACTTGGGACCGATTTCTTCGTTTAGCTATGCAGAGCATGCCTCCGAATACGTGGCATTGGCAGACCTGTCTGTCAGTGCCAAAGGAAGGGTAGGCTCCCTTTTCTTGTTCAGCAAAAAGCCGATTGAACAAGTAAACGGTGCCAAAATAGCCTTGACCAACACATCGGCTACCACAGTGAACCTCTTAAAAATCATTCTCCATAAGTTTTACGATTATGAGATTTCCTACGTTACACAGGAACCCATTTTGCAAGAAATGTTGGAGGACGCTGATGCAGCGCTCTTGATCGGGGATGACGCCATTGCGGCTGAGCGCACGGCTAAAGACCTGCATGTCTATGACTTAGGAGAGCTGTGGCATCAATTTACGGGGTATTCCATGACCTTTGCCATTTGGGCTCTTCGTCGAGCGGTTATTGCCGATCATTATGATTTGATCGCGGACGTCCATGCCGCTTTTTTAGAGAGCAAAAGGAAGACAAGAGCGAATACAGCCCCATTGATTGACTACGTTCACACACATTTCGGTGGAGAGAAAGAGCAATGGATCCACTATTTCCAAGGATTACAGCACGATTTCGGTGACGTTCAGCGGATTGGACTGGAGTACTATTACCGATGCGCAGCGGAGCTGGGACTTCTATCGGCACCTGCAACCGTCGATCTGTGGCAAGCCGGCGGCCGACAGACCAATACTACGTTGACGAGATAGGTGGAACGGATGAATCTAGTCGATATTTACTTCAAGATGAAAAAAGATGTCCAATACATAGAAGATGAACTGGAAAAAGCAATTGATACGCCGGTTCGAGAGCTGTATCTATCTTCGACCCACTTACTCAAGGCAGGAGGAAAGCGGATTCGTCCCGTTTTTGTTTTGCTTGGCGGTAAGTGGGGCAATTACGATGTCAAAAAGCTAAAGCATGTGGCTGTTCCTCTCGAACTGATTCACATGGCTTCCCTGGTGCATGATGATGTCATTGACGATGCGGATAAGCGTCGCGGAAAAGATACCGTTCGGATGAAGTGGGATAACAAAGTAGCCATGTACGCCGGCGACTATATTTTTGCGCGGGCATTGGCCATTGCCTCTCAGCTTCCGATCCCACAGTTGCACCAAATTCTCTCGAATGCAATCGTTGAGGTTTGCAAGGGAGAGATCGAGCAAGTAAAGGATTTGAATAACTGGGACCAAAACTTCCGTACGTATTTGCGTAGAATCAAACGAAAAACTGCGCTTTTAATTGCCATTAGCTGTCAATTAGGAGCAGTGGCAAGCGGAGCGTCAGCTGATATGATTCGCAAAATGTACTGGTACGGCTACAACGTGGGGATGGCTTTTCAAATTACCGATGACATTTTGGACTTTACAGGGACTGAGAAGCAGTTAGGAAAGCCTGCTGGAAGCGACTTGGTGCATGGAAACATTACGTTGCCTGCGCTTTATTCCGCTCATCATGGAAAAGCACGTGCGCAATTCCAAGAATGGATCGCGCAAAATACGTTTTGGGATCATACAGATGAAGCGGTTCGTATGGTGCGAGAAGATGAGGGTATTGCCTTTTCGCAGCGCCTTGCTGAACGCTATATCAGCCGTGCCCATGCGATTCTCGCAGATTTGCCTAACAACCAAGCTAAGACATCCTTGACAGGTATCGCCAATTATATTATTGATCGCAAATTTTAATGATATTTTGACGGTCTGCCTGTTGCTTGACCACTCTACTTTTGATAAAATTTTCGTTGGTGTCCTATGCACCAATACATAGCTCTAATGGAGGCATACTTACAATGGAAAAAACATTCCTTATGGTAAAACCAGATGGCGTACAACGCAACCTGATCGGGGAAATCGTATCCCGTTTTGAGAAAAAAGGCTACCAACTCGTAGGTGCTAAGCTGATGACAGTAAGCCGCGAACTGGCTGAAGAACACTATGCAGAGCACAAAGAGCGCCCATTCTTCGGTGAACTGGTAGACTTCATCACTTCCGGACCAGTATTCGCTATGGTATGGCAAGGTAACAACGTAATCACAACTGCTCGCGCTATGATGGGCAAAACAAACCCAGTAGACGCTGCTTCCGGTACGATCCGTGGCGATTTTGCTACTTCCGTTGGCATGAACATCATCCACGGTTCTGACTCTCCTGAGAGCGCTGAGCGTGAAATCGGCCTGTGGTTCTCCGCTGAAGAAGTTCTCTCCTTCGAGAAAACAATCCAACGCTGGATCTAAGACTGATCGAGAAGACCCCATTTATTGGGGTTTTCTTTTTTTTGTCAAAATCTTTGTCAAAACAGATAGGATAATGACGAAATATAGCGAATGAAGTTAGGGAGTTTGCAAAGGGGGTACGATTCAGCATGGAAGATAAGGACTTTCTCCAATTTATTGCTAGTGTGAAGAAAATGACTGGAATTGATCTTGCCCTCTACAAGGAAGCACAGATGAAGCGCCGTCTAACCTCGTTGAGACAAAAGCGGGGGTACAACACATTTGCCCAGTATTTCGATGCCATCGCTAAAGACAAGGAGCTTTTCTATGAGTTCCTCGACAGGATGACCATCAACGTATCGGAATTTTTCCGCAATCCAGGCCGATGGGAAGTTCTCGAGAATAAAATTTTGCCACGCTTGGCGAAGCAATCGCCGCGGGTGAAATGCTGGAGTGCGGCATGCTCAACAGGGGAGGAGCCGTACACTCTCTCACTGATTTTGCTACGCAAGAAGATGGATGCGACCGTGCTCGCTTCCGATATTGATGAGGGTGCACTAGCAAAAGCGAAGCAAGGGGTATACACGGACCGCTCCCTGCAAGATTGTCCGAAAGACCTCGTAGCGAAGTATTTTGAAAAAGATACACTCAGCTATCGCATCACGGACGAAGTGAAGAGAAAAGTGACGTTCAAAAAACATAATTTATTGGCGGACTCATTTGATTCTCAATTTGATTTGATTATTTGCCGGAACGTGATGATATACTTTACCGAAGAAGCAAAGCATGAGCTGTATCATAAGTTTAGCCGGGCGCTGAAACCTGGCGGGGTACTCTTTGTAGGCAGCACGGAACAAATTTTTCAGCCGCAACAATATCAACTGGAGACAGAGGATACGTTCTTCTATCGAAAAATGGGTTGATTCATGTTGGCCTTGGTATATGTCTGCTGTTTTTTTCCAAGACTAGGAATACCTACTTTGCAAGAGGAGGCAGCAGATGGATAAACACAAGGTCATCGAAGCATACCGTCGAGGGCTGATCACACTGCAGGAATGTGGTCAGATATTAGGGGCGGAGAGGACACAACTAGATGATTTGATACGCGTGGATCACACTCGCAAACCGCTGAGCCCTAATCCTTTTTTCAACGTGTAGGAATATATAAACGCTTCGTTTATATATTCCGGAACGCATGGAAACTTTCCCTAAAACGCGGTCGCTCCTCCGTGAGCTATCAACGATAGAGGTTTCCTTAACGTGTAGGTATGTCAATCCTGATTCATTCGCGATAGCGTAAAGAGAGCGCTTCTCCCAATACGGAGGGGCGTTTTCCTGTAAGAAGAAAAGGTTTTTCGCAGACGTTTCCCACTTTTGTATTTCCACGGCGTACTAGGTATGATATTATAGCGCTTAAAAGTGATAAAGGACAGCGCCCCGAAAAAAGAACCTTAAGGGGATACAGGCTGCCAGGAGGATGGAGGAAGGATAGAGATGCGTTACTTGACAGCAGGGGAATCCCACGGGCCGCAATTAACAGCTATCATCGAGGGCGTACCGAGCAACCTGCCGATTTCCATTGAGGAAATTAATGAGCAGTTGGCACGTCGTCAGAAAGGCCATGGCCGCGGCAGAAGAATGCAGATTGAAAAGGATCAGGTGAAAATTCTTTCTGGTGTCCGTCATGGATATACAACCGGAGCTCCTATCACACTGGTCGTTGAAAATAATGATTGGACGCATTGGCAAGGAATCATGAGTGCCGAGCCTGTAGAGGAAGGCGCTGAAGAAAAGCGTCGCGTTTCCCGTCCACGCCCTGGACATGCTGATTTAAACGGGGCTATTAAGTATCATCAACGCGATATGCGCAATATTCTGGAGCGTTCCAGCGCTCGTGAGACTACAGTCCGTGTAGCTGTTGGTGCAGTCGCACGTCAATTGCTGAAACAATTTGGCATCCGTATTGGCGGCCAGGTGCTCCAGATCAACGAGATCGTGGCGAAGCGACAAGAAGTAAGTCTGGAAGAGCTGATTGCGCGTACAGAAGAATCGCCAGTACGCTGTTTGGATAAAGAAGCAGAGCCACTGATGATGGCGGCGATTGACAAAGCAAAAGAAGACGGGGATTCTCTCGGTGGTACCGTAGAAGTTATCGTTGAAGGCGTACCGATTGGTTTGGGTAGCCATGTGCAATGGGACCGCAAGCTGGATGGACGTCTTGCACAAGCGATGATGAGCATTCAGGCCTTCAAAGGTGTCGAAATCGGTATCGGGTTCGAGGCAGCCGGTCTGAAAGGCTCGCAGGTTCATGACGAGATTATTTGGAACGAAGAAACTGGCTACAGCCGTAAAACAAATCGTGCAGGTGGACTCGAAGGCGGTATGACGACAGGAATGCCTGTAGTGGTTCGCGGTGTCATGAAGCCGATCCCTACCCTGTACAAACCGTTGATGAGTGTGGATATCGACTCGAGAGAGCCATTCTCAGCGAGCATTGAGCGTTCCGATAGTTGTGCTGTTCCAGCGGCAAGTGTCGTCGCGGAGGCAGTGGTAGCATGGGAGATCGCAAGTGCCATGTGCGAAAAATTCCCTTCTGATTCTCTTGACGACATGGAAGAAAACGTACGTCAATACCGTGCGTACACGGAGAAATTCTAATGAGTATAGAGAAGCTGACTGTTGAGCTGGGGGAGCGTTCCTACCAGATTGTAATAGGCGAGGGTCTTTTGCACGAGGCAGCAGCGTTGCTAGTAGAGGCAGGAATTGCTTCTACTAGCAAGCTGATGATTGTCACAGATGAGAATGTAGCCATTCAGTACTTAGAGCCTTTGCTCGAAGTGTTGCGGCAGCATGGGTATCAGGTCCACCCAGCTGTGATCGCTGCTGGGGAAAAATCGAAGAGCCTGACTGTCTACGAGCGATTGATGACAGAGGCAATTGATGCCGGACTGGACAGAAAGTCTGCTGTAGTGGCTCTCGGTGGAGGAGTCGTCGGAGACTTGGCTGGATTTGTGGCTGCTACGTACATGCGAGGCATTGATTTCGTTCAAATGCCAACTACCTTGCTCGCACATGATAGCTCGGTTGGTGGAAAAGTAGCGATCAATCATCCGCTCGGCAAAAATCTTATTGGTGCTTTCCATCAGCCCAAAGTTGTTATTTACGACACGAAAGCATTGCATAGCTTACCGAAGCGGGAAATCGCAGCAGGTTTTGCAGAGGTTGTTAAGCATGGACTTATCGCCGACGCTGCCTTTGTCGATTGGCTAGAAGACAACGCTGATTTGTTATGGCAACTCGATTCAGAATTATTAGGGAAAGCCATTGAAAAAGGTTGCGCAGTCAAAGCGGCTATTGTTTCTCAAGACGAGACAGAGCAAGGGCAGCGTGCATTGCTTAATTTGGGTCATACGTTTGGTCATGCGTTTGAAGCGCTGTCTGCTTACTCGACCCTGAATCATGGGGAAGCCATCTCAATTGGGATGTGTTTGGCTGCCAAGGTAGCGGAACGGATTGGTTTTGCCGAGACTGGTGTATACAATCGCACGAAACGGATGCTGGAACTGTTCCACCTGCCAACGGCATGGCCAGGTAATCTCTCCCCAGAAGCTGTGCTGGAAGCCATGAAACGAGACAAAAAGACAGTAGGCGGAAAGCTGGCCTTTGTGTTGCCTAGGGCAATCGGGCAGGTTGAAGTCGTCAAAAATATAGAAGATGAACTCATACTGGGAGTCATGAGGGAAGAAGTGGAGGGATAAGGATGGGAATGAGAGGAATCAGAGGCGCGGTCACGGTGGAAGCCGATACGCGCGAAGAGATTGTCTCCTCTACAAAATGGTTGTTGGAGGAAATGGTAGCCCGCAATGAAGTAAACCCCGAAGACATTGGCAGCATCATTATCACGACGACAGAGGACCTCTGTGCGACCTTCCCTGCTCAAGCGGCCCGCCTGCTTGAAGGAGAAGCTTGGCAATACGTTCCACTCATGTGCGCAAGAGAAATCCCGGTGCCGGGTGGCTTGCCACTTTGTATTCGTGTCATGATGCATGTGAATACGGACAAGACAGCAAAAGACATTCATCACGTCTTTTTGCGTGAAGCAGTCAAGCTACGCCCGGATTTGACAAATCGCGGTTGACAATTAGGGCGCTCTCTTTTACCATAAGTGAAACGAGAGCGCCTCGTTTTTTCCGGTAATAAGCAAAAGCCGGCTGAGAGCAGAGAATGAGTTGAGCAGAGTTGAGATGAGTTAGGTTGAGGAGAGAAGAGAAGGCTGGGTACATATTGACACCCAATCCAGGTCTCTTTGTCTGGATTTTTTTGTATACAAAAATTTCTCCCCCCTACCTCTCGCTCTAGAAGCGGGTGTAGAAAAGGTGGATGCCTCATTCCCTTTTCTCTCCCACTAATTGAGGAGATGAGAGTCCATGTATTTCCCTTCCCTTGCCGAGGTTAAGACCCTCTCGGCGTCGTATTCCCTTATTCCTGTAAGCATGAAACTGTTAGCGGATCAGGAGACACCGATTCGCTTGTATCAGAAGATTCGTAAAAGTGATTCCTTTTTGCTGGAGAGCGTAGAAGGTGGTGCGCGTTGGGCGCGTTTTTCGTTCATTGGCATGAATCCTTTTCAAATCGTAGAAGCAAAGGGTGAAGAAATCACCGTTTCCTATCGCACAGGTGAAAAGCTTGTCCAGACAGGAAATCCCGTCTCCTTTTTGCGTGAAGAAACCGATCGCTACAAAAGCCCGAAGCTACCCGGGCTGCCTCGTCTCAGTGGTGGTGCGGTAGGCTTTTTCGGTTACAATACGCTACGCTACTTCGAAAATTTGCCAGCACATCGCAAGGAAGCTGTACGAGTGCCGGATATGCGCTTTCTGTTTGTTGATGAGATGATCGCCTTTGATCATTTGAAGCAAGAAATTCAATTGATTGTGAACCTCCATGTGGAGCCAGGCGACACCGAAGACATTATTGGCGAAAAATACAAGCAAGTTTGCGAACGAATCGAGGAGATGGCTACCAAAGTTTCGGCTCCGCTTGAAATGGATCAACGCATTCAAGTAGCAGCAGATACACCAGCGCCATTGACAGTACAGCCAAATATGACGCGTGAACAATACGAGCAGCTAGTCGTGCAGGCGAAAGAATACATCGCAGCCGGCGACATTTTTCAAGTCGTGTTGTCCCAACGTTTTTCCGTAAAGACAGATGTCGATCCTTTTGCGGTATATCGATTGCTGCGTACGTTGAACCCTTCCCCATATATGTACTATCTCGAATACGAGGGCGAGACAGTCGTCGGGACTTCACCAGAACTACTCGTGCGTGTGGAAGATGAAAAAGTAGAGATGCGGCCGATTGCAGGAACGCGGAAAAGAGGGGCAACCCCACAAGAAGATGCTGTGTTGGCGGCTGATCTTTTGGCAGATAAAAAGGAGAGAGCCGAGCACTACATGCTGCTGGATCTAGGACGCAACGATGTAGGAAAGGTCTCTGCATACGGAAGCGTGAAAGTGGAAGAAGCATTGGTGATTGAAAACTACTCCCATGTGATGCATATGGTTTCGCATGTGACCGGCAAGCTTCGTGAGGGACTCCACGCTTTCGATGCATTGCTGAGTGCTTTTCCGGCTGGTACAGTATCTGGTTCTCCCAAGCTGCGGGCGATGGAAATTATTGCAGAGCTCGAACCTGATGCACGTCATCTGTATGCGGGAGCAATTGGCTACATTTCGTTTGATGGTTCACTCGATAGCTGCATCACGATTCGAACGTTGTTCTTTCAGGATGGATACGCGCATGTACAGGCAGGTGCAGGCATCGTAGCGGATTCGGTCCCTGCGAGTGAATATCAAGAGACGGTGAACAAAGCAGCAGCGATGCTCTCTGCGTTAGAAAGAGCGGAACAGTTGTTTGTCAGAAAGGTGGAGTTGTCATGCTAACATACGCGCTGGAACAAATTCTGCTTGGGAAGCACTTAACACGGACGGTTGCAGAAGAGGCCATGGGCGAGATTATGGACGGAAAGGCAACTCCGGCTCAGATTGGTGCATTTTTAGCGAGTCTTCGCTTGAAGGGCGAGCAAGTGGAAGAGATTATCGGTTTTGCCAAAGCCATGAGAGCGCGGGCGATGAGTTTTCCGATCGATCTGCCAGGTCTGGTAGACACTTGCGGTACAGGTGGAGATGGAAGTCATACCTTTAACATTTCGACGGCGAGTGCAATTGTCGCAGCAGCGGACGGTGTACGCATCGCCAAGCACGGGAATCGAGCGGTTTCCAGCAAAAGCGGTAGTGCGGATGTGTTAGAAGCGTTGGGAGTGCCCGTCAATTTATCTCCAAAAGACGCCGCAGACTGCCTGCGTATGACCAATCTCTGCTTCCTGTTCGCTCCCCTGTACCACCAAGCGATGAAGCATGCGGCTGGACCGCGAAAAGAATTGGCGATTCGTACGGTGTTTAATTTACTGGGACCATTGACGAATCCAGCAGGCGCCAGCCATCAGCTGATGGGCGTGTACGATGCCAAGCTGCTTCCAAGTGTAGCCGCAGTCTTACACGAGCTCGATGTGAACAGAGCGCTCGTTGTAGCAGGCTCGGATGGACTGGATGAATTAACCGTCACGGGAACGAGCCATATTGCCGAGTTGCGGGATGGGCGGATTTTGACATATGAAATCGAGCCAGAGCAGTTCGGTTTGCGCAGACATGAAAAGGATGCGTTGCGTGGCGGTGATGCCAATGAGAATGCGAAGATCATTCACGACGTGTTTTCCGGCGCACGTGGGGCAGCACGCGATATCGTTTTGCTGAATGCGGGCGCGATCCTCTACCTCGCAGATCGAGTTAGCTCGATTGAAACAGGGGTTATACGTGCAGCGGAACTGATCGACGGCGGACTGGTCATGCGAAAGCTCGAGCACGTTCGTCACATTGCAGGAGGTATGATTCATGCTTCGTAAAATCGTAGAAAAGAAACGCGAAGAGATCGCACGTCTTTATACAGAAACAACGGTTTCAGCATTGCTATTGGCAACGAAGGAAGTCCAGCGTCCACGCGGATTTCGTCAAGCATTGGAGACGAGCGTACGGCCTGTAAGCGTGATTGCTGAAGTGAAAAAAGCATCCCCTTCAAAAGGGTTAATCCGACCTGATTTCCAGGCAGTAACCATCGCGAAGGCTTATCAGGCCGCTCGCGCAGAATGCTTGTCTGTTTTGACAGACGAGTCCTTTTTTCAAGGGAGCTTGAGCTATCTACGGCAAATTCACGAAGCAATTGATCGTCCGTTACTCAGAAAAGACTTTCTTCTGGATGAAATTCAAGTCGTGGAAGCAAGAGCAGCAGGCGCTGATTGCGTGTTGCTCATTGCTGCCATTCTCGATCGGGAAACGCTTCGCCACCTGAACCAAACTGCCGAGGATCTAGGCATGGATGTACTGGTTGAGGTCCATGACAAACGAGAGTGCGAGCTTGTTTTTCAAGCAATGGAACCCAAATTGCTCGGGATCAACAATCGAAACTTAAATACGTTTCAGACTGACCTGGCCGTTACGCATGAATTGATTGCAGAACTGCCTGCGTCATTGACAATCGTGAGCGAAAGTGGGATTTCGACACCAGCGGATATTGAGAATGTACGAAGTGCAGGTGCCCGGGCTGTGCTGGTTGGAGAGCATTTCATGCGCCAAACAGACGTAGAGCGCGCAGTCATTGATCTAGTGGGAGAAGCAGCACCGGGGGTGAGTGTATGACTCGTTTGAAAATATGTGGAATTAAGCGAGCGGAAACACTTGCGCTGTTAAAAGAGCTGGAAGTCGATTACGTAGGCCTTGTTTTTGCCCCAAGTAAGCGACAAGTAGATGCGCAAACTGCTGGACAATTGCTTGCAGCCGTACCGGGCCATCCTCCTGCTGTTGGTGTGTTCGTTAATCCGACGATGGAAGAGCTGGAGAATGTGCTTAGCGAGGCACCGTTATCCGTGATCCAATTGCATGGACAGGAGACGCCACAATTTTGCCAGCAAGTTCGGGAGCGGTTTGCTATACCGGTGTGGAAGGCATTGGCAGTTGGCGGTGAAGCGGATGCTGCTCAAGAGATCCAAACCTATCGAGGCATTGTCAGTGCCTTTCTATTTGATACGTATGACCCTGGTCAAGCAGGTGGCACAGGGAAAAAGTTTTCGTGGGAGCAAATCCCGACTTTGCAAGCAGCATGCGAGGAAGCAGACTGCATCATTGCTGGAGGGATTCATGCGGAGAATGTCGGAGAATTAACGGGACAATATCGAGCAGGGATAGTCGATGTGTCCAGTGGAGTAGAGACAGGTGGCGAAAAAGACGCCGAGAAAATTAAAACATTGGTGGAGAGGGTGAAGGCGCATGAACAACATTCAAACAACTACGCGAGTCGTGCCTGACGAAAACGGAAGATTTGGTGCCTTCGGAGGCAAGTTTATTCCGGAAACCTTGATGAACGCGGTGACAGAGCTCGAGATCGCTTTTGAAGAAGCACGTCGTGACCCTGCATTTGTTCAAGAATTGAATGGACTGCTCAGCGAGTATGCTGGACGCCCAACCCCGCTCACCTATGCAGAGCGTTTGACGAATGAGGTCGGTGGCGCCCAAATCTATTTGAAAAGAGAAGATCTCAACCATACGGGAGCACATAAATTGAACAATGCTTTGGGCCAAGCATTGCTTGCCAAGCGCATGGGCAAAAAATCAATTATTGCTGAAACAGGCGCTGGTCAGCATGGAGTGGCAAGTGCAACCGTTGCGGCAAAGCTCGGACTCTCTTGCAAAGTGTTCATGGGGGAAGAAGATATTCGTCGCCAGTCGTTGAATGTTTTTCGGATGAAGCTTCTTGGTGCCGAAGTTATCCCTGCGGTATCCGGCTCTCGTACTCTTAAGGATGCGACAAATGAAGCGATTCGTCATTGGGTTTCTCACGTAGATGAAACGTTTTATGTCATCGGATCTGTTGTTGGTCCACATCCATACCCGTACATGGTTCGCGAATTCCAAAAAATTATTGGAGAAGAGACGCGCAGTCAAGTTCTGCAAATGCTCAGAAGGCTTCCAGATGAGGTTGTTGCTTGCGTCGGTGGCGGCAGTAATGCGATTGGCATGTTTTATCCGTTCATTCAGGATGAGTCTGTCGCGCTCAGAGGGGTAGAAGCGGCAGGGAAAGGAATCGATACCGAAAAGCATGCGGCAACGCTAACGCTTGGGCGCCCGGGAGTCATCCACGGTTCCTTAACTTACTTGTTGCAGGATGAATGCGGACAGGTGCAAGAAGCGCATTCGATTTCGGCTGGCTTGGATTATCCAGGGGTAGGACCCGAGCACGCCTATCTTAAAGACAGTGGAAGAGTGACCTATACATCCGTAACAGATGCGGAAGCACTCGAGGCAGTACAAGTGCTTTGCCAAACGGAAGGCATCATTCCGGCGCTGGAGAGCGCACATGCGATAGCTGAAGCGATAAAACGGGCGAAAGAGATGTCTTCAGACAAAATACTGGTTATCTGTTTATCTGGTCGAGGCGACAAGGACGTACTGACTATTCAAGAAGCGCTGACAACAGAAGGGGGAGAGTAATCATGGCGACAGTTCTGAATAGAATCGATCAATTATTCGCGGATCGTGATCGCAAAAGATTCATTCCATTTCTAACGGTAGGCGATCCTTCCATAGAAGCAACTTTCCAACTCGTAAAAGCGATGGTCGAAGCAGGAGCAGATCTTATCGAGCTCGGCGTCCCTTACTCCGATCCTTTAGCAGATGGCCCAACGATACAACGGGCTTCTGAGCGCGCACTGAAAAATGGCGTGACGATCGGTGATGCCTTGCAATTGGTCAAAAGGCTCCGCGAATCAGGTATGGAGGCTTCCGTTGTCCTGTTCACCTACTTCAATCCAGTTTTACAATATGGTATCGAGCGCTTTTTTGCCGATCTCGCTGCGTATGGTGCTGACGGTGTTGTCATTCCTGATTTGCCGATTGAGGAAAATGGTCCAGCAGTAACCGCGGCAAAACAGCATGGCATTCATGTCATTTCGCTCGTGGCCCCAACTTCCAGTTCCAGAATCAATACGATCGGCGAGCAAGCAACCGGATTTCTTTATTGTGTTTCGTCGCTTGGTGTGACGGGTGCCCGCGCGGACCTGCGAGAGGATTTGGCAGATTTTCTGGAACGAGTAAAGGCCAGCACATCGGTTCCTACGGCGGTAGGCTTCGGAATATCCACGCCGGATCAGGTACGAGCAGTAGCCCCCCATACGAATGGTGTCATTGTGGGAAGTGCCATTGTTCAGCAAATCGAGGAACATGCTGAGCAACTGAAAGACCCAAAACAGATGCCACAAGCTGTAGAAAAAATAAAAACCTTTGTACATCAGTTAGCCAGTGCGCTACAATAGTGGGAAAAATGTGACTGGAGTGAACGTGGATGCAACCGAAACAACGCATACTCAATGCCCCGGTATATCAACCTGGCAAGCCCATTGATGACGTGAAACGTGAATATGGTTTGACTGAAGTCATCAAGCTGGCGTCCAACGAAAATCCTTTTGGTTCCTCACCGAAGGCCAAAGCCGCCATTGCGGAACAGTTGGACAATTTGGCCCTTTATCCAGACGGAGCAAGCCTTAATCTACGCTGGGATCTTGCTGACTTCCTCGGGGTCAAACCAGGCCAATTGTTTTTCGGCAACGGGTCTGATGAAATTCTGTTGATGATCTCTCGTGCTTTTTTGAGTGAAGGAACAAATGCAGTCATGGCGACGCAAACGTTCTCGCAATATCGCTCAAATGGGATTATTGAAGGAGCAGACTTGATTGAGGTGCCGTTGAAAGATGGCGTTCACGATCTCGAAGCGATGGCGGCTGCCGTCAACGAGCAAACAAAGGTCGTATGGGTATGTAACCCGAACAATCCGTCTGGCACGATTGTAACAACAACCGAGTTGGAAGCTTTTATGAAAAAGGTTCCCAAAAATGTGCTCGTCGTTTTGGATGAGGCTTACTACGAGTATGTGGTTGATCCAGAATATCCACAAACAGTACCGATGCTCGCGGAGTATCCGAACCTGATTATTTTGCGTACGTTCTCCAAAATCTACGGTCTGGCTGCGCTTCGTATCGGCTACGGGATCGCGTCAGAAGAGCTCATTTCCTCTCTGGAACATGTGCGTGAGCCGTTCAATACAGGCACACTTGGCCAAGTAGCAGCACGTGCTGCGTTACAAGACCAGGAATTTGTGAAATCATGCCGCGATCGTAACCGTGAAGGCATGAAGCAGTTTACCGATTCCTTTGACGAGTGGGGGCTTTCCTACTATCCATCACAAACCAACTTCATCTTGGTTGATTTGAAAAAGGATTCCGATGAGGTATTCAAAAAGCTGCTCTCTCAAGGTATCATCGTTCGCTCTGGTAATGCATTAGGCTTCCCAGGTTTTCAACGTATTACGATCGGGACCAAAGAGCAAAATGATAAGATTCTTTCTGTCTTAAAAGAAATCGTGACTGGAGCATTGAAATAGAGGACGAAGATGCCGGGCATGCCTCGGCATCTTTGTCTAAGAGAGATGAAGGAAGGATAGAGAGTGGAGATGAACAAAACCACCATTACTGTCATCGGCGTCGGGTTGATTGGCGGCTCAATCGCGCTGTCCATGCGACGTGATCCAAATATTCGGGTAGTCGGCTACGATTTACGGCAGGATTGTTTGGATAAAGCACTGACTCTTGGCGTCATTCATGCCGGCACAACTGATTTGCAGACCGCCGTTCGAGAAGCAAATGTCATTTTCCTCGCATCACCTGTAGAGCAAATCGTTGCAACCATCCGCTCGTTAGTGGAAATGGAGCTGCAGCCAGGTGTCATCATTACGGATGTTGGCAGTACAAAAGCAGGTATTGTCAAACAAGCGGTGGATGTCATTCCCGATCATGTTACGTTTATTGGTGGACATCCGATGGCTGGCTCGCATAAATCCGGCGTGGAAGCTGCTTCAGACCGTCTTATGGAAAACGCCTATTATGTTTTGACACCAGCGCCGGGAACATCTGAAGAAAAAGTAAAGCAATTGTCTGATCTCCTTACACTGACGCGCGCAAAAGTCGTGCAAATGGACGCGGCTTCGCATGATCAGGTCGTGGGTGCAGTCAGCCATTTCCCGCACATTCTCGCTTCTGCTCTGGTCAATCTGGTGGCAGGGTACGAAGAGGAAAATGCTTGGCATGCAACGCTTGCTGCTGGTGGTTTCCGAGACATTACGCGCATTGCATCGAGCAATCCTCAGATGTGGCGTGACATTTTACTGCAAAACCGTGATCCGATCCTGAAAATTGCAAAAGATTGGGCCAACGCATTGGAAGATGTCGTTCACCTTGTAGAACAGGGAGATCCAGAAGGAATCGAGCATTTCTTCAAAACGGCACGAGAATTCCGCGACAGCTTGCCTGAGCGCAAAACGGGTGCATTGCCTCCATTGAACGATTTGTATATCGATATCCCCGACAACCCGGGTGAAATTGGACGAATTACGACACTATTGGGAGCAAGAGATATCAACATCACGAATCTTCAAATCAGAGAGACACGAGAAGACGTATATGGGGTGCTACGGATTACGTTCCATTCGCAGCAAGAGTTGGAAAAGGGAGAGGAAGTTCTTCGCTTTTTCGATTACAATGTATACAAGCGCACATAAAGTTTTTTATGCAAACACACTTTACAACGAAGACGCTTCACAGTGCGACTGATGATCTGGGAGAGCGTGAAAGAGAAGGAGTGGAAGCAATGCTTCGCGTACAACAAGCCAAACAAATCAAAGGTACCGTTCGTGTGCCAGGAGATAAATCCATTTCCCATCGTGCAGTTATGTTTGGAGCTCTAGCAGAAGGAACGACAACCATTGAAGGCTTTTTGCCGGGTGCCGATTGCTTGAGCACGATTAGCTGCTTTCGTCGGATGGGAATCGAGATTGAACAACAGGGAGATGCCGTAACTGTACAAGGAAAAGGCTGGTATGGCTTGCAGGAACCATCTCAACATTTGGATGTAGGGAACTCCGGTACGACCATTCGCTTACTGGCAGGGATCATGGCGACACAGCCTTTCCATGTGGTGATGGAAGGCGATGAGTCGATTGCCAAAAGACCAATGCGCCGTGTGATCGGACCGCTCCGTCAAATGGGTGCCAAAATCGATGGAAGAAAAGACGGCGAGTACACACCGTTATCCATTCGAGGCGGGGATCTTCAAGGGATCGCGTTTCAATCTCCAGTTGCAAGTGCACAAGTAAAGTCTGCGATTATGCTGGCCGGGTTGCAGGCAAAAGGTGTGACGAGTGTAACAGAGCCGCATTTATCTCGTGATCATACAGAGCGTATGCTGCAAGCATTTGGTGTGCAAGTTGTGCGTGATGGCTTGACCGTTTCAGTAGAAGGCGGACAAAAGCTGAAGGGCCGTGCCATCTCTGTTCCTGGTGACATTTCTTCCGCTGCCTTTTTGATTGCTGCCGTAATGGTTGTACCAGGCAGCTCTCTTCTGATTGAAAATGTCGGAATCAACCCAAGCCGTACGGGAATTATCGATGTTGTCAAGGCGATGGGGGGAAGCCTGGAGCTTTTGAATGAGCGAGTCGTAAATGAAGAGCCGGTTGCAGACCTCCTCGTGACTCATTCGGAGTTGCACGGTATTGAAATTGCGGGAGATATCATTCCGCGTCTGATTGACGAAATTCCGGTGATTGCGGTCATGGCAACGCAGGCCAAAGGACAAACCGTTATCCGTGATGCCGAAGAACTGAAAGTAAAGGAGACAGACCGTATTGCCACGGTGGTTAGTCAACTGTCCAAATTCGGTGCTAGGGTCACACCTACAGAGGACGGAATGATCATCGAAGGAAAGGTTGGATTGACAGGAGCAGTCATCGATAGCATGGGGGATCACCGAATTGGCATGGCGATGGCGATCGCGGGTCTCGTTGCCGAGGGTGAGACGAAAATCGAAAATGATGAGGCGATTGATGTATCGTTCCCTGGCTTCCATGATTTGCTTGTGAAAATCAGCCAATCATAAAGAATGAAAGAGAAGTCTGTGCCTTTATAGGGTAGCAGGCTTCTTTTTTGGTGCAAAGACAAGCGTTCCGAATTTTAGCAAAAATGATTTGACAAGCGCTTACATTCCGTTTATTATAAAACTACAGTATGGTTTCTCTCCACTCCTATCCAATATAAGAAAGCACGTGTGTGCTACCGTCGTTTGAATGCGCTTACATCAACGGCGGTCTTTTTTTGTTTAAAAAGCGTTTTGGCTCGAATGAGTAATTTTTCCCCTTTCTGTGCATATGCTCGTACAAGGGTAGTGTGTGCATGAGAAGCGGGAGGGGGACGAGCTATGCTGGAGCGAGGGATGGTCATACGTGGGGGAACGATTGTTACAGCACTAGGAATAAAAGAAGCAGATATTTGGATCCGTCATGGGAAAATTGTACGAATTGCCAAAGATACCTTGACGAAAACCCCCTTCAACGATTTATATGAAGAAATTGATGCTACCGATATGTATCTTTTGCCCGGTTTCGTCGCACTCCCGACACATTCGTTGTATAAAATCAAAGAGGTAGATGTTTATATAGAAACCATGCGAAATCTCATCAGATCGGGATGTACAAGCCTGGTAGATGTCTTCCGGCCAGAGCGTTGGATGAGCAGACCGCAAATTCACTATCAACAAACTCAGCATTTCAACAGCTTGTTGGATTATGTTTGGCACGTGGAAATCGATGTCGCCGATCTTCACGGTGACCGCTTAGCGGAGTGGATTAACCATGGTTATTCTTCGTTTCATGTCACGATTCGAAATCCAGAAGAAATTTCCACAATAAAATGGGAAACGCTTTTGCAACTTCATACGTCTAAACATACGATCCTGCACATGCAGGTACAAAATGATCCGTTTTTAAAAAAAGAACAACGGGAACTCATTCGACAGATTTGGATGGAGGCTACTCGTTATTGGCGGTTACGCACAGTCATTACAGATTCGCAAGCGGCCTTTCATTTTGAAGAAAATGACCCGTACCTGCATATCTTTCGTTTACCTGCTGAAGTGACGGATCAAGGTCTTCGTCAATTACATCGTCATTGGTTTGGGAGCTGGCAAGTAGCGTCTCCGATTCACGATGTGCGGATTGATACACGAAAGAGCTGGTGTACGCCTGAAGAATTGCTTTGCTTACTAGTCAGGCTCACTTCGACAAATGTTGCAAAAGCAATTGGACTGTATCCGCGAAAAGGAAGCTTGACAACTGGCGCAGACGCTGATATCGTTTTCCTGAAAAAGGAAAACTGGTTGACAAAGAATGATCTTTCCACTATTCTCAATTTTAGTGAAATGCATCTTCCAACATCTGTTATGTCGAACGGTAAATGGATATATCGAAATATGCGATTTATCCCTTTGATTGGTATGGGTAAGTGCTTAATCAACACGAAGCCCTACGCTTATGTCATATAACCCCAGTTTGGGGGTTTTTTCGTGAATGGTTTCCAGCAGACAGACGAGAAAAAGAATCGTAAGGTCGCGCAACTTTTTACATCCCCAGCAGTCTAATTATGCAAAAGGCCGCTGAGGGATCGGAATCGCAAGGAGGTAATCTCTGATCATGACCGATTCCCAGCTTATCCGAGAGATTAAAGAAGGTAATCTGGAATGCTATGCTGAACTGATTCGTCGATATGAAAAAAAGATCCTCTCATTTGTCACTCATCTTTTGCGTCAGGCACATTTAGAGCATATAGCAGAGGATATATGTCAGGAGACGTTTTACAAGGCGTATAAGAGCATTCATTCTTTCCGAGATGTAGAAGCTACATTCTCCACCTGGCTCTATACGATTGCACGCAACTCCGTACTTAGTGAATTGCGCAAGAGCCGCAATTCTGACGTGTATCTGGATGATACGTTGCAAGTGCCTATGGCATCTCCCAAGACACTGCCTGAGCAAGTTCTGCTCCGGAATGAACGGGAGAGCATGGTAAGACTGGCAATCAACAGTTTGCCAGAGAAGCAACGCTCAGCACTGATATTACGTGAGTACGAACAAATGGATTACACAGAAATCGCTACGATTCTGGATTTAACAGTGAGCTCTGTGAAGTCTCTACTGTTTCGAGCGCGGCAAAGTATTCGTGGACAGTTGGAAAACTACATCCTGGACCCTCATTTGGATGAAGCTGAAGGGATGAATCGATGATGAGATGTGAAGAAGTTCAGGAAATACTGCCTGAATACGCCGAAAATCTGTTGCCTGAGGTGACCCAACGCCGGGTTGATCACCATATGGCTGCATGCTATGCCTGTCGTTCCGACTATGAGATTTGGTCGGACAGTGGTGAGTGGATGGAAATGGATAAAGAAGAATACCATTCTGTAACTCCATCACGTTCCATTGTAGACGCGGTGATGGCCCGTATTTTATCGGAAGAGCAGTGGGCGATCCCGATTGGCAGAAAAATTTTCAGCGTCACAGCGAGAATGCGACGCATGGGTGCGAGTGTAGCTGTTTTGTTGCTGATGGTCTTTTCGTTCACTTTATACGTGAATACAAGTACTACAGAGCATGCAAATTCGCTCGTTATTAATGGAGAAGTCATGGAGATTAACACGCCAAAAGCGCAAGTCATTTCTTCTTCCATGCAAACAGACGACGGTACATACGTGGTAGAAGCACAGCCATATACGTCGCAAGGAGACACTCTGGAACATGCTACTGCTTCGATCGTACCGCTCGATGGAAAGCCGACTTCTACTGAATTAGCCAAGCCGAATTACAGCATTGTACTTAGTATTTTTGGAATCCTTATTACTGTTCTTACAATGAGCTGGCTAACGCGCGCATAATGGTATATGATCAAGAGTAAAAGAAAAGACCGTCTTCGGACGGTCTTTTGTGGCTATTTTATTAGAGTGGTTGTTCAGCAAGCACGTAGAGCAACAAGGCCACGCAAAATACATATGAGGTGAAAGAAATGCCGAAAAAGTGGCTGTATGTCATAGACGAAGCGATCAAGCGGATCGAAAACGATGAAGTGGAGTTGGGCTTGACCGCTCTACAAAAGGTTCAGGAGCATGGAAAAGATTTGCCGGATGTCATGATGTATTTGGCGGAGGTCTGGTATCGACTCGGTCATTTGGAAGAGGCTAGTCAATTGCTGACAGATGTCATGGCTAAAAATCCGCAAATGGATTCCACTTTGCGCAGAGAATGCCAGCTGCTGTTAGCGGAGATTGCTTTGGATTCCAGTGATTTTGAGACGGCGCAACACCTTCTCTATGAATGTAAAGAATCTGGCTTCGAAAGCATCCAGCTTGACTTGTTGTTAGCGGATCTGTATTCGCTCCAAGATTTGGATGAAGTAGCGGTCAAGTATTTGGAGCAAGCAAGACTAAAGGAGCCAGACAACCAAGATATTATGGCTGCGCTGGGTAATTTGTATTTCCGTATTGGAGAAGACGAGAAAGCAATGAAGCTCCTGGAACAAGCCGGGGATGAAAGTCTGTCCATGCTTTTGACGAAGGGGCGCTCGTACGCTCAAAGCGGTCAATTCGAACAGGCGTACCACGTATTCCGTCAGGCGCTGGTCATGGATCGTTCGCCAGAAGTACTCTACGGATGCGCACTGATGGCATTCCACGTAGGACGACTAGATGAAGCAGCAGAACTGGTCAGCAGCTTGCAAGCGGTCGACGAGGAGTATGTAGCTGCTTACCCATTAGCCGCTGATGTGAATCTTTCGATGGGGAAAACAGAAGCAGCTATCGAGGCTTTGAAGCAATATGTGTCTTTGTCCGGATTCGATTTGGATCAAATCCGCAGGCTGATTGCCCTTTTGACGCAAGCCGGACGTTATGACGAAGCGAAAGAATACCAGCAGCTTCATGATCTGTGGGACCATGAATCCGACGAGGAACAATAAAAAGTAGACAAACAGGAAGTCACTTCGGTGGCTTCCTGTTTATTTTTCCGCATTTTGGCAAGAATGAGAGACAAGTAAGCCATCGTAAAGAAGGGATGCACAGATGAACTTGGCTGAGATCTTGGTGTACACCGATATCCGGCAGCTCCATCAGATTGCCAACCATTACGGATGCGAATGCAACCCTCATTCCAAAAACGAATTGATTACGTCGCTGTTGTCTAGCTTGAGGCACAGGTTGACAATCTCTCAAGAAGTTGAGCAGCTGAGCAGTGCAGAAACCCATTTTTTGCTCCAATTGTTCCTGGACAAGCGAACGGTCATGTCGCTTGAGGATTTGTTGGCGAAAGCCGGGGTGGCACTGGAGTGTGAAAAGGAAAAAAAGCAGGAGGAAGGACGGAAGTTTGTCGCAGCTGCAATGAAGCGAGGATGGATTTTTCCGGCGAAAAGTAAAACCGTAGGGCAGTATCAAATTCCGCTGGATATCCGTGAGCCGTACTTGCAAGCGTGGCTGACAAAGTGGCGTGAGTCAAACGCACTGCTTCATCCCGGTCCGCAAGCTTACAGGGATGAAGGAACAGCACTATGCGATGATATCATGCAATTTTTACAATTTCTCCAGCAGGAGCCAGTACCGCTCACCGCAGAAGGTGGCATGTACAAACGTCACCAGCAGCAGCTTTTTCAATTTTTGTACGTAAAAGAAGAGCCGCTATTGCCGCAAAAATGGCGCTTTGGGTACGGTCTGCATTTTGATTTATACCCTGACCGTTTTTCCTTGCTCTATGATTTCTGCTACTATCACCGATGGATTGTAGAAGTGGACGGCAAGGTAGCAGTAACGGATGCAGGGAGGGAGCGACTGGAGCAACCGTATAACGATCAATTGTACCATGATGTCATTCGCTTCTGGATGAGGCTGTACAAACGGGCTGTCCCGAACTTGCCGATGCTGGTTCAGCTCATTCCGATGATCGCGTCGGGTGGCTGGGTAAGTCAGCAATCGCTGATGGACACGCTGCTCCATTGGATGAAAGAGTTTTACTACGATTCGCCTACAGATATATTGGTGAATCGGGTATGCAAAATGATGGTACATCTAGGATTGTTGCGCGTCGGCCAAGACGAACAGGGGCAGTGGTTATACACCGCAACGTATGCGAGCCAGACTTGGCTTCGAAAATACAATGGTTTTACCGAAACGACTATTTTATTGAAGTGAGGGATGGGTATGGAGTGGCCGAATTTCTATTCCAACGCGTACGGAACGAACAATCAAATGGTTTCCGGTTTGTTATCTGAAATGGTGATCGACGAGCAAATGCGTCAATACCGCAAGCGCACGCTAATCCAGGAGATTGATGAGGCACTTGCATCAAAAAACAAAGAGCTGTTTTTGCGCTTAACAGACGAATTAAAAGAAATCATGGCTTACGAGCAAGCCTAAATACATAATCGTCTGCGTTATTGCGAGTCTCCAACCATTCATGGTACGCTTATTTCCAGAAATGAACAAGGAAATGAGGAGACGGCTCTATGCAGTGGAACTTGAATGATTTTGAAAACTGGGAGGAGTTGCGGTCCTTTGTGGATACCGCGCTGCTCCCTCTTTATTTGTACAACTCGGACAGAAAAGTAGAAGAGCATGTTGTACGCATGAACTACTTATTAAATGTAGCCGCCGGGATTGAGCAGCGACTCAAGGGACGTGTGCTGCTATTTCCGTTAAGCTATCAAATCGGAGAAGAGCAGCTAGATCAACGAACGCCAGCGGAATTCCCCTATAAAGTACTGCTTCATTTTCGCGGAGAACAGATTCAATTAAAGGACCGAGCGGAAGAAGGTGTGCTGACCTTATTGGTAGGGGATGAAGATCTGGAATCTTCATTGCGTTTTGAAGTGACTGTGGATGTGCTGTACAAAGAGGTCATCAAGCTGTGGCAAAACGGGCGGGGATAATCATTTTGACATAGAAAAGAGACGCAATAGAGAAAGCGTTTTCCGGTAATACTACAGAAAAATGGGTGGGGCAAGGTCTTAAATTTGACAATCTGGCAACAATATCCTGTCACACATCGTTTGGGTAAAGACATGTCCACTGGACATTCTTGACATCTTTATAGGCGTTAGCTATGATTGGGATTGACCTAGTGTATATGTATGAAAATGCCATCGTAGCGCTATTTTACAGGATAAGGAGGGAAAAAAGATATGGGAGACAAACGCGAAATTTCCAGGCGTACATTTTTGAACTACGCCCTGATGGGAACTGGCGGATTCCTTGCTGCGGGAATGATCACCCCAATGATTCGCTTTGCGGTAGACCCCCTTCTGCAAGGACATGCAGGTGGAGATAAAGTAGCTGTCGGCAGTCCGGATGAGTTTAGTGCCGTGCCAAAACGCGTAGAATTCAAAGTCCATACCAAGGACGGTTGGTATGAATCAGAATCTACACTTACTGCATGGGTTACCAAGAACGACAAGGGTGAGATTCTTGCTCTGTCCCCGATCTGTAAGCACTTAGGGTGTACGGTTGACTGGGGAACTGGCCCAGGACAACCAAATGAGTACTTCTGTCCATGCCACATGGGTCGTTATTCGATCAATGGCGAGCACATTTTGGGAACGCCACCGACGGCTTCTCTTGATGAGTATGAGACAGAAGTCAAAGATGGAAAATTGTATTTAGGTAAAGTAAAAGCAAATCCTCGTCCGGGGGTGAACGGCTAAAATGATGCAAAAAATGTATGATTGGGTCGACGAGCGCTTAAACATCACTCCGATGTGGCGTGACTTGGCTGACCACGAAGTACCTGAGCACGTGAACCCGGCACATCATTTTTCAGCTTTTGTTTACTGCTTTGGTGGACTTACGTTCTTTATTACCGTTATTCAAATCTTGTCTGGTATGTTCTTGACGATGTACTATGTACCAGACGTTATCAATGCTTACGAATCCGTTAAGTACCTCCAGAACGAAGTAGCGTTCGGGGTAATCGTACGCGGTATGCATCACTGGGGTGCCAGCTTGGTAATCGTGATGATGTTCCTACATACTCTGCGTGTATTCTTTACAGGTGCATACAAAAAGCCGCGTGAATTGAACTGGGTAGTCGGCGTACTGATTTTCTTCGTTATGCTGGGCCTCGGTTTCACAGGTTATCTCTTGCCTTGGGATAACACCGCATACTTTGCGACCAAAGTAGGTGTGCAGATCGCTGACTCTGTACCTTTCATCGGACCATATGTGAAAACTTTGCTCACAGGCGGAGACATTCTAGGGGCACAAACCCTTACCCGTTTCTTCGCGATTCACGTGTTCTTCCTCCCAGGCGCACTGCTTGGTCTGTTGGGAGCTCACTTTGTTATGATCCGTTCGCAAGGTATCTCGGGTCCACTATAATCGGTCTTCGAAAAAAGGAGGAAATAGCATGGCAAAACAAGATAAAGATGCTACCTTCGTCGGAGATTCCCGAGTATCGGCGAAGCGTATTCCAAACATTTCTCCATCCTACTCCGACTTTCCAGGTAAAAACGAGCCGTTTTGGCCAAACTTCCTGTTGAAAGAGTGGATGGTGGCAGCCGTTTGCTTGGTTGGTTTCCTTGTGTTAACGGTTTCACACCCGTCGCCGTTAACTGACAAAGCAAACCCGAATGATACTTCATTCATTCCGTTGCCAGACTGGTACTTCTTGTTCCTGTATCAAATGCTGAAATATCCTTGGGCTGCAGGGGATTGGGTCGTACTCGGTACCGTTGTCGTACCAGGTATCGCATTTGGTGCACTGATGTTGGCGCCTTGGTTGGATACCAGCAAAGAGCGTCGTCCTAGCAAACGTCCAGTTGCTACAGGTTTGATGCTGACTGCGCTCGTTGGTATTTTCTACCTGACTTGGGCAGCGAACCATGAATATCATCTAGCTCACCCAGATAAAGGGAAAGGAACTGGTGGCAAACAAGGATCTAGTGCAACTGCACCTGCTCCGGCTGACACCAGCTTTACAGCAGATGCGCTTTGGAAAGCGCAAACAAGCTGTATGGGATGCCATGGTAAAAACATGGAGGGTGGCATGGGTCCAAACCTCCAGAAAATCGGTGCAACTTTGGATGCAGCCAAGATTACTGATGTCATCAAGAACGGTAAAGGCGCAATGCCAGGCGGTATGATCAAAGATGATGCAGAAATCGCAAAGCTAGCTGAATACATGGCTGGCTTGAAATAAGCTAATAGGGGAAAAGCTGGCTGGTAATGCGGTCAGCTTTTTCGTTAGCGGCGTACACAGCGGGAGACGATTATAGATGATCTGGATATGGGAGTGGTTTCGGCAATCTTTGGGCAAAAGGTGGTTTCTTTGGACGCTGTTCTTCGTCAACTTTTTGGGAACCATATATGGATTTATCTGGTATGGTAACCAATTGGCTGAGACACCAGCATATTTAATTCCTTTTGTCCCGGACAGCCCGACAGGTAGCGGACTTTTTTCGCTTGTACTCCTTACCTATTTGTTGGGTCGCCACATTCCTGTACTGGAAGCTTTGGCTGGCATCACCAATTTTAAGTATGGTGTCTGGGCCGTTTGCATTATCGTGGCTGGTTGGTTGATGGGCAATGAAGTGCGTTGGACAGACGTGATGCTGATCATTTCCCACACCGGCATGGCTGTGGAATCTGTTTTATATGCGCGTTTTTACAAGCTAAGTCTTCTGCCGGTGGGAATCGCTGCGCTGTGGACACTGAATAATGATTTTCTCGATTACGTCATGGACATCCATCCGTGGCTGCCGAGTGTACTGGATCCATATGAGGGCTTCGTTGGGTTGTTTACGGTTCTTCTCAGTCTGATCTCGATCTCGGTGATCTGGTGGGTGAATATGAAGTATACGACAAATAAGGTCTAATCTTGTCCTCCTTTCCATAGGCTGTACTAGGGAAGGAGGTTATTTGCGTTGAAGAAAAACATCCGGTTTCTATCATTCTTTCTCATGATCGGGTTGTTCTTGTCGTGGCCCATTCATAATTTGTATTCGAAGCTGAATCAACCGATAGAAGAAAAGCAATTGGCAGCATTGGACCAAATTGCGCATGAGTTACTGACGTATGCAAAAAAGGGAGATCTTGAAGGGGCAGAACAGCGCATTGTACAGCTCGCAGAACGATTCCCGAACCAGCATTTGCCCAATCCGATCCGAATTGAGAGTCTGAATGCAGTGACACAGTCCATACTGGCAGCCAAGCAAAGCTTTGCTTCCGCAAACGCAAGTGAACAGCAATTGCTGT
Organism: Brevibacillus brevis; assembly: GCF_001039275.2. Classification (NCBI taxonomy): domain Bacteria; kingdom Bacillati; phylum Bacillota; class Bacilli; order Caryophanales; family Paenibacillaceae; genus Brevibacillus; species Brevibacillus brevis. The sequence goes on from NZ_CP030117.1 coordinate 2,591,721, forward strand.
GGCATGCCACGCGGGTCCGTATCGCCATAGACGCACTGACGCATGATCACCAGCCAATGTGGCGTAGCTACTATCCTTCGCTCGTCACACAGGTTCAAAACCTGCAGCTAACGGCTGTTGAGCGGAATTTTAGCCAGTTTCGCGAACAGTTCGATGAAAATTACCGATTATTTTTGGCGATTAAACCGGGAATGAGTATTCAGCTTCCAGAGGGGCAAATGTCCTCGATTACGGTGGCGTACGATATCATATCCAAAGAGATGCGAAACAGCCAGGTAGATTGGCAGTTGGTACGAGAGGCGTTGCGAGAACTGAACAGCTCTTTTCAAGTGGCTTTTGTGGGAGAAGAAAAGAGTACATTTGCTCGTCTAATGATGCGGCCAGATTCACCTATTGTCATTCTCGCATCGATTTCGATTGCTTTGATCATGGCCTTGTCTTATGTGGCGTGGAAGAAATATGATGGAGAAATCCGTTCGACGTAATAGACACAAAAACCCCTTGCCTGTATAAAAAGGCAAGGGGTTTTGTTGTGCAGCTTCGTGCTAATCGTGAAGCGGCTTCTTGTTTTCATCAAGGGTGAAGCCTTCTCCGAGAACTTCATGCACATCATTGACGATGACAAAAGCATGCGGATCAATTTCTTGCACAATGGTTTTAAAACGCATGACTTCGTTTCGGCTGACAACGACATAGATGACTTTCTTTTCATCGCCAGAGTAGGCACCTTTACCAGCTAAGAGTGTCACACCACGACCTACATCAAGAATTTGCTTGGCGATGCTATCTGCTTCGTTGGAGATGATCGTCAATGCTTTTCCTGCATAAGCGCCATCTTGGAAAAAGTCGATGACACGTGCTGCAATAAAGACGACGACGAGGGTATACATAGCGCTTTCCAGATTCAAATAGACGAGGGACGCCCCAATGACCAAGATGTCTCCAAAAAACAACGTCCTTCCCATACTGATACCCATGTATTTCTGAAGCAGTCTGGCAATGATGTCCACACCGCCGGTCGTCCCGCCGTATCGGAAAATAATCCCTAAACCGACACCAACCGCTACCCCGGCATACAGGGAAGCAAGCAAGCGATCTTTCATCGGCAGCGGAAGCACACCATCAAATAAGGATAAAAAGACGGAGAGAGAAACCGTTCCCAAAATCGTGTAGAAAAAAGAAGTTCGTCCAAGAATTTTCCAGCCCAAGAAAAATAACGGTATGTTCAGGACAAAGAAGACGATTCCCTGATCGACAACAGGAACTAACAGCTTGATCAAAATGCTGATACCAGTAATACCGCCCTCAGCTAGATGGTTGGGAATGTTGAACGCGTTAATACCAAATCCCATAATGGCAGAACCGATGATAATGGCAATGATACTGTCAAGACGAATTTTCATATATCCTCCTGTTCGCCGGATCAGGAAACAGGCTTCCCCCCGGACGTGATGTGCAGGTAATACTTGTGTTACCTGAGGGCTATCCGAAAGCCATTATAAATGAACGCTCGTTTGATTGTCCATATGCTGGAAAGACGAAGTATTGTGATTTGGCAAACGAAGCCTTTTTTAGTACGATAGGTGACAGAGAGAAGAATGTGAAAAAGGAGTGGGCGGATGGAACGGCAAAAGACAATGCAAGAGATGCAGCAAGAAGTTGATCAATACATATCGCAATTTAAAGAAGGATATTTTTCTCCGCTTTCGATGCTGGCTAGAATGACAGAAGAAGTAGGAGAATTAGCCAGAGAGATTAACCATTTTTATGGAGAAAAACCGAAGAAAAAGGATGAAGGCGAAAAAACAGTAGAGGAAGAGCTGGGAGACGTACTCTTCATCGTGATTTGTTTCGCAAACTCACTCGGAATTGATTTGCAGGAAGCGTTTGATCGTATTATGCACAAGTTTAATACTCGCGATAAAGATCGCTGGACGAGAATAGAGGAGAACGAGCAAGCATGACTAAACAAATTCGTGTAGCAGTTGCAGGCGCAAATGGTCGGATGGGGCAAGAAGTAGTGAAAATGCTGGCGCAGGATTCCGCACTCGTTTTTACAGGCAATCTGGATACGCGCGTGAGTGAAGAAGAAATCAATCAACAACTGGACGAAATGAAGCCGGATGTTCTGGTAGACTTTACGACACCGCATACGGTTTATCGTCATATGGAGCTGTGTTTAGCTCGTGGTGTAAGACCAGTCGTCGGAACAACGGGGCTGACAACAGAGCAACTACAAGAGATGACTGAGCGCTATAAAGAAGCGGGACTGGGTGCCATCATTGCGCCGAATTTTGCGATCGGCGCGATTCTATGTATGAAGTTTTCCGCAATGGCAGCAAAATATATGCCGCATGTGGAAATTATCGAGCTGCATCATGACCGCAAGCTGGATGCGCCAAGCGGAACCGCTTTGAAGACGGCGGAGATGATTGCAGCCGTTCGGGAAGAGCTCAAGCAAGGGCATCCTGAAGAGGTAGAAACGATTCCAGGCGCTCGCGGCGCAGATTACGAAGGCTTCCGAATTCACAGTGTCCGTCTGCCAGGCATGGTTGCTCATCAGGAGGTTTTGTTTGGTGCAACAGGCCAAACGCTGTCGATTCGCCATGATTCGATTAACCGGGAATCTTTCATGCCAGGTGTGAATATGGCCATTAAAGCCGTAATGAATATGAACGGATTGATTTACGGATTGGAGCATTTGATTGATTAAACGTTTGATTAACATACACGATACCCAGCCATAAAGGGAGAGGTTTTCTTGAAAATTGCATTGATTGCCCATGATCGAATGAAAGAACAGATTGTGCATCTAGCGATGGCCTATGAATCCATTTTGGCAAAGCATGACCTGTATGCCACAGGAACAACTGGGTCGCGAATCATGGAAGCTACGTCGCTGTCCCTAACCCGATTTCTGTCAGGGCCATTAGGAGGCGATCAACAAATCGGTGCGATGATCGCCCGCAATGAGATGGATTTGATTATCTTTTTGCGTGATCCGCTTACCTCTCAACCACATGAGCCTGATATTATCGCACTGCTTCGACTATGTGATGTGCACAAAATACCGTTTGCGACCAATCTCGGTTCGGCAGAAATCATGCTGAAGGCTTTGGAGCTGGGACAACTAGATTGGCGCGAAGTGGTGCATGAGGAGAATGAAGCATGAGTTCACTCGATATTTTGGCAATCGGCGCTCATCCTGACGATGTTGAGATCGGTGCGGCAGGCAGCCTGATCTTGGCAGCTAAACAGGGGAAGCGCGTGGGGATTCTCGACTTGACCTATGCCGAATTGTCTTCGAATGGAACGGTTGAAAGAAGGCAGCAAGAAGCGACTGGAGCTGACCAGGTGATGGGAGTGGCTGCTCGCTATAATTTTGGCCTACCTGATCGCGGCTTGGAAGCAGTCAGGGAAAGTGCGATTGAACGTGTCGTAAAGCTCATTCGCGAAACTCGTCCAGCCATTGTGCTTGCACCTTATTACGCGGATCGTCATCCAGATCACGAAAGTGTAAGTCGCATCGTTCGAGAGGCGGTGTTTAATGCGGGCATCCGCAAGTATTTGCCGGAGCCTTCTGTGCCTGCCTATCGACCATCGCAATTCCTTTACTATTTTATTAATTCCACTGTCACGCCTCAGGTTGTCGTGGATATCACTGCTGTTTATCCGCAAAAAATGGAGGCGCTGCGTTGCTACCGTAGTCAGTTTGAACTAGAAGAAGGCAGCGTTCAAACACCGCTTACCAACGGATATCTGGAGTCTGTCGAGTATCGAGAGCGACTGTTTGGTCAGCAGGCTGGTGTAGCTTACGCAGAAGGATTTGTCAGTGCAGCTCCGTATGTATTAAAGAGCTTGTGAGAAGGAGTGACACTGTATGAAGATCGGGATTACTTGCTATCCGTCATTGGGCGGATCGGGCGTAGTAGCTACGGAGCTTGGCAAGCTATTGGCTGAGCGAGGACATCAAGTCCATTTCATTACAGGTGGAATGCCATTTCGCTTGGGCGCGTTTCACCCGAACATTTTCTATCATGAAGTAGAAGTGAACAATTATGATGTTTTTAAATATCCACCCTATGATTTGACCTTGGCGAACCGAATGGCGCAAGTGGCGAAAAATGAAAACCTGGACTTATTACATGTGCATTATGCTGTGCCACATGCGTTGTGTGCGTTCCTCGCCAAGCAAATGGTAGGGGATCATTTGAAAATTGTGACCACCTTGCACGGGACGGATATTACTGTTCTGGGCTATGACTCGAACTTGAGTGATATGATCCGCTTCGGCATTGAGCGAAGCGATTTGGTCACAGCGGTGTCTAATGATTTGATCAGGCAGACGAAAGAGCTGCTGCATACAGAAAAAGAAATTGTCCCTGTGTACAACTTCGTAGACAAGCGGCGTTACTACCCGAAAGAGGTTGCGAAGCTGAAAAAGGTATTTGCACCGAATGGTGAAAAAATTCTTATGCACATTTCTAATTTTCGTCCGGTCAAACGTGTGCCGGATGTGATTGAAATATTTTCGCGCGTACGTGAAGAAGTGCCTTCCAGACTGATTCTCATTGGAGAAGGTCCCGAAATGGGGCTGGTCCGCAAGATGATCGCTGAGCTCGGTCTGAACGACGATGTTTGCTTCCTCGGCAAGCAGGAAGACGTCGCAGAGGTATTGTCGATGGCAGACATCATGCTGCTTCCATCAGAAAAGGAGAGCTTCGGTCTCGTCGCATTGGAAGCAATGGCTTGCGGTGTGCCTGTCGTCGCTACAGTGGCAGGAGGCTTGCCCGAAGTTGTCCTGGATGGTGTGAACGGTTTCTTGCGCCCAATTGGGGACGTGGAAGGTATGGCGAAAGAAGCAATTCGTCTCTTGCAAAACGAAGAGCTATACCGCGAATTCTCCGCGAATAGCATCGAGCGATCCTGCAAAACGTTTTGTCACGAAACGATTGCCTCTCAGTATGAAGCACTTTACGCCAACTTGCTGGCAAGCAAAACCGAAGGAAACCTAAGCTTTTGAACGTAAGATGGAGCTTTTGGCTAGCTGATGTACTTTGGATATAAAAATGAACAATCCATATAAAACTCTCATGAAAAACGCCTCCTTGTGTAGATCAGGCGGAGCAAACCAGAAAGGGGGGAATTGGATTGGCGATAGAATTGGCAAAGCGTGTTCTCGACAGATTGGAGGAACACGGCTTCGAAGCTTACTATGTGGGTGGTTGCGTCCGCGATTGGCTTTTACAACGACCTGTTCATGATATAGATATATGTACGAATGCCCATCCCGGCGACGTCATCCGATTGTTTCCCGATCATGTCCCGACTGGTCTGAAACACGGTACTGTGTCTGTAAAAGTCGAGGGGCAAATGTTCGAAGTAACCACGTTTCGGACGGAAGGAAAATATGAAGATTACCGTCGACCCGCTGAGGTTCAGTTCGTTTCAGAACTTCGGCTCGATCTGGAGCGACGAGATTTTACGATGAACGCAATGGCGATGGATCGTCATCAAGTATTGCATGACCCGTTCGGTGGTCGAGAGGATATGGAGCATCGGCTGGTTCGGGCTGTAGGCATTCCGCTAGAGAGATTTCAGGAGGATGCCCTTCGGCTTTTACGAGGTGTGCGCTTTGCTTCCCAGTTAGGTTTTGCGATAGAAGAACAGACCATGCTTGCGATGAAACAGACTGCGCCTTTGTTAGCTCATATTGCTGTGGAGCGCATCAGGGAAGAGCTGAATAAAACGCTCGACAGTAAAGCCCCAGAGGTAGGTTGTCAGTTGTTGAATGAAACGAGGCTCATGGCTTATGCCCCCGAGGTAGAAAAACTGTTCGTCCTCTCAAATGAGCATGTCTGGCGGCTGCATCATTTGCAAACCGTGACGCAAAAATGGTCGTTGCTATTGTTTGCGGCGAAATATTCACCTGTGCAATCGCGTAAAGTATGCCAATTCCTCAAAATGTCCAAACGCGAAACAGAAGCAATTTGTTGCATGGTTGAACTTCTGATGCGATTTCAGCCGCAATGGGATGCCCCTCAAGCGATCGAGTGGGGGCCACTGCTGCTTGAAGTCGGGTGGGACACGTGTAACGAGTTTTTCCTCTTGTTGCAAGCGTGTTGGTGGAAGGAGAGGCAGTCGTTTTCGATGCAAGCACTCCTCGATCAATACGAAAACATGCCTGTCAAAACCATCAAGGATTTGGCAATCACGGGGCTTGACCTGCAAGTAGCCACTCAGAAAAAGCCTGGCGAATGGATTGTCCGCGTCTTGGAATCGTTGCTTAGACAAACGGCTCTGCACGGTTTACCAAATACACCAGAAGCACTCGTCGAAGTTGCAAAGAAAGAGGTTGCACAAGATGAACATTAAGCAAGTCATTCTTCAAGCATTCCGTGATCAGCCAGGCAGTTTCATCTCTGGTGAAGAATTAAGCCAAACATGTGGTTGCTCCAGGACGGCGGTTTGGAAACATATTGAAGAGCTGCGCCGGGATGGTTATGAGGTGGAAGCGGTGCGCAAATCGGGGTATCGCCTGCTGGTTGCCCCTGATCGCTTGTCAGCAGCAGAAATCATGGCTGGACTGGAAACGAATCGGATCGGTCAAAATGTCATCGCTTACGATGAGGTGGTATCTACACAACCACTTGCACACGAGGCTGCGGCAAAAGGGGCAGTAGAAGGCACGATTGTGCTGGCAGAGCTGCAAACAGGCGGGAAAGGCAGACTCGGCCGTCCATGGCATTCTCCGAAAGGAACGGGGATCTGGATGAGCTTAATCATCCGTCCTTCGATTCCGTTACCGAAGACACCTCAGATGACGTTGCTAACGGCTGTTGCTGTAGCGAAAACGATCCGGGAAGAGACTGGGTTGCCTGTCAAAATCAAATGGCCGAACGATATTTTTATCGGTGACAAAAAAGTATGCGGGATTTTGACAGAACTTAATGCTGAATCTGATCGGGTCAATTATTTAGTAATCGGAATAGGACTCAATGCCAATAGTGTCGAGTCTGATTTCCCACCTGAACTGGCACAGATTGTGACTTCGCTTCGAATTGAATCTGGTGAGCCACTCAAGCGTGTTTCGCTTATCCAGCGCCTCTGCCGAATTTTTGAAGAAGAGTACGACCACTATTTGCAGGCCGGCTTCGAGCGTGTAAAACAAGAGTGGGAGAATCATTCATACACCATTGGTAAATGGGTGACCCTCCAAACGATTTCACAACAGCTTGAAGGTCGTGCTATTGGTTTGGATGAGGAAGGTGTACTCAAGGTAGAGGATCAGGAGGGACAGATCCACAAAGTTTATTCGGCTGATGTCAATTATCGTGCAAATGATTAAATCATTTGCTATACTCCAATTTGGAGGCTGTATCACCTCGTGAACGGTACTCCCGGAGTATTTTTGTATCTATCGTGTAATCTTAAATTAATACGTGTAAGGACAAAAATCTGCTCAGAGCCTGTGTGGACCGAGACAGAAGGAATCCGCTAACGCAAAATGTCTTTTTGACATGGACAACCTTCTCCCGATTGACGCGAGAAGGTTTTTTTATTCCTCACACGATCCACGGGCTTGATGCGAAAGAGGAGCAATGAAAAATGGCACAAAACGACAGACCAATTACGACTTCGAGTATCCGCAAGAAAAAAGAAATGGGAACTCCGATTACTATGGTGACCGCCTATGACTATCCGTCAGCCAAATTAGTGGATGAAGCTGGCGCTGATATGATTCTGGTCGGTGATTCATTGGGAATGGTCGTACTCGGTTATGATTCCACCATCCCTGTTACGATGGAGGACATGCTACACCATACAAAAGCAGTAACGAGAGGAGCCAAGCGTGCCTTTGTCGTGGCGGACCTGCCTTTTCTCAGCTATCACGGAACAGTTGAGGAAGCGGTGAAAAACGCGGGCAGACTAATGCAAGAAGGGCTGGCCAAGGCGGTCAAAATGGAAGGAGGCCGTGAACTGGCCCCAATCATTACGCGCTGTGTACAAGCAGGCATCCCTGTCGTTGGACATATTGGACTTACACCGCAATCGGTACATCAATTAGGCGGTTACAAAGTACAAGGAAGAGATCTGGAGGCAGCCAAAAAATTGTTGGAAGAAGCCCTTGCTATTCAAGAAGCGGGTGCATTCGCCATTGTGCTGGAATGTGTTCCGGAAGAGGTCGCAGGCATGATTGCAGACAAGCTGGACATTGCTGTGATCGGAATCGGAGCGGGTGCGACTTGTGATGGGCAAGTGCTGGTGTTCCATGATATGGTCGGCTACGCATCGGATATCACACCGAAATTCGTGAAGCGCTACGCAAATATCGGTGAAACAATCCGAGAAGCAGTGGAGACTTATAACAAAGAAGTTGAAGCAAGAAGCTTCCCGGGGCCAGAGCATGTCTTTCATGCCTCTGAAGAAACTATCAAGGAATTGTACGGGGAAGGAGTGAAGTAGTCATGATGCAAACAATGATGCAGCAAGTCTCCACAATCGCAGAGATGCGCGTTCATATAAAAGAAGCACATCGGCAAGGCAAAACGATCGGGATGGTACCGACCATGGGCTTTCTGCATGAAGGACATCTCAGCTTGGTGAAAGCTGCCCGTGAAGTGTGTGATTTGGTTGTGATGAGCATTTTCGTAAACCCGCTGCAATTTGGACCAAATGAAGACTTTGAACGTTATCCGCGCGATATTGAACGGGATAGCAAAATGGCGGAAGAAGCGGGTGTGGACCTCCTGTTTACTCCGGAAGTCAGCGAGATGTATCCGAAACCGATGTTGACCAACATTTCAGTGGCAAATGTGACGACTCCATTGTGTGGAGCTTCTCGTCCGGGTCATTTTGATGGCGTATCGACTGTCGTCAATAAATTGTTTCAAATTGTCCAGCCCGATTACGCCTTTTTTGGACAAAAGGATGCCCAGCAGGTAGCTGTTGTGACGCAAATGGTTCACGACTTGTCGATGCCCGTGCAAATCATTCCATGTCCGATTGTCCGCGAAGCGGATGGTCTTGCCCTGAGCTCTCGGAATGTATACTTGTCAGCGGATGAGCGAGCACAAGCACTCGTGCTATCACAGAGCCTGAAGCAAGCAGAAGCATGGCTAGGTGAGGGTATGGCCCTTTCTGCGATCAAGGATCGTATCATGCAAATGATTTCCGAAAAGCCTTTGGCTGATATTGATTATGTAGAAATTTTGAGCTACCCAGAACTTACACCAGTCGAGCAGAAAACGGCAGGTCAGACGATCCTCATTGCGCTAGCTGTTCGTTTTGGCAAAACACGTCTGATCGACAATACGATAACATCAATCAAGTAGAGATAAGGGAGGAATTTTTAGTGTTCCGCACCATGATGAAAGCAAAAATCCATCGCGCAACGGTAACTGAAGCAAACTTGAACTATGTTGGCAGTATTACCATCGACAAAAATTTGTTGGATGCACTGGATATTTTGCCAAATGAAAAAGTACAGATCGTTAATAACAACAACGGAGCTCGTCTGGAAACATACGTCATCGAAGGTGCTCCAGGCAGTGGTGTCATTTGCTTGAACGGAGCAGCTGCACGTCTCGTGCAAGAGGGCGATATCGTCATTATTATTGCCTATGCGATGATGACAGATGAAGAGGCAAGAACCTACAAGCCCCGTGTCGCCATCATGGATGAAAAAAATCAGATCAAAGAATTGATCGCAGAAGAAGTACACGCGACGATTCTGTAAGCGATTTGTCCGTTCCTGCATAGAGCCACCTGCCTTGTGAGACAATGAAAGTACTCATGCCTCATAGGGGGTGGCTTTTCTTGTGAAAATCGAGGACTGGTTTCATACGCTTCGTAACAAAGCGCAGACGATTGAAGAGAAGTGGCAGGGGGCTTCTGAACAAGAACGTCTTCAGCTCGCGGAACAATTGTTTCAATTGCGCCAAGTAAGTGATACAGTCGTAGACCTGTGGCTGCAATTCGAAGAAAAATTATCGAATGCAATTCGTAACATCAAGGAAATGGAAGGACAGCTTCCAGCGGAAGAAAAAAAGACGCATCAATCGAAGGTGAATTCAGAATCACCAAAAGCCGTTGAAACGAATCCATACGAGCCGATTTTTCGCCGTGGAGAAGGCTTTTATCATTTACGCATGTTCCAAGACGCGAAAAAGTGTTTTGCAGAATTAGTCCAAAAATCGCCAGACTGGGAAAGTGGACGCCTGTATTACGCCTACAGTCTCCTTTTGTGTGAGGAGAACGAATTAGCTTTTCGGGAATTCCGTCTTCTCGGCAGGACTGCAAGCTCACCTACCATTGTGGCTATCAGCTTTAATGCCATCGGGTGCATATTGGCAGAAGAGGAGCAATGGCTAGAGGCGACCCAAGCTTTTAAGACGTCTCTCGAGATCAAGCCAGAACAGGAAGAAGCCAAATATAACCTCGCGCTATGCTATTTAAGAGATGGCGACGCACAGGAAGCTTTGGACGAATTGGAGCCGTATCTAGAAAAAAACGAGCACGATTGGGAAGCGCAGATGCTATGGCTGCGTGCTGCCAAATTACTGCATACGATGGACCAGACGGTAGAATGGAGTCCACCGAAAGGCTTGCAACTGCCGACACGCGATTTGGACAGCGATACTCTTCAGGAAATGGCCTCCTTATACGAAACAGTGGGTAATTACCACCGGGCACAAATTTGCTATCATTTTTTGACGGAGCGTTCGCCAAAAGATGGGTGGACGTGGCATGGTTTGGCCTGGAATACGTGGCTCATTGCGGGTACGAAGCGCGCATTAACGCTCGTCAAAAAAGCGATCAGTCTTGCACCCGAAAATGACGACTTTCTTTTTAGTTATGGATGGATGCTGTTATTTGACGGAAGGGTAGAGGAAGCAATCAAAGCGTTTCGGATCATGCTGGAGAAAAACCGAGACAATCGCCTCGGACAATCCGGGATGATTTCCGCATACGAAAAGCTGGGGGATACACAAGAAGCAAAACGGTTGGCAAAGTATTTCCTGGAAGACGCTGAGCCATATGTACGTTCGTTAGGGTATTTTCATCTGGGAAGAATCGCAGTTGTGGAAGAAAATTGGCGCCTAGCTGAACAATATTTTCAACGGGCATTGCCATTCGCAGACCAGTTATGGGAAATCCCCATCTATCTACAATTGTGTGCAAGCAAGCTCGGTCAATCAGAAATGCAAACCGAGCTCGTACAGCCTTAAATGTACAGGAGAGCAGGAATATTTCCCATCGTTGCCGAATGTGAATGGGTGCGGATTGAATGTTTCCGCCCAGGTTACGAGGTGACAACGTTTGAATCGATTACTAGTTGTAGATTTTGAAACGACGGGAAGCCATCCACGCCAAGGTGACAGCATCATTCAGATTGGTGCCGTCGCAATCGATGACGGGCAGATTACCGAGAGTTTTTCCACCCTGATTCATCCGGGCCAGGATATTCCACCGTTTATTACCCAATTAACAGGGATTACCAATGAGATGGTTGCAGATGCTCCTTCCTTGGAAGAAGTGTTTCCAGATTTCTTGCGTTTATTGGACGGACGAGCTTTTGTTGCGCATAATGCAAGCTTTGATCTCCAATTTTTACAAGAAGCCCTGCTGAGCCAGGGCTATTATGCGTTTGACGGCTACGTGCTTGATACTGTGGAGCTATCCCGCGTTCTTTTGCCGATGCAAAATAGCTACAGACTCGGAGAACTGGCGTCTGAGCTGGAAATCGAGCACGATAATCCCCATCAAGCAGATAGCGATGCACTCGCAACGGCGCAGTTATTTCTTCACTTGCTCGATATTTTAAAGAGACTGCCGCTCGTGACGATCCAGCGCCTCCAGATGCTCGTCTCTTCGTTTCGCTCTGATATCGAGGTTCTCTTACGTACGATCGAAATGGAAAAGCTCATAGAGCTGCCAGAGCTGGCTGGAACACCAACCGAAACGGATTCCTCAGACATGTGGGATGTTTATCGCCAGTTGGCCCTTCGGAAGCGAGAAGAAAAATTAACAGCCTCGCTAAAACGTTCCCATGTCGATGTGACAGTGACCAAAGCGTTTGCTGACCAGCTCGAGGATGTTTTGGGCGAAAACGGGCACATGCAGGCGAAAATGTCGGGGTATCAACGTCGGGATGCTCAGGAAGCGATGATGCATGCCGTCTATGAGGCAATGGAGGATGGTGCCCATTTATTGGTAGAGGCTGGGACAGGTACGGGAAAATCATTAGCCTATCTCTTGCCGGGGATCATTTGGGCTCATCACAATCAGCAGCAGCTGGTAGTCAGTACCAACACCATTCAATTGCAGGAACAGCTATTCTACAAGGAAATCGCTACCTTGCAGGAGTCTCTGCCGTTTTCCTTTACAGCTTCGACGCTAAAAGGCAGAGGAAATTACTTATGCTTGCGTAAATTTGAACAAGCCGTGGACGAGCCAGTAGAAGGAAGCAGCCAAGAAATGCGCTTGGTCAAAGGACAGATGCTGACTTGGCTCACGCAAACCGTTACCGGTGATGTGGAAGAGCTGAGTATGCCTCCGAGTGGCCAACTGCTGTGGCAACAGGTAAAAAGTGATACGAGCTCTTGTTTGAATCGGGCTTGTCCCTGGTTTAGTCGCTGCTACTATTTTCAGGCGAAGGAACGGGCGCGCGATGTCGATGTACTCATTGTCAATCACGCCCTATTCATTAGCGACTTGCAAGCGGAGAATAGAATCCTCCCTCCGTATGAAGTGGCCATCGTCGATGAGGCTCATCATTTGGAGGATGCCGCGACACAGCATTTAGGCAAGCAGTTTTCAACTACGCAACTTCTTTTCTTGTTAGATCGCGCATCGGTTGAAGAGAGTGGGTCAATTGCCCGCTTCGCAGAAGAGCTGCAAAGCTGGATGCCTGCGGTACAAGAAGATGTAGCCACTAAGCTTCTGGAGCTCAGAAAACAGTCCGCTGCCTTACGTGAGAAAGCGCAGCAATGGACACAGCTCTTGTATGCATGGGCATCAGATCGTGCGGAGGAGACGGCGGATGCTGGACGTGAGACGGTACGTTATCGGATCGAATCCTTTGTAGGCAAACACGAAAAAATACGCAAAGTAACCAAAAAGCTTATTGATGGGATGACCGCATACGCAGCGGACATCGAGCAGCTATTGCGAACGACTCCGCAAGAGGAAAAGCCTCCTTTTGCCGTACGCAGTCTACTGACAGATTTATTCGGCCTCATCAAAGACTGGCAAAACGCCGTGGAGCTGCTTCACTTCTTTTTGCTTGAGCAGGATGCCGAGTATGTATATTGGATGGAAGTAGAGTCCCGTACAGCTCGCAAGCAGGTTCATTTGTCAGCAGCACTCTTGAAGGTTGCCGACTCTCTGGCAGAACCGCTTTTCGCGCAAAAGCGGAGTCTGATCTTGACATCAGCCACTCTGACGGTCAAAAACAGCTTCTCCTACATCAAAAGCCAGTTTGGTCTCGACCAATTGCCCGAGGAACGAGTGCGTACCTTGTCACTGCCATCGCCGTTTCACTATGAAGAGCAGGGATTACTGTTGATTCCATCTGATTTCCCTGCACCAGGCAAAGAGAGTGACCATACGTATTTGGAGGCGGTCATTCAAGGGTGCGTGGATGTCGTACTGGCTTCGAAAGGAAGGACGCTGATCCTGTTCACCTCCCACTCGATGCTTCGACTTGTTTACCAAGCAATGAAGGAACGCCTTGCGGAGGCCCCAGAACCGTATACGTTATTTGGTCACGGGATTGATAGCAACAATCGGAGCAAGCTGGTGCGTCTGTTCCGAAGCATGGAGAGAAGTGTCCTACTTGGGACGAGCAGCTTCTGGGAAGGTGTCGATATCCAGGGGGAATGGCTGAGCAGTTTAGTCATTGTTCGCCTCCCATTTGCTCCACCGAATCATCCAGTCTATCAAGGAAGGGCAGAGCTTTTAAAGGCAGAAGGAAAAAACGCTTTTATGTCCTTGTCTCTTCCACAAGCTGTTCTGCAATTTAAACAAGGGGTAGGTCGATTAATTCGCCACCACTTGGATCGCGGGGTCGTGATCGTTCTAGACACACGTGTGGTTGAGTCGAGATATGGACGCTCTTTCCTTCAATCTTTGCCGCCATTTCAGATCGAAAGCGGTCCATGGCCAACGTTGCGAGAGCGCATAGAGCCATTCCTTAGTATGCAATCCCTGTCAGATTCATAAAATGAAGCAATAGTCTCATAGGGATTAAGGTGATAAAATAAATGTTATGGAAAAAAGCGTGGCCTTGGTGGATTGTAGTTCTTAGTGCGATTTTCCTTTGCGCATGCTCGATTGATAGCCATTTGTATTTGCAAGAAGCAGCAGTGAAGATAGATGACCCGTTTGAAACAGAGACAGAACAGGAATTTTCGGGTCTCATTATCACTTACTTGGCACTTCCGCATGGTGAGAGTACGCTTTTGAGAATGCCAGGTGGCAAAACGATGCTGATTGATACGGGTACGGTAGAAGATTGGCCCGTTCTTTCGGCGCGCTTGGCAGAACTCAAGATCACACGGCTCGATTATGTAGTGTTGACGAACGATCTGCCTGAGCATATGGGAGGCTACGTTTCATTGAGCGAGCAAGTGCTTGTAGATGCCGTCATTTTGCCCAAGCTGATTGCACCATCGATTCGCCATGTCGTGCTGCTTCGCTCCAACCAAAAGCAGATGGAAGCAGAGCAAGGACAAGTACTCACTCTTGACAAGGAAATCTCCATGGAAGTTTTGCTCCCGGATGAACCGTTATTTTTATCGCCTCAGAACAATTCTCTCGTTTTTCGATTGACGCACGGTCAATTGCGATTTTTATTTATGAGCGCAGTGAATGAAAAAGCAGAGGAGCGACTGTTGGAACGGCAAAATGACAGACTGAAGGCGGAAGTGCTAAAGGTAGCCGGTCAAGGGAGCAATCAAGGCTCTTCGCAACCGTTTCTGACGCAGGTCGATCCTCAGGTCGCCATTATTCAGACAGGCCGATCGCGGGATCAAATGAAAGACGGTCAGACGGAAGTCATGGAGCGCCTGGGTGAGTCTTGGGCCGAGACATACGTTACCAGCCACGACGGTTCCATTACCATTTTATCGAATGGAAAAGAATATCGGATTTTGAAGCAAAAGAATTAGGGGGGAAGACCGAACGTGGCAAAACACGAAAAGATTTCAGAAGCGGTCGTCCGTCGTTTGCCGATTTATCTGCGTTACCTCAGTTATTTGCAGCAAGTTGAGGTGACCACCGTTTCCTCCCAACAGATGGGCAAGAATCTTGATGTGAATCCTGCCCAAATCAGAAAAGATCTTGCAGCTTTTGGTGATTTTGGAAAAAAGGGAATCGGCTACGATGTCGATTATCTGGTGGAAAAAATCCGTGAAATTCTGAAGCTAACCGATGAAATCCGTGTCGCTTTGGTCGGAGCTGGGCATTTGGGCCATGCCATTAGTAACTACAACGCTTATTTGAAAGATAACATGCGGATTGCGGCCATCTTTGACAGTAATCCAGAGAAGCAGGGCAAAAAAGTCGCAGGGATACCGATTCAGCCTTTATCAGAGCTGAAGGAAACAATCGTAAACAAGCAAATCAAGCTCGCGATTATTACGGTACCGGCACCTGCAGCGCAATCCGTATGTGATCAGTTGACTCAAGCGGGTATCAGGGGGATCTTGAATTTTGCCCCTACGACGATTCGCGCAGGGAAAGATGTTCGCATTCACTATGCGGATGTGACGTCCAACCTGCAAAGCTTGGCCTACTATTTGACGTAAGAATGGAGTGTATACTATGAAAAAGACGATCCTCATTCACGCAACAGTCATTACCGTTAACGATACGAATGAAGTCATTTACGATGGTGCCGTAGCGTTCGAAGGCAACAAAATTACGTATGTGGGCCCAACTCCTGAGGACCTATCGGAAGCGGGATACGATGAAGTCATCGATCAAAAAGGTGATTACATACTGCCTGGCTTAATCAACACGCATGGACATGCTGGTATGTCCCTCCTACGAGGGTATGCAGATGATTTGCCGCTGCAACAATGGCTGGAAGATAAAATGTGGCCATTGGAGGCACAATTCACGGGAGACACAGTAAAATGGGGTACCCAATTGTCTCTTATCGAGATGATTCGTACTGGAACCACCACGTTTGTAGATATGTATGATCATATGGATGTTGTGGCAAAGGAAGTCGATGCAGCAGGCATGCGTGCCCGCCTTTGCCGCGGTATGATCGGTCTGTGCTCTGAAGAAGAACGTCAAACAAAGCTGAAAGACGCGACTCTTTTTGCAAAAGAATGGCATAATCAGGCAGACGGGCGCATTACCGTCATGATGGCACCGCATGCACCGTACACCTGCTCGCCAGAATTTATTACCCAAATTATCGAAAAAGCTGATGAGCTTTCCTTGCCACTTCATATCCATATGTCTGAAACGGCTTGGGAAGTCGGTCAAAACGAGAAGGACTACGGTCTGCGTCCAGTTGCTCATTTGGAAAAGCTGGGTATGTTCAATCGCCCAACACTCGTCGCGCACGCTGTTCACCTAACGGATGAAGAAATCGACATTTTGGCAAAATACAATGTGAGAGTTTCTCATAATGTAGTGAGCAACCTGAAGCTGGCAAGCGGTGTTGCGCCTGTTCCGAAAATGTTGGCAAAAGGTGTAAGCGTGTCACTGGGTACCGACAGCTCGGCAAGCAACAACAATTTGAATTTGTTTGAGGAATTGAAACTCGCTGCGATCCTGCACAAAGGTGTGAACAACGATCCAGTAGCCGTACCAGCAGAGGAAGCACTTCGCATGGCAACTCGTTATGGCGCAGAAGGGGTATTCCAAGAGGAAACGCTCGGAAGCATTGAAGTAGGCAAGCAAGCTGACTTGATCGTACTGGATAGCCACCAAGCCCATTTCCACCCGGCTCACCAACCGATTTCACATGTGGTGTACGCGGCAAATGGACGCGATGTGAAAGATACGATTGTAGCGGGTAAATTTTTGATGCGTAATCATAAGCTCTTGACTATCGATGAGGAGCGCGCGATTTACGAAGCAAACCGCGTATTCCAAACATTAAAACGGTAAAAGGCTCCTGTCAGGTGGGGGACAGGAGTAAGGCAGTGCAGGTGTAGGTAGGGGTATTGGATACTACGACGTTCCGTTGTTCATTTTCGCTACAGCTTTTGTCAGGAGATGATGGCGAAAATGAAGAGTGGGTGTGTGCGACCATTGACGCAAGGGAGACGACAATCCTGCCCAGGAGACGCGGTATTCCTGTAACAGAAACCCAAGTATGTCAGGAGATGTGGTTTGTTGCGAAGATGTCACGCGCTCACCTCCTCGGGGTGTATAAGTAGTATGACCGCCCGACCTTAAGCTATGATTAGCAACTTTTCCGTGTCGTTCTAAAACCTTCCCGTATAGCATAGGCTAAAGACAAAAATGGGACAGGGGGGACGACATGTACATCCGGCCCAAAATGCTGTGGTGGCTCATTCCTATCCTACTCGGTCTATTTCTGCTTGGGATTGTATTGGGGACAGTAAGTCGATCAGCCAATACAGACAGCACAGATACTGCGTCCGCGGTCAGACAAACAGCAGGAACGGAGCAGACAGCGAGGACGGTAGCAGAGCTTTTGGAGCAGATCACGAAGGACGAGGAGCGCTCATTTCTGGTATACATGCAGGATCAGACCTTGCATGGGCGATTTCAAAATGAGCAATTTCAGCTCACAGGAGAAATTGGTGGTCACCAGCTTGAAATAGCCAGAAAAGATGGGCAGCCCGTATCGGTGCGAATTAATGGCCAGATACAGGATCATGCCGCACTGCCGTATGCGATGTTCACCCCGTATGAGCACGGAGTATTGCTCAAGGGAGTTTTACAATCGGTTAGTCCTGAACGCCTTGAAGATACTACAGGGCAAGGATGGAGTGGATATCGGATAGCGGTTCCACCTGAGGAAGTCTCTTCGTTATTAGCGATGTGGTTAGGTCCATCCTTCCCTATTCAAGATTTGACTTCAAACGTAACGAACGGAATGAAAGTCAATTACCAACTATGGTACGAGTCAACTACGGGGCAGCTTCGCCAACTGGAGCTGGATTTGCAAATACAAACGGCAGTTGGAGTGAAGAGAGATCAGCTTCGATTCCGATTGTAATGTCAGCCACGTAAAGGAGTTACTTTGCTGTGTTAGTACGAATTATCCTATCAATCGTAGCCGTCATTTTACTTACGGGAGCTGGGTTCGCCTATCACCTGACGGCTTCTTTAGCAGGAGAGCGCAATCAATTTGAGGAAACCGTTCGTCAGTGGGTCTTTGATCGCACGACAATCACGGAGATTGAATCCATTGATGAATATCGAGGCAAAGAGAGCTACGCTGTCGTCATCGGGAAAAATAAGGCGGGTACACAGGTTGTAGCATGGATGACAGATCAGAAGGTAAGCTTCGATCGAATGGATCTAGCTGTTCCAAAAAAGAATGTAGAAGAGGCGGTTTACAAGTCATTCCCTCAATCGGAGATCACTCATTTAGTTCCTGGTCTCGAAAACGATAAGAAATTTTGGGAAGTCACTGTCAAAGACAAAGACGGTCGTTTTCACTATATTCACTATGATCTATTCACTGGTGCTTTGCTAACCTCATACGTGCTCGCGCCAACCTAATACGCTTGCTTGACGACAGGCCTTTTCCTTATGGGAGAAGGCCTGTTTGGCATTCCATCCAACATCTGTATAAGAAATTGATATACTCATATGATATACTGGGGACGTTGCAAAGAGAGAGAACGAGAACGATATATATGGGGGGAGTAGCCGTGCAGTTGAAAAAGAGCGCAATTGGATTATCTTTGGTGGCAACCTTGGCACTCCTGTTCGGAGGATGGTTCTTGTATCAAAAGATGGAGATTGAGGAGCCAATCCGTACAGAAATTGGACAAATGCAGTCCGCAACATTGGGCAATTTGGAGATCAGCAAAGATAAAATTCAAATAGATGTAACTGTTACAAAGCCAGACGCATTTCCAGCAGAATATCGTAATCTGCTAACGGAAACACAAAAGGTCGCTGGGGAAAAAGAAGTGGTCATTGACATAGACAACCAATCGACAGCGATGAACGATATATGGCAGAGCGGTCAATTTGTGTTTACAGAAGCTGTGGAGCTGCATGAATATAGCCGCATTCCAGCCCTCGTGGAACAATGGAAAAAGGGGAATCAGCTGGACGAAGCATCCGCATTGATGGATGACGAGAACATTTATGTTTACTTGAAAAAAGGAACGGAGGATTTTTACACCATCATACCCCGTTCCATTGAAAAAGAGGTGACGGCACGTGCGTAAGGAAGTACTGATCGGCGTCGTACCTGCACTATTGATTTTTCTTGTTTTTCTTGGTGTAAATATTACGCCATTCTTGGTGTTCGGAGCCGTACTGGGGGCGATTTACTTTCTGGTCATCCGTCAGCAAAATGGACAGGGCGGGAATGTGGCCCTCGGTGGGAAAAGAAAAGCAAACAAGCATGAGCTGCCAAAATCGGACGTGCAGTTTGCGGATATCGGTGGACAGGAACGCGCTAAAAAAGAATTGAAGGAATCGCTTGATTTTCTCGTGTACAAGGACAAAATTGAGCAGTATGGGATTCGCCCGATCAAAGGTGTTCTTTTGACAGGTCCACCTGGTACGGGTAAGACACTGATGGCGAAAGCGGCAGCGAACTATACAAATTCCGCCTTTGTGGCGGCATCAGGTTCGCAGTTTGTAGAGATGTACGTGGGTGTCGGTGCACAACGCGTCCGTGAATTGTTTCAAGAAGCGAAGGCATTAGCAGAGAAAAATGGGCAAGACAGCGCGATTATTTTTATCGATGAGATCGATGTCGTCGGTGGAAAAAGGGACGGTCAACAGCAGCGTGAATACGATCAAACCTTAAATCAACTGTTGACGGAGATGGATGGTGTAGCTACGACTGACAAGCCGCGGATTTTAGTCATGGCAGCTACGAACCGAAAGGACATGCTCGACGCAGCGTTGTTACGTCCTGGTCGTTTTGACCGCCATATTAGCGTCGATCTTCCAGACAAACCAGCACGCGAGCAGATTTTGACCATTCATACGGCCAATAAACCGTTAAGCGAGGATGTCACATTGGAAAAAGTGGCACAGGAGACATTCGGATTTTCTGGCGCACAGTTGGAAAGTGTAGCGAATGAAGCAGCCATTTATGCCATGCGTGACCGTCAGGAAAAGATCACGGCGAAGCATTTTGCCTATGCAGTGGACAAGGTCATGCTCGGTGAGAAGGTAGATCGTCAAGCATCAGAGGAAGAGAAGAAGCGCGTTGCACTCCACGAACTGGGACATGCCATTGTCAGTGAGAGTGTGCGACCAGGCTCTGTCTCGCAGGTCACGCTGAGTCCACGTGGCAAAGCACTAGGATACGTCCGACAAAATCCAATGGAAGACCGCTATCTGTATACCAAGGAAGCAATGGAGAAGCAAATCATGGTTAGCCTTGGGGGAGCCGTAGCGGAGGAAATCTACTACGGTGGGCGCAGTACTGGATCGAAGAATGACTTCGAGCAAGCGCTGGGAATGGCACAGGAAATTGTACAAAGCGGTATGTCCGAGCTAGGGATTGTACATTTGCAATACGTGGATAAGAATCGGATTCATGACGAGGTTGAGCGTTTGCTGGAGGGATTGCTCGTAGAAACTCGCAATCTTTTGAGACAGTACGACTCCGTATTCCAAACGGGCTTGTATACATTGTTGGAAGCGGAAGTTCTGCAAGGCGATGAGTTCAGGGCGCTATTGTCACAAACGAAGGAAGAAGTTGCTGTATAAGTGAAGATAAAGAGCCTGCTAGCCAAAGGAAGAGTTGGTGAAGCAGGTTTTTTTGTGTTTGCTGGCAACTTTGGCAAATCAGGGTGAAACAATTTTGTAGACACGGTGCCAAATAGGGAAATGGATGAATATCCTACAAAAGTGATACGGGAATGAAATCAGGAGGCAAGGAGACCCTATGGCCAATGTGAACCGGCGAAAAGCTAACAAAAGTCTGAGTAAAACCTTTAGGCAGACCATGAACGAGTTACCGCTCTCATATACATCATCACCTGATCGGGAGTGGATGGAAGACCTCGAATTAAATCTGCTTGAAAGTAATTTGGAGAGCACTCACAGAATACCTCCCCTCTCTGCTGCCACACCGAAAGAGCAACAAAAACCGATTCCCAAAGTACCCAAGCAGGACCTATCCTCCAAACAGGACTCGTTTTCCAAGCAGGATACATCTTCCAAACAGGACTCGTTTTCCAGACAGGATTTGACTTCCAGACAGAATTCAATTTCCAGACAGGACCCAACTTCCAAGCAGGACTCAACTTCCAAACAGGAGGCATCTTCCAAACAAAACGCATCTTCTAAACAAAACGGATCCTCCAAACAAAGCTCAACTGCCAATCCGAACTTTTATTCGAAGGTCATTAAAGATCGCAATGATGATCGTGTCCAATCGTTTGTCTATACAGACGACTTGACAGATCAATCGGTGACAACTGAAAAAATTGCGAACCGTGCCATTGACGCGTCCAAGATTAAGCAAGGCGCCGTGGATAATTCGATTTTGAAGGATTATGCGGTGGACAGCAGTAAACTCGCGGACAAGAGCGTAACTTCCACCAAACTCGCACCGCACGCGGTACAAAGGGATCATCTGGGGCAAGGAATCGTAAGTGGCGAGCATTTGCAGGATTATTCGATTTCTGCGCAAAAATTGATCAACCATAGCATTACGTCGGAGAAGTTAGCTGATAAAACCATCGACTCGATGAAATTTGCCGACCACTCGATTCAGAGCAAGCATATTCAGGATCAAGCGATCACGAATGAGTTGCTCCAGGATCAATCGATTACTTCGGAAAAAATAAAGATGGGGACCATTCAAACAAGTAATCTCGCCAATTATGTGATAAACACAGTGAAGCTTGAGGATGGAGCTGTCACAGGCGATAAATTACGCGATGGAGCAGTAACTTCCACGAAGATAGACGAAGATGCAATTGAATCTCAGCATATTCGTGAAGGCTCCATTTACCACCATCATCTCACGGAAGAGCTAATAGATGGCAGTAACATTAGCGCTGGCAGCATCACGGATCATCACATTGCATTTCAGGCCATTTATAGCCAGCATTTACATCCAGAAGCGGTGACCAGTGATAAAGTGGGGCCATATGCGATATTGACTGAGCATTTGGACAACAACAGTGTCACGTCAGAAAAGCTCGCCAAAGAATCAATCGGCAGCACACATTTACAAGTTGGCAGTGTCCTATCGAGTCACTTGCAAGACGGGATGCTAACGGCTAAAAAAATCGGTGATCAGCAGATTACCACAGCCAAGATAGCTGATAAGGCTATCACTACCGACAAATTGGCGAACAGGAGTGTAGGAGAGCAACACTTGCTCGATGAGAGTGTGAGTTCACGACATCTGATTGACGGGACCATTCGCTCAGAAAAGCTGGCAAGAAGATCTGTGGAAGAACAGCATTTAACTGACAGAATCATTGGGGGCAATCATCTACGCGAGTACATCATCCAGACCCAGCATCTGCATGACCACTTGGTGACCACATCAAAATTGGCGCCGGAATCTGTTTCCACAGACAAAATTTCAGATTTAAGCATTACGACAAGCAAACTTGGAGATGCCGTGATCACAGCGCCCAAAATAGCTAAAGATGCGATCAAGACACGCCATCTGGGCAGATCATCCGTCACGGGGGAAAAAATTGCGGAAAAAGCAATTTCCTCTACACATCTCAACAGTCACATCATTCAGGCAGACCATCTCCAAGGTAACTCCATTTCCAAGGAAAAATTACAGGACGGCAGTGTCACTCGAGATAAAATAGCCGATCAGAGCATTGATGCGAGTAAGCTGGATAGCCATTCTGTTCATGGAGCTCATGTCATAAAAGGCAGCTTGGATGGAACGCACATTAAGGAAGGAACGCTCAAAGGGAATCATCTTATCAGCAAGAGCATAACAGAACAGCATCTGCAAAACCGGATTATTACGCAGGAAAAACTGGCAGAGGACTCCGTGACCGGTTCTAAAATTGCGTCCAAAGCTGTCACTACGCATCACATTGCGGATCAGTCCATTAGCGCTGAGAAGATGACCTTTCCCGTAATTGAGACGCATAATCACATAGGAGTAACCTTGCAACAATTCGGTTTCGTCCCCTTCAGACTTTCTGCCACTAGCAAGTCTACAGATGTGATCGTTCGATTGCCACAACCTTATGCGGATACACATTATTGTATGGTCGCGATGACAAATCAACCGGGGATATATACGTCGCTCAAATACACGAAAAGGACTTCAGCGATGATCACCGTATTTCGCAATCAAGAGGGGCAGGAAGCGACTGGAGTGATTCACTGGATCGGGATTGGAGTAAAAGGAGTAGATGTCCCACACGAAATGCTGGAATGGTCAACAGAGATGGGACAACTGGAGGCAGAAGAAGTCGAGGAAGATCAAAGTGACGAAGATCACGACTTTGAAACGGAAGACATGGATGATGAAGATACGTATGATGAAGACGTGGAAGTGGAGGACGTAGAAGACGAAGATATGGATGATGAAGACGCGGAAGATGGGGACATGGAAGACGAGGATACGGATGACGAAGACATGGAAGATGAGTACACCGACGAGGAAGACATGGAAGATCACGACATGGATGAATATGAAGAGGAAGAAGACACGGATGAAAGTGATTTCGAACAAGATTATGAAAGTAGTGAAGAATACGATATCGAGAACGATAAATAATTCGGTAGGAAACAACAATGGGGCGAGTGGATGATTCAGAAGCAGGGAGGCCGATGTTGAGATCAGGTCTCCCAAATGTACAATTGTTTACATAATTATTTTATGGTTAACATTATGCAGGGAGACTTTCATTGAATTTGCAGGCCCCCAATAGTATAATTGATAGGTATACTTAGTCTGTATTTGCGTGGCATGGTAAATGGAGGGAATCATTCAATGTTGACGACGATTGCCCGAATCGGGCAGCATGTTGGACAAGAAGTACGCCTGGGATGCTGGTTATACAACAAACGCAGCAGCGGCAAGATTCAATTTTTGCAGCTTCGCGACGGCTCCGGCTTCATTCAAGGTGTAGTAGTAAAAGCGGAAGTAGCGGAAGAAGTGTGGGAGAATGCTTCACAGCTCACACAAGAAAGCTCACTTTACATAACCGGTGTAGTTCGTGCGGATGACCGCGCACCAAGCGGTTACGAACTGACAGTAACAGGTGTGGAAATTATTCAGATCGCCCAGGAATATCCGATTTCCTTGAAGGAACACGGTGTTGACTTCCTCATGGACCATCGCCACCTGTGGCTGCGTTCTCCACGTCAGCGTGCAGTCATGGCTGTGCGTTCTGAGGTGATTCGCGCCATGTATGAGTTCTTCCACGAGAACGGTTTCGTAAAAGTAGATCCACCGATTTTGACACCGACCTCTGCGGAAGGTACCACGAATCTGTTCCATACCAAATATTTTGAGGAGGATGCGTACCTCTCGCAGTCCGGCCAGCTTTATATGGAAGCAGTCGCTATGGCGTTAGGTCGCGTTTACTCTTTCGGTCCAACTTTCCGTGCCGAGAAATCCAAGACACGTCGTCACTTGATCGAGTTCTGGATGATCGAGCCGGAGATGGCTTTCGTGGATCATGAAGAAAATCTGCGTATTCAGGAAGCATTCGTTTCTCATGTGGTACAATCCGTATTGAAAAACTGTGAGCGCGAACTGAAAACGTTGGAGCGCGATACAACAAAACTGCAAAATGTAACGGGGTCGTTCCCACGCATCTCTTATGATGATGCGATCAAACTGTTGCAGGAAAAAGGTAGCGAGATCAAATGGGGAGACGACTTCGGGGCACCGGATGAGACGATGATTGCGGATCACTTCGACAAGCCTGTTTTCATCACCCATTATCCTACTGAAATCAAGGCTTTCTACATGAAGCCACACCCTGAACGTCCAGAAGTGGTTCTGTGCGCGGACATGATCGCACCGGAAGGCTACGGTGAAATCATCGGGGGTAGCCAGCGGATTGATGATCCAGAACTCTTGGAGAAACGTTTTGCTGAGCATGAGCTTTCGGAAGAGGCATATCGCTGGTATTTGGATCTGCGCAAATACGGTACAGTTCCTCACTCCGGCTTCGGTTTGGGTCTGGAGCGTACGATTGCATGGATTTGCGGTCTGGATCACGTGCGTGAAACCATTCCATTCCCACGCATGCTGAATCGTCTCTACCCTTAGAGAGTTCCTTTATCACTGAACGATCTACACCCTGTTGCGCGAGGGCAGCAGGGTGTTCCTATTGTTTGACAGCGCGTTTTACGCACTCCCTTGTTATTCCAACCCAGAGGTGAATATGCGTTATGGACTCCCATATATTGCAATTGTTGCAAGAAGGAGCAACATCCGTCTCCAACCTTCTTTTGAAAATGTATAAGCGTATGTCATTGACTGATGACGAGATGATGCTGTTGATTCATCTGCTGTCCTTTCAGCAGGAAGGGAATCGATTCCCGACCTTAACAGAGCTGGAGGAACGCATGTCCATGACGAGCAGGAGATTGATTCAATCTCTACAAAAGCTATTAAAAGAAGATTGGATTACGATAGATGAGTTTATCGATCCACAGACTGGCATGCGTCATGAACAATACAATTTGACACCCTTGTACAAAAAGCTGTACCAGACCTGGCGGGAGCAGCAAGCAGACCCGAGAAGCATGGAGCCTTTTATGGAAGTGGCCGTTTCTCTGGATGCCGAACCTGTTGCCATTTACGCTCGTTTTGAGCAGGCATTCGGTCGCCCGCTAGCGCCATTTGAATTGGAGAACATCCACATGTGGACAGAACAGGACGGCTATCAGGAAGAATTGATTTTGACCGCTTTGCGTGAGGCTGCAACCGTTGGCAAACTCCACATCCGCTATATCGACAGGATCTTGCTCGAATGGCAAAAGCAACAGATTACAACCGTAGAACAAGCGCGTCTTTACAGCTTGAACTTCCGTAGACAAGCAAATATGAGAGACCACGGGCAACCGCTTTGATTTCCTCCAAATCAAGCGGTTTTTTCTATGTCACCGTACACGTACCCATTTTCCTTGACTGTCATAACATATTACGTAGATGCAAGCTTCAGGAGGCGATGACTTGTGGAAAAACGGAAAAAATGGGATCTGTCTCATTGGGTAACGCCAGGTGTGTTTTCAGGAAGTTATGTCGTAGATGAGGCAGTTCAACGTATTTCAATTGTAAAAGCCAATGAAAAAGAGGAAGAGGAAGTAACGGAAAACGTCCAGGAGTTGGTCGTAAATACAACAGGTGAGCAGCCGAAGGAACTGGTCTTGGAGCCTACCTTCGAAATTATTATGAGAGAGACCGATGAGGCAGTCGTAGAACAGGTTCACAAGCTTGAGCAAGAAGTGTTGGTACTGAGAGAGGCGCTGGCTTCGTGGGAAGAAAGGTGGGAGAAGCTTGAAGAGAACCATACAAAACAATTGCAGTACTTGTATCAAGTAGTTCTTTCACTGAAAAAGGAGTGGGAGATCGAGCGAAATGAACATCGCAATTATTAGTCCGGGTCCCTTTTCTGTACCACCGGTCAAAGGAAGCTCGGTCGAACACGATATAGACGAGGTCACAAAGATGATCGAGCCCATGCATAACGTGACGATCTACACTCGTAAATGTGCGACCTATCCAACCTCATCCGTGGAAGAAAACCGGCAGTTCATTCGCGTCCCGTATCAAGGGCCTAAGCCTTATTTGCGCCGGATCATTAACCATATCAAAAAGAACAAGCCAGATGTCATTCTCGTGGAAAACAGACCGATCTATGTTCTCACATTAAAACGCCATTTTCCCAAGATCCCGGTCTTCGTGAATATGCACTCTCACGTGTATGGATCACAGCCGATCATCAGCAAGGAAAAGATGCGGCGCGCCGTTCGCCTGGCAACAGGTTTTATTACGAACAGTGAATTTTTACGTCAACATTTTATTCGTTCGTGCAAGATACCTGCAAACAAAATTCATGCGGTTCACCTCGGAGTCGATGTCACTCCTTATCAGGTTGCAAAGATTGCGGTCAAAAAAATGCGTCAAGAACTCGGATTGAAGCCAGATGATCGCGTCTTGTTTTATGCCGGCAGACTCATGCGGGGTAAAGGGGTGCATGTGCTGATTAAAGCCTTTCGTCAGGTGAGCAAACAAGATCCGAAAGCTAAACTCGTCATTGTGGGTGGCACGGGATACGGCAGTAATCGCCTGAATCCGTACGTTCGTGAGCTCAAGAGACTTGCGAAGCCTTTGGGTGAAAAGGTGCGTTTCGTCAATTTCGTACCATCCGCAAAAATGCCGCTTTACTACCAAATTGGGGATGTCGTGGCGACACCATCCGTTTGGAAAGAAGCGTTTTGCCGTGTCAATTTAGAGGCAATGGCTTCCGGAAAGCCCGTCATTTCCACTCCACGTGGCGGCATTCGTGAAGTCGTTGCCCACGAGAAAAGTGGCTTTATCATTCCGCCAAAAGATTGGAAAAAAGGATTGCCTGCTGTCTGGGAACTGTTGTGGAGTTCACCCGCCGTCCGGAATGAAATGGGCAAACAGGCTCTGCAACGAGCTAAGTTTTTTTCTTGGTACGCAACTGCGCAAGGCTATCTGAACGTGTTTGAAACAGTTGTTCCAACGCGGAGTGAAGAGAAACAACCGCTTTTAAAAACAGGTTAATTCGAATGGAACGGATGTAGGTGGTTGCCTTTTCTTGCGCCAATGTGGACGTCTGCCCTGTCCAGCTATTCAGATACGCATACCTTATAAGTATCGCAGAGCACAACTGGGGAGTGATACTTGTGAAAGGGTTAATCTTGTGTGCTGGACGTGGGACGCGACTGCACCCCTTTTCCTATTCGCAACCGAAAACCCTCCTCCCTGTGGCCAATCACCCGGTCTTACACTACTGCATTCGCAAACTGCGTGAAGTGGGCATTCAGGACATTGGCATCGTGATACATCCTTCTCAAGTACAGATTCCTCCCATGGTGGGCGATGGTAGTCAATTCGGGGCTACCATTACGTTTATCAGGCAGGAGGTACCACTGGGAATTGCCCATGCTGTCCAGCTAGCGCAACCGTTTTTGCAAGACGAACCGTTTATCTTGCTACTAGGTGATAATTTGTTAATGGATTCGCTTCACGGGCTTACAAAAGCGTTTACGAAGGGAAAATCTGACGGTGTCGTGATGCTAAGTAAAGTGGAGAGACCACAGGACTATGGGATCGCAGAAGTACAAAAAGGAAGACTGATCTCTGTAGAGGAGAAGCCACGTCAGCCAAAGAGCAATCTGGCGGTTATCGGCGCATACCTGTTTACGCCACCTATTTTTGAGTCGATTGCTAACCTGCAGCCATCTCCACGAGGCGAACTAGAAATAACGGATGCGATTCAATCGATGATTAATCGCGGATTCAAATTGGCTCACTCCGTCACCAACGGAAAGTATTCGGATGTGGGAACCATCGATCGCTGGCTGGAGGCCAACCAGTGGATGCTTACGAAGGAGCTAGGCAATCAACATCAAATTGGCAAAGGAACCATTGTGAAAAATGCGAAGATTACGGGTCCTGTAAGAATCGGTGAAGATTGTGTGATTGAAAATTGCCAAATAGGACCGTACGTCTCGATCCAAAATGGCGTAAGCTTGAGAAATTGCTCGTATATCGAAAATAGTATTTTGCTGGAAAACAGCTCGCTGCAAGACATTGCTTGGAAAATAACAAACAGCGTTTTCGGCCGCTCATCGATGATGACGGGTCAATCTTCTAACAGTACGGGAGTTTTCATTGTAAGCGACAAATCGTCCATTTGCATTCCGGCTGTCAAGAGGGAGGACGTATGAATCCGACCTTTACTGTAGTCATTCCGACATACAATCGAGCCAAGTTTATTCGCAAAGCCATCAACAGCGTTTTGAATCAAACCTCAAAAGATTGGAAGCTGTTGATCATTGACGATGCGTCCACCGATCACACCAGAAGTAAAATTGAAAAATATATGTACCACCCAAACATTCTGTATCATCGAATGGAAAAAAATTCTGGCATCGGCAAAGTGATGAATCAGGCATTGTCAATGGTGGATACCCCTTATCTCGTACAACTCGACTCCGATGACTGGTTACCGAAACGAACGCTGGCAGTGATCAAAAAGTACATTCACAAAAGCAAGAAAAGCACGGCTATCTTCTACGGGAACATGAACATCTGGAAAGTTAAGCGCGGAAAGTATACCAAGACGATTAAGGTGAAACACAAGACCTTTCATAACAAATACCAGTTTTTGAAATACAATCGCTGGATGGTCTCTCCACGCTGCTATCGCGTAGAAGCTCTGCATCAAGTGGGTGGTTGGGATACCTCGGATCGATACGAGGGAAGGATTATGGAGGATCGGCGAATCATTTTGCGGTTAATTGAAAAGTATCCAGTGAGATACATCAACAAAATTCTTTACAACCGGACGAAGCATAAAGGTCAGCTCACGGACAGCAAGATGAAGTTTCGCCGTAATTATTTGCGAAAAAAAACATTCAAATATTATCTGAAAAGGTGGGGCAAGAAGTACAAGGCCATCTATGGTTACAAAAACGGTTATTTAGTCATTAAAAGGCTGAAGAAAGTGAGGCGTCGGAGACGATGAAGAAAGCTCTTGTCACCGGCTGTGCAGGCTTTATTGGGTCTCATTTGACACAGCGCTTGTTGAACGATGGCGTGACAGTCATCGGGATAGACGGTTTCATCGATAACTACGATGTTGCTGCGAAACTGCGTAATCTGGCCGAAATAGGAAAACATCCTGCCTTCACCTTCCACTCTACAACACTTCAGACTGGGCGTTGGGACATTTGGCTCGAGAACGTCGACGCTGTTTTCCATCTCGCTGCCTTGCCGGGCGTAAGAAATAGCTGGGGAAAGTCTTTTGCCGATTATGTTAGCCATAATATTTTGGCTACACAAGAATTGCTGGAGGCTTGCTTGCAAAGACCGAAGCCACCTGTCATCGTGGTCTCGTCCTCTTCCTCGGTTTACGGGACGATGCAAGGGACCGTAACCAATGAAACTGCGCCTCTTCGCCCGGTTTCCCCTTATGGTGTGACCAAGGAAGCGATGGAACAAATCTGCTCGGTTTATGTAAAAGCTTATGGACTCCCGGTTAGCATGCTTCGCTACTTTACGGTATACGGTCCCAGACAGCGTCCCGATATGGCTTTTCATCGTTTCTTTCGTCAAATGATGAAAGGCGAGCAGGTCATCATCTATGGGGATGGCCAGCAATCCAGAGACTTTACGTATGTGACAGACGCGGTAGAGGCGAATCTGCTCGCTGCACAGCATGCTGTTCCCGGTGACATTTTTAATGTGGGGGGAGACCGGGAAATCAAGCTCATCGATGTGCTATCCATCATGGGCACGTTAATGAATCTGACCCCTCGCATTACGTTTCAAAATGGGCCGGCAGGTGACTCCTTACGAACCTGTGCGGATATCCAATTTGCCCAACAACGCTTGGGATACAAACCAAAAGTGACGCTAGAAGAGGGACTTCGCCTTCAATTAGAAGAGATTCGTTCTCAATCGAAGGGGTAACACCCGTCATCAAGGAGGCCAGTTGCATGCATCGGGTCCTCGTTTATCGCAGAAAGTTTCTTCCCAAGAGTGAAACATTTATTTATGAGCAATTGCTTGGACATCAAGTGGTCAAACCCGTGGTGTTGACCCGACAGCGAGCCTTTAACCGAAAACAATTTCCTTATTCGCCGGTCTATGTGCGCAAGCATATGGCCGGCCTCTCCACTTGGCTGCGACGTAAAAAAATTAAATGCCTGCATGCCCGTTTTGGTCCTGCTGGATTAGAATTGCTTCCTTATGCACAAAAAAGCAAGCTCCCCCTGATTACTTCCTTTCACGGCTTTGATGCCACCAAGCGTGTCAAAGAAAATCCATTGTACAGACGGTCCCTTTCGCGTCTCTTTCGAAAGGGCCATGCGTTTACCGTCGTGAGCAATCACATGAGAAAGCGATTGATTCATCTGGGCTGTCCCCCATCTAAAATTACCCTTATCCGCTCAGGAATTGATTTGCGCAAATTTCCCATGCTGCCGCCACAGCCGGTGGAAAATGGGGAGTACCGATTGCTAAGCGTAGGGAGACTGACTGAAAAAAAGGGTATGGATACGTTAATTAAGGCGTTTACCCATGTGCATAAAAAACATCCCAAGGCAAAGTTAATCATCGTCGGCGATGGAGAAGAAAAAAAGAAACTCAAACGACTGATCAAGAAAAATAGGTTAGGCACACAAGTCGTGCTCAAAGGGGCTCTGCCACATCGTGAAGTCCAGCGTGAACTGGCCAAGTGCCATTTGTTCATCATCGCATGCAAGACAGCGAGAAATGGCAACCAGGAGGGGATTCCTAATGTCATCATGGAAGCGATGGCTAGCGGACGCCCTGTCATTTCCACCTATCACGCGGGAATCCCTGAGCTGGTTGAACACAAAGTGACTGGATATCTGGTTCCGGAGAAATCACCGACTGCGCTCGGGAAAATGATAAACCGTGTACTAACAGAAAGTCACGAGTGGGCACAGATCACGACGGAGGCTCGGCTGAAAGTAGAAAAAAACCACGATATCCACCAGCAACGGATGAGACTAGAAGAGCTTTATTTGCGTGTGTCGAAAAAATGATGAGGTGAAGGAATGAAAGTTGCCGTTATTGGGACCGGCTACGTAGGTTTGACGACTGCAGTTTCCCTAGCCATGAACGATCATCAGGTGACGGGTATTGACCTCGTTGCATCCAAAGTAGAAAAACTGCGCCAAGGGATCTCGCCGATTTACGAGCCGGGCTTAGAAGAGGCATTGAAAAAAGTATTGGATGATGGCGCACTTGCTTTTTATACAAATTTGACAGAGGCGAAGGACGCAGAGGTTTTTTTCATTTGTGTGGGGACACCTGAAGCAGCAGACGGCACAGCCGATTTAACGTATTTACTCGGGGCTGTTTCTGACATTCACAAGGTCCATTTGCTCGCACCGCAAGAACGCATCGTGGTAATCAAGAGTACCGTACCAGTCGGAACTGGCGAAAAAGTAGCGGGGATGCTGGCTGGCTGCCAAGGAGTATCTGTTGCATCCAACCCGGAGTTTTTACGGGAAGGGAGTGCATTATTGGACGCATTGGAGCCTTCGCGAATCGTCATTGGTGTAGACAATTCTCAGGCAGCCGCTCGCATGGAGGAACTGTACAACGGCGTGAAGGCACCGCGCGTCATCACCACCAGGGCTAATGCGGAGCTGATCAAATACGCTTCGAATGCATTTTTGGCAACCCGAATCTCCTTCATGAATGAGCTAGCACGGTTAAGTACCGCGCTCGGGACGGATATCGTGACGATCTCGCGAGGAATGGGACTGGACAGCCGAATCGGTCCGCAATTTTTACGGGCAGGAGTAGGCTATGGCGGCTCCTGTTTTCCGAAGGATACAATTGCGTTATTGCAGCTTGCAGCAGAGCGCAATATTCACTTAAGTATTTTGGATAAAGTGCGAGAGGTGAATGCTACACAGCCTGGTTGGTTTTTGGAGCAGTTGTGCTTGCAGCTCCCTGATCTGACAGGCAAACAAATTGCTATTCTGGGGCTGACGTTTAAACCGGATACGGATGACATCCGCGAAGCGCCATCGCTCAAATTGATTGAAATACTCCTGCACAAAGGTGCCATCGTGAAGGCGTTCGATCCGATTGGAGCACCCTGTGTCAGCAAGCAGTTTCCACAGATCACGTACACGCAATCCGCGGCAGAAGCATGCGAGGGAGCACACGCCGCATTATTGGTTACAGAATGGGAACCGTGTGTCCAATTGAATTGGAAACAGGTTTATCAAAGCATGGCACAGCCGCTCTTGCTAGACGGACGAAATGCCTGGCCGAACCAGGAGGTAAAGGAAGCAGGTTTTCATTATATTGGAGTAGGGAGAAGCTGACTTTCCATTTCGGGAAGCTCGGCTTTTTTTCTGTGGAAAACGTGAAAGCGCCTGATTGATTTGAACCTGTAGGCATAATACGATAGGATACACATATGGATGATTTGACCATTTCATCTTACATGAATAACGAGGGAGTGATCACGGTGAATAAAAGCAAAACACTGCCGAAACGCAGTGACGTCCCCGCTGAATACAAATGGCGTCTTGAGGACATGTATCCCACTGATAATGATTGGGAAGCGGACGTACAAAAAGTAAAACAGCTCACAGAAAAAATCGCAGCAATGAAAGGCTCTCTGGCTACTTCCGGTAAACAGTTGCTGGCCGTGTTGACTCTGCAAGATGAATTATTGAAGACGCTTGATCAAGTGTACGTCTACGCACGTATGCGTCGAGACGAAGACAATGCCAACAGCAAGTATCAAGGGCTGACTGACAGGGCGACCAGCCTTAGTACGCAGGTATACGGTTCCATTTCGTACATACAGCCAGAGATTTTGGCGATTGCCACGGAAGATTTGCAAACGTGGATCAAGGAAGTTGAAGGACTTGAGCACTACCGCATTTTATTAGAAGAGATTACTCGCTTCAAGCCACATACGCTATCCGCAGAGGAAGAAGCATTGCTGGCAAATATGAGCGAGCTTGCATCTTCTCCATCCAAAATTTTTGGGATGCTCAACAACGCGGACATGAAATTTCCGATGATCACGGATGAAAACGGCGAGGAAGTCGAGCTGACCAAGGGACGCTACACGCAGTTCATGGAAAGCAAAGACCGACGCGTGCGCAAAGATGCATTCGAGGCGCTGTACAGTACGTATGGCAAGTTCCGCAATACGATCGCAGCCTCGTTGACATCTGCCATCAAAGGGGATGTTTTCTACGCACGGACGAGAAAATATCCGTCTGCCCTGTACGCTGCCTTGTTTGCCGATAATGTGGAGCTCCCTGTTTACGATAACCTGATTGCAACGATCCATGAGCATCTGCCGCTCATGCACCGATACATTGCCTTGCGCAAAAAATTATTGGGCGTAGATGAATTGCACATGTACGATTTGTACGTGCCGATCGTACCTGAGACGGACATGAAAATCCCGTATGATCAGGCTGTTTCAACGATTAAAGAAGCTCTTCATCCACTGGGTGAGGAGTACGGTCGCATTTTGGATGAGGGCTTTTCCAACGGTTGGATTGATGTGCATGAAAACGAAGGGAAGACAAGTGGAGCCTATTCATGGGGTGCCTATACGTCACATCCGTTTGTACTCATGAACTATCAGGACAATGTCAACAACATGTTTACGCTAGCGCATGAGATGGGGCATGCTTTGCATAGCTACTATTCCAATCACGCACAGCCTTACACGTATGCCGATTACAAGATTTTCGTAGCAGAAGTGGCTTCTACACTGAACGAAGCACTACTGATGAATCATTTGCTCGAGACGACGACTGACAAGAAACAACGCATGTACTTGATTAATCATTACCTGGAACAGTTCCGTGGAACGGTATTCCGTCAAACGATGTTTGCTGAGTTTGAGAAAATTGTGCACGCAAAAGAAGAGCAGGGAGAGCCGCTGACAGCCGAATCTCTCAGTACGATTTACCGTGAGCTCAATGTTTCCTATCACGGACCGGACATGGTTGTAGACAGCGAGGTAGATTTGGAATGGGCACGAATCCCTCATTTCTATCGCGGCTTCTATGTGTATAAGTACGCGACTGGCTTCTCCGCCGCGACGTCTCTTTCCAAGCAGATTGTGGAGGAAGGCCAGCCAGCCGTAGATCGTTATTTGCAGTTCCTCAAGGGCGGCAGTTCAGATTATCCGCTTAATCTGCTCAA
Source organism: Brevibacillus brevis (assembly GCF_001039275.2). Classification (NCBI taxonomy): domain Bacteria; kingdom Bacillati; phylum Bacillota; class Bacilli; order Caryophanales; family Paenibacillaceae; genus Brevibacillus; species Brevibacillus brevis. The sequence continues at coordinate 2,626,795 of NZ_CP030117.1, forward strand.
GGGCGCAGGCGTAGACATGACGTCGCCAACACCGATTGCAGAAGCATTGAGTGTCTTCAAGGAATTGCTCGAGGAACTGGAACAACTGATAGAACAATAACAGGGCTCAAATTCAAAAGGCAGTTCAAGTCTATGACTTGGCTGCTTTTTTTGTAAATTTTTCCTCAGGATCGTCCAAAAAAAGGTAACTTTCCCAGTTTTCTTGCGTATCTATTTATGCGCTGTTAGGTACTGTTCTCCGTCTCGGGGCGGATATGAATTTCCACCCGCTGACTGTTTTGCAGCAGAGGTAAAAACTGGCACAATTACGCCATGAGGAATGATTGTGAAAATTTGGAGGAATTCTTGTGAAAAAACGGGCATCAATTATTCTGGCATCGGTAATGTTGGTCACTGCTGGTTGTTCAGCACCAGCACCAGAGGCACCGCAGCAGACAGAGGCAAAGGCGAAGGTAGTAGAAGTAGTGAAGGTTCAAAAAGCAACAAAGCCAGTGATGCTCGCAGTCACAGGGATGGTAGAAGCCAAGCGGGACGCGGTGTTATCGTTTGGTACAGGCGGAACGATCTCCGCGATCTCTGCGACCAAAGGAGCAAAAATCGCACAAGGTCAGTTATTGGCCACATTGGATACCCGTTACCATCAAAAAGAAATTGCAGCGGCACAGGGGCAAGTAGAGGAAGCAGCAGCGCGGAAAATCAAGACGTTAAAGGGCGCGACAGCAGAAGCACTTGAGCAGAAGCGTCTGCAGGTAAAAAGCGCGCAAGACAGTCTGGATAAAGCAAAGCAGGATCTCGCAACAAGTGAGAAGCTATTAGCTGGTGGAGCCATTTCGCAAAACGAAATAAATGCGAGTAAACGGGCTGTTACACAAGCAGAGATTACACTGCGTGACGCTCAGTTGTCTCTGAATGAACTGCAAAAAGGAGCGGAACCAGAAGATGTCATGGTCGCCAACGCATCGATTAAAGCTGCTGCCGGCGGTGTAGACCGTGCGAAGAAGAGCTTGGATGATGCGAAAATTCAGGCGCCATTCGCAGGAACAGTCGTGGATGTGAAATTGCAAATTGGAGAGCAGGTGTCTCCCGGTCAGGAAATCATTCGCCTCGTCGACCTGTCTGAAGTGAAGATAACCTTGGATGTTTCCAATGATTTGATCAGTCAGTTCCATGAAAAAACGAAGGTGCAGGCGCTATCTGACGATGGAAAGAAAAGTGAAGGAACGATTGCCTTTATATCTCCAGTTGTGAACAAGGATACAGGTAAATACCGCGTCGAAATCACGATTCCGAATGCAGATGGTTACTGGCGTGGTGGAATGGCCGCAACAATTGAGGTGCCTCGCCAAGTAAATGGCTTCCTCGTACCGCTGGAAAGTGTCGGCGTGAGTCAAACAGACCATTACGTAATGGCAGTAGAGAATGGACTTACTGTAAGAAAACCAGTGAAGACCGGTCAATTGGTCGGAGACTCCATCGAAATCGTATCTGGAGTGAAAGAAGGCGACCAACTCCTGCGCAGTGGAATTACATTCTACGTCGAAGGGCAAAAAGTAGAGGCGAAGGGAGAATAGTTACATGAACAAGGTGATTCTCTTTTTGCTGAAAAGACAGCTAATCGTCTACTTGTTTACATTTTTACTCGTGATTGCAGGTTTGGGGTCCTTATTCAGCTTTAATATCGAACTCGTTCCAAAAACGAACTTTCCTGATATTTACGTAAGAATTTCCGGTGGTGCACTGCCACCAGAAGAGATGGAAGAAAAAGTAACGAAGAAAGTAGAGCAAGAACTAAAATCGATTAATGATATTAAAAAATACTCTTCTTCAACAAGTGCAGGTTCTGTCAGAATCAATATTTCAGCAAATGAAGGTAAAGGCGAGCAGGTTAAGCAAGATGTACAAAATGCCGTCAACCGTCTCCGAAACGGTTTTCCGAAAGCTGTTGACTCTGTAGATATCTCCCAGAGCAATATGGGTAGCGATCAAATGATTGATTTTGCCGTCGTGGGAGCAGAGCCGAAGACCATGCTGAGTTTGGCAAAAACTTCAATCAAGGACCGCATTGAAGAAGTCGAGGGAGTCAAGGAAGTAATCGTAGAAGAGAAAAGCTTCGAGAATAAAATTACCATATCCTTTTTGCCACAGCGATTGAATGCCTATCAAACAACGCCAGCGGCTATCATTTCACAGCTTCAGGATACAAACTGGAAGCAAGGGATTGGTACACTGGAGAACACGGGATTTGATACAGTTGTCATGATTGACAATACTTATCAGACTCCACAGGAAATAGAGGCACTGCCAATTGATACACCGAGAGGAACCGTTTCTCTGAATCAACTGGCACAAATTGAAGATTTGCGTGGAAAAGTGAAAGACTTCGTCGCTCTGACAAACGGTTCCGTGTTTATTCAACTCAGCGTGACGCGGGCAGACGGCTATGACTTGATCACAACACAAAAGAATGTAGAAGAAGTCGTTCGCAAAATGAACACAGAAGCAAACGGTAAATACAACATCAAAGTCATGTTCGAAGGAGCTTCCTTTGTTGAGCACGCCGTGAGCAACCTCAGCCGGGATGTCATGATTGGTGGGGCGCTTGCGATCATCATCTTGTTCGTCTTCCTACGCAACTGGAGGGTCACACTCGTTATCGCTACTACATTGCCGCTCTCTGCGTTCATGACGTTCATCGCGATGAAACTCGCAGGCTACAACATTGATATGATCAGTTTGCTGTCCTTGAGCTTGTCAGTCGGCTTGATCGTCGATGCCGCTATCGTCGTATTGGAAAGTATCTATCACTACCGGGAAAAGGGCGAAGAGCTGAAGCAGGCTATTATTAAAGGAACGAGAGAAGTTTTGACACCTGTGTTCACCTCCCAGCTCACGATCATCATCGTCTTTTTGCCACTTGTCTTCGCGGATTTTGAAGATTGGCTGAAACCGGTTTTGGCTACAATCGCCTTTACGGTATCCGCTGCCATTATTGCATCGACGATCGCTGCTTACTTCTTCGTTCCCGTGTTTTCCAATCGCTTCTTGCAGAAGGATAAGCACGTTTCGCTAGAAGGAGAAGGCAAGGAACACTTTATCATTCGCGTATTCAGCGGCATTTTACATGTAGCGATTAGACATCGGATAAAAACGGTTTTACTCGCAGTAGCATTGCTGGTTGGTGCCGTTTTCCTCACACCTTTTATGAAAATGGGTCAAGGGATTAACCCGAATGAAAATATCGTCTTTGTCAATATGAAAATGCCAATCGGAGCTACGTTGGAAACAGCTCAAAAAGCAGCCGTCACCGCGGAAACATCGCTGCGGGAGATCCCGGAAATCAAGGATGTATTCTTCTTTACTTCCAAGGAAGAAGCAACATTGTTCATTTCCTTAATTCCGAAGACGGACAGAACACGTGATAAGGACGCTTTGAACGAGGATATTAACAAGCGCCTGAATGAGACCCCAGGAATCGAATCTGTCTCCATGTCTTTCGGACAACAAGGCGGAAGCGGCCCGATCCAACTGGATGTTTACGGGGATAACATGGAAGTCATGCGGAAGATCGCAACCGATCTGGAAACGATGCTTGGCACGATCAACGGGCTCACCAACATTCGTAACGATTTTAAAGAAGGAAAAGAAAAAGTTACGTTGCTGCCAAAACAAGAAGCGCTTACCAGACTGAATGTCGATCATCGTTCGCTTTTGCAACAACTGAGCGTGTTAATCGGCAACCAACCAATTACGTCCATCACACAAGATGGAATCGAAGTCGACATCGTTGCCAAGATGCCGGACAACTGGCTGAAGCACCCGGATCAGCTCAAAACGATTATGGTTACATCGAAAGACGGGGCAGCAGTACCTTTGGCAGATCTGGTGGAAATGGAGTACAGTAAGTCTCCGATCACGATTGAGCGGAAAGAAGGCGAACGCATCGTTACGGTTTCTGCCGAGATGCTGGGAAGTGATTTAGGGGCAGTAGGCCGTGAACTAAATGAGAAATTGCCAACCGTACCTGTACCAGCAGGGTATAATGTCGAAATCGCTGGTAAGCTAAAAGAGCAAAGCACGAATATGAGCCAGGGGATATTCGTATTCCTGGGGGTTCTGGCTCTGATTTACGTCATCATGGTTGCCCAGTTCGGACGGATGTCCCAACCGTTTATCATCATGCTGACGATTCCAATGGCCTTGGTCGGTGTTGTGCTTGGATTCGTCCTTACGCAGCGGACATTCGGTGAAATGGCGATGATCGGGATCATCATGCTTGTCGGTATCGTCGTATCCAATGCGATCCTCTTGATCGACAGGATCAACCTGCTGCGCAAACGTGGAATGGAAACCGCAGAGGCGATTATCCAAGGAACGAAGGAACGTATTCGTCCCGTTATCATGACGAAGCTGACGGCGATTCTCGGGATGCTGCCGATGGGTCTTGCCATGGCGGAAGGCTCTGATTTGGAAGCACCACTCGCAACAGCCGTTATCTCCGGCTTGATTTTCCACACGATTGTAACACTGGTGCTCGTACCAGTCCTGTACTCCCTGTTTGAAGGGGCGAAGGCAGGAAGACTGGCACGAAAAGCTGCTCGCCAGGCGAAGCGCGAAGCGAAACGAGCAGCAAAACAAAACAAAGATAAGAATGTACCTCCGACAGAGGTATAGTGATTCGCAAGAGAAGGGGAGTATGTGCTGCACCCCTTCTCTTTTTCTTTTCCTTCGTCTGAAAGTTCTGTAGAATAAAGAGATCAAGATACATACATGAGTGGACCATGAAAGGAGCATGCACATGGATCTATTTTTGCAAGGAAAAACGGCTCTAGTACTCGCCTCATCAAAAGGATTGGGGAAGGCAACAGCGCAGTGCCTCGCCCAAGAAGGAGCGAATGTTACGATATGCGGTAGAGATGAAGCTGCTCTGGAAATCGTTCGTGCAGAGATCGAACAAGCTACTGGAAAATCACCTCTTGCCGTAACCGTGGATGTGACGAAGGAAGAAGATATCAAGCGGGTTGTCGAAGCAACGGTCAAGCATTTTGGCAGCGTCGATATTTTAATCAACAATTCAGGTGGACCTGCAACAGGTAGATTCGATCAGCTCACCGACGAACAGTGGATGCAAGCCTTCCAGCTAAATTTGCTCAGCTATGTACGTGCCATTCGTGCTGTTTTACCGCATATGCGAGCGAACCAATTTGGAAGAATCATCAATTTCGCTTCCTCGTCCTTTAAACAGCCAATTGAGAATTTGCTTCTGTCCAATACGTTTCGTACTGGGGTATTGGGCTTATCCAAGACGCTTTCTTCAGAACTAGGACCGGATGGGATTCTGATAAACACCATTGGGCCAGGTAGAATTGCGACGGATCGGGTGGCACAACTGGATGGACTTACCGCAGAGGCGAAGAGTATCAGTGCTGATGAAGTTAGGGAAAATTGGGAGAAGCAAATCCCATTGGGCAGATACGGCCAGCCTGACGAGTTTGCTCGCATGGTGACGTTCTTGGCTTCGCCAGCCAACAGCTACGTGACAGGTCAATCCTTCCTCGTCGATGGTGGGTTGATCCGAGCGATCTAATAAAAGAGAGGGGAATTCCTTTGAGTAAAGAGAGCTCATTTGATATCGTGTCCAAGGTAGAGTTGTCCGAAGTGAACAATGCGATTCAGACCGCATTAAAAGAAATAGAAAATCGCTTTGACTTCAAAGGGAGCAAGAGCAGCATCTCTTTGGAAAAGGAAGAGCTCGTCCTCGTCTCCGATGATGACTTCAAGCTTAGTCAGGTAAAAGATATTTTGCTTGGTAAGCTCGTCAAACGGGATGTCCCGATCAAAAACCTTGACTACGGAAAGGTCGAACCAGCAGCGGGTGGTACAGTCCGTCAGCGTGTAAAGCTAGTGCAGGGGATCGACAAAGACAATGCGAAAAAGATCAACAGCATCATCAAAGATACAGGACTCAAAGTGAAAACACAGATTCAAGACGATCAAATTCGCGTGACGGGAAAAAGTAAAGATGAATTACAGCAAATCATCAACGCAATTCGTAAGGCTGATCTGCCTTTGGAAGTACAATTTATTAACTACCGCTAATTACTAGAAAAGTTTTTGCTTCTAACTCTCTTCACTCTCGCATATGCATGTACAAATAAGTGACAAGCACTTGCGAAAGGGAGAGTAGAGACATGAAGGTCTTTATTATCAGTATGCGCAATCTCATTTTGGGCGGAATTGTGTTCCTTGTAGCACTAGTGGCGGGCATCGTACTTCTGGTCAAAGACCCTCTGAGCGTCTCGGACTCCTATCGACCGTCAGACCCGACTACTTCTGTTACAGCGACGGCACCCATGAACCAGCCAGCAGGGTCAGAAAAGCCAGCGCTGAATATGGAGGTCAAAATGGATGGGACGACGGCAGAAGTATCCTTGCTTACAGAGAACTTCACGTTTGTTCAGGACAATGGAGAATTGGCCGAGGCACCAGTCTTTGGTGAGGGGCACGCACATTTATACCTGAATGGCGAACCAAAAGGGATGATTTACCAACCAGAGTTTTTACTGAAAAAGTTACCTAAGGGAGAGCATGAAATTCGGGTAGAGCTCAACTACAGCAACCACCTGCCATACAAGGTAGAGGCTACGAAAAAAATCGTCGTGAAGTAAAACAGATGGCGTTCCACAACAGGGACGCTTTCTTTTTCGTCAAAAGAAAGGGGCGTTCTTGATATGGAAAAATCGTCATCATCGAGGGAAGAATTATTAGCCGGAGGAAACGTAACGAACGTTTACCGTTCTGGCAATACAGTCAGAAGGGAAGTAAAGCCAGGGAGCAAGAACATTCATGAATTATTGAAGCACTTGGAAAGAAAAGGCTATCCGTATGCGCCGAAATTTTTAGGCATGGATGAAAAGGGGAGAGAAATCCTGTCCTTTATAGAGGGAGAGGCAGGTCATTACCCTTGGAAGGAATATATGAAGTCAGACGAAGCGTTACAAGTAATTGCGAAAATGCTTCGGTTTTATCATGACGCTGTGAGTGATTTTCCTTTCGATGATCTGTGGCTTTCGTTCGTTCACACACCTGGTCCGCGTGAAGTCATCTGTCATAACGACTTTGCTATGTACAATATCATTTTCAATCAACAAAAACCGATAGGCATTATCGATTTTGATTTAGCGGCTCCGGGTCCAAAACTTTGGGATATCGCCTATACGCTCTATACCTGCGTGCCTTTGAGCAGATTTTCTTTAACGGAATCCGGAGAAAAAATCCATTACCAACCATTGGTGCATGCCAACCAGCGAAAACAGCGAGTGGCCATGTTCTTTGAGTCGTACGGGATGGAAATGAAGGAAGGTACGCTAGAAATGGTCTTGCTCCGTTTAGAAGGACAATGCAAAACCATTGCCAAAAAAGCCAGTGAAGGCGATGCTGCTTTTCAAAAGATGGCCGAAGAAGGACATATTCTTCACTATCAAGAAGACATCGCATTTATCAAGGAACACATGAACGAATGGTTATAGAACGCTAACGGAAAAGAAGGGATTGTGGCGTAAAAGAAGAATCCTACAGAATAGTCTGAATGTTTTGGGGGTGCTTATATGATTCATATGACCACAATCGGCAACATGTTAGACGACACAGCGAGTAAGTATCAGGAAAAGGAAGCGCTGGTTTATCACGAACGAGGGCTTCGCTATACGTTTGGAGAATTTCAAGCGATATGCAATCAGGCAGCGCGGGGATTTATGTCTTTGGGCATTCAAAAAGGGGAAAATATCGCGATTTGGGCAACGAATGTACCAGAATGGGTGATTTCGCAATTTGCTACAGCGAAAATAGGTGGTGTACTGGTAACGGTCAATACGAGCTACCGGGTACATGAACTGGAATATTTGCTGCGTCAATCCGAATCGACGACGCTTCTCTTAATGGATTCCTATCGCGATGCGAATTATCTTGCCATGATTCAAGAGATTTGCCCGGAGTTACAGACATGTGAACCTGGAGCGCTACAATCCAAAAGGCTTCCGCATTTAAAAAATGTGATTTATCTAGGGAATGAGCGACAACCCGGAATGTTTTTGTGGAGTGATTTGCTCGAACGTGCAGCATGGGTCACAGAAGAAGAGCGGATCGCGCGCCAGGCGACGCTCTCACCTGATGATGTCATCAATATGCAGTACACATCCGGCACGACCGGTTTTCCAAAGGGAGTCATGCTGTCGCATGTCAATATTGTCAATAATGCCATCAAGGTAGCAGAATGTCAGCGGCTCGGGTTTGAGGATAAGGTGTGTATTCCTGTGCCGTTTTTCCACTGCTTTGGCTGTGTGATGGGGACCTTGGCATGTGTGGCGACAGGTGCGACGATGGTTCCTGTCATCGCCTTTGATCCCGGTGTCGTACTTTCGGTTGTGGAGGCCGAACGCTGCACAGCACTGTATGGTGTACCCACGATGTTTATTGCCGAATTGAACCATCCGACGTTTGCCGAGCGTGATCTGAGCTCGCTGCGAACAGGCATCATGGCTGGTTCTTTATGCCCGATTGAGGTCATGAAGAAGGTCGTCGATCAAATGGGAATCCGTGACATCACAATTGCGTACGGACAAACTGAAGCTTCTCCTGTCATCACACAGACCGTACCAGAGGATTCTCTCGAGCGAAAAGTATCCACTGTCGGTCGTTTGCATGCAGAGGTAGAAGCAAAAATCATCGATCCGGCGACAGGTGACATTTTGCCGTCAGGTGCACAAGGCGAGCTGTGCACCCGAGGATACTTGGTCATGAAAGGCTATTACAACATGCCAGAGGAGACAGTAAAAGCAATCGATCACGAAGGCTGGCTACATACCGGAGACTTGGCAACCGTCGATGAAGAAGGCTACTATCGGATTACTGGCAGGCTGAAAGACATGATCATTCGCGGAGGGGAAAATATTTATCCTCGTGAAGTGGAAGAATTCCTCTATACACATCCAAAAGTGTTGGACGTCCAGATTGTCGGTGTACCTGATGCCAAATACGGAGAGCAGGTTTTGGCGTGTATTCGGGTAAAACCTCACGAAACGTTGACGGAGGAAGAGGTACGGGACTATTGTGAAGGGAAGATCGCTCATTACAAAATCCCTCGCTACATACAGTTTGTAGACGAATATCCGATGACCGCTTCCGGTAAAATTCAAAAGTTCAAGCTACGAGAGCAAGCGTTGCAGCTATTTGGGCAAAGCAACCCAAACCAGACGGGAACGGCATAGGATAGGTTCAAGCGCTAGGGAGATGCTCCTGGCGCTTTTTTTAGATAGTTCTTTACTTTCAAGTAACTCTTGACTAAGATTAGTGAAAATCAAAAATAAGAGAGGTGCAGCCTAGGATGGAAGTTAGATTTTTGGGACCAGACGATGCAGAAGAGTTGGTAAAGATTAGACTGGAAGGGCTGCAAACAGACCCAGACGCTTTTGGCTCTACCTATGAAGAGGCAATTCAGGTATCGATGGAAGAGTGGCTGCAAAGACTTTCTCAAGGGGAGTCAGGTGATAGCGGCTATTTTGGTGCATTTGTGGAAGGACAGTTGGCTGGGATCATTGGTTTTTTCCGCCACAAAGGGCTGAAAGCAAAACACAAAGCCTCTGTCGTCTCTATGTACGTACGTGAAGCGTATCGCGGGACAGGTGTCGCACAAGCGCTCATGCAGGCAGAACTTGCCTACTTAAAGGAGCGGGGAGATATCGATACGATACAGCTCGCGGTCGTCACGACCAATCCGGCTGCCATTCGTCTCTATGAAAAAATGGGCTTTATTCCATACGGTTTAGAGAAGCGTGCACTGAAAATCGGCGATCAATATTTTGATGAGAGCCACATGTATATTCTTTTATAAGACAAACATGAAAAAGCGAAGGCACTCAATCGTGGATGCCTTCGTTTTTTCTATGCGCTACGCTACGGATGGAAATTAACGACTTGCTTCGTATGCAGAAATCTTATCTTCATACTGCAACGTAATTCCAATATCGTCTAGACCATTCAGTAGGCAATAACGACGATAGGAGTCTACCTCGAACGGGTAGGAGAGACCTTCACTGTCACGAACGACTTGTTCTTGCAGATCGATGGTCAACTGGTAGTTCGGCTTGTTTTGAGCACGATTGAACAGTTCATCGACTTGCTCTTCACTCAACTTGATCGGCAGGATGCCGTTTTTGAAGCAGTTGTTGTAAAAAATGTCCGCAAAGGATGGAGCAATCACACAGCGAAAGCCATAATCCAGGAGTGCCCATGGAGCATGCTCACGAGAGGAGCCACAGCCAAAATTGTTGCGGGCAAGAAGGACAGTAGACTCCTTGTACGCAGGCGTATTCAGAATGAACGTATCGATTGGCGTACCATCGACAGTAAAGCGCCATTCGTAGAACAGGAATTGACCAAAACCGCTGCGCTCAATGCGCTTCAAGAACTGCTTAGGGATAATTGCGTCCGTATCTACGTTTACACGATCGAGTGGGGCTACCACTCCGGTGTGGATGACAAATGGATTCATTGGAATACCTCCTTGCTAGCGTTCTCGCTTTTCCATTCACGTACATCGACGAAGTGACCTGCGATAGCTGCTGCTGCTGCCATTTCCGGACTGACCAGATGAGTCCTTCCGCCGCGTCCTTGACGTCCTTCGAAGTTCCGGTTGGAGGTAGAAGCACAACGCTCACCCTCGGACAGGATATCCGGGTTCATCGCCAAACACATGGAGCAACCAGATTCGCGCCAGTCAAAACCAGCTTCTTGGAAGATGAGGTGCAAGCCTTCTTGCTCAGCGAGCTGCTTAACTGCTTGAGAGCCAGGAACGACCATTGCGTGTACGGAAGGGGAGACCTTGCGTCCTTTGGCCACTTCGGCTGCTTTGCGCAGGTCCTCGATCCGACCGTTTGTACAGGAGCCGATAAAGACGCGATCGATTTTGATTTCGCTCATAGGGGTGCCAGGTGCAAGGTCCATGTACGCCAGAGCATCTTGTGCCGCTTTTCGCTGTGCGGTTGTCTCGAATGACTCAGGGTTTGGAACGGTGCTCGTAATGTTCGTACCCATACCAGGGCTCGTTCCCCACGTCACTTGCGGTGCGATCTCGGCTGCCTCGATTTCTACACAAGCATCAAACGCTGCGCCTTCGTCTGTGCACAGCTCTTTCCAAGCCTCGACAGCTGCCAGGAAATCTTCCCCTTGCGGAACGTAGCGCTTGCCTTTCAAGTAGTCAAAAGTAGTCTGGTCAGGAGCGATTAAGCCAGCACGAGCGCCACCTTCAATCGTCATGTTGCACACAGTCATACGCTCTTCCATAGTCAGGTTGCGGATCGCAGCACCTGTGTATTCTACGACGTAGCCAGTTGCAAAGTCAGTTCCGTATTTTGCGATAATCGCCAAAATTAAGTCTTTTGCACTGACACCGAATGGCAGGTCGCCGTTTACGCGTACTTCCATCGTTTTTGGTTTGGATTGCTGCAAGCATTGTGTTGCGAGTACATGCTCCACCTCACTGGTACCAATACCGAAGGCGAGGGCACCAAATGCTCCGTGAGTGGAGGTGTGGCTATCACCGCAGACAATTGTTTTGCCTGGATGTGTGAGTCCGAGCTCAGGACCAATGACGTGGACGATCCCTTGATCCGGGCTGTTCAGATCTGCGAGTGTAATCCCGAACTCCTCACAGTTCGCCGTCAAGGTTTCCATTTGTTGACGAGAAATCGGATCCTTGACATTAAAACGGTCAGCAGTCGGTACGTTGTGGTCCATGGTTGCGAAGGTAAGCTCTGGACGGCGTACCTGGCGGCCAGCCAAGCGGAGTCCTTCAAAGGCTTGCGGCGAAGTCACCTCGTGAACCAGGTGCAGGTCGATATACAAAAGGCTCGGCTTGCCTGCCTCTTCGTGAATAACGTGATTGTCCCAAATCTTTTCAAACATCGTACGGGCTGTCATTATGTTTCCTCCTTCGTTCAAAAACTCTTAACAAGGTTGTAACATGGCAAAGAGAATAGTTCAAAGATATAATAATTATAAGAAGGATAGTTTTTGCCTATCGGGAGGTCTATATGGAGTTACGACAAATTCGTTATGTACTCGCTGTTGCGGAAGAACGCAGTTTCTCCCGGGCAGCCAATCGATTACATTTGGCCCAACCATCGTTGAGTCAACAAATTGCGAAGCTGGAGAAAATACTCGGTGTCAGCTTGTTCCATCGCTTGCCACAGCACGTAGAACTGACTGATGCGGGCCAGCGCTTCATACAGGTGGCGCAAACGCTCGTCGACATGTCAGAGGGGCTAGAGCGGGAAATGCGCGCTTATGCCGTAGGAGAAAGCGGAAAATTGCTAGTAGGAAGCTTGCCGATCACAGGGGCGTACGTGCTGCCAAGGGTGTTGCCTACGTTTACACAGCAATTTCCCGGTGTGGAGCTGCAATTGATGGAGGAAACGTCGAGTCATTTGGAGCAGCTACTCGTGCGAGGGAAAATTGATGTAAGCTTACTAACCATGCCCATCAGTGATCCGTCTCTGGAAATCATCCCCGCGATCAACGAAGAAATCTTTTTGGCGGTACCAGCCAATCATCCGCTCGCGAAACGGAAAGAAGTCGATCTCGCAGAGGTAGCCGATCAGCCATTTATTCTGTTAAAAGAAGGACAAGGCTTCCGCACGATTTCACTTCGGCTCTGTGAGCAAGCGGGATTCCGACCGAGAATTGTGTTTGAGAGCTCGAACATCCAGACGGCTCAGTCACTTGTTGCAGCAGGAATGGGGTTATCGTTTGCGCCGAAAATGATTACGCTCGCACCCGGAACGATCGAACCGCCAACTTATGTACGGATAAAAACAAAACCTTCTCGCACACTCGTCGTGGCGTATCGAAAGGACAAACCGCTGTCACGCCCGGCTGAAGCGTTTGTGCAATGTCTCCTCGAGCAGGGGGGGAAAATATAAAGGCAAACAAGAAACCCAGTCGCCGCAATCATTCGCGCACACTGGGTTTTTCATCTTGTGGCTCTATATCTTGTACAAGTTCGGAAAAGACGACGAGCCTTCGAGCATGCTCCTGTGTTTTCTTGTTAAATTTTCCAGAGCAGGTTATCAAATTCAGATGGGATCGCTCTGCATTCCCAAAAATCTGATCGATGGGCGCTTCGGCAGTCTGGAAGCTTTCTACTCTGCGAACCTGGAAAGTAAGCGTTTTTCCTTTTGCTTCACGCACCGTGATTTTGTCGCCGGGTTTTAGTTTTTTCAGATGGTAAAAAACAGCCGGACCTGTATAATGATCAAAATGACCAGCGATCACTGCATTCCCCTTCATTCCGGGCTTCGTCCAGGGCGCCAAAATACCCACGCGATCAAAAGCCTTTGGGACGTCCATTTGCCCATTCGGTAAAACGCCGACTGGTTCTACACGAGCTTGCAGGTTCAGTTTGGGAATATGTAGAAGTGTAGGCATGATTCCGTCTGGAAGAGGAGGGGCAGGAAGGAACGTCGGTTGAGGTGGCAGCGATGGACCATAAACGGTAAACGTTCGTTTGATATGGATGGGCCCTGCTGGTTTTGGCATGGTATTCGTGATTTTTGGAGCTTCGACTGGTTGTTTAGCTGTATGACCGCAACCCATTGTAACCAAACTAATGAATAGAAGGAACCCCAGTAGTTTTTTCATAGATCGCAAAGAAAAGGGGGAAGATCCCCCTTTAATTGCTTGCCCCACCCATACCAGTTTTCGGCATAGCCTTGATATGCACTTTGCCTTTATGTGCTTTGGTTTTCATGTGGTGAGCTTTGGTCTTCATATGATGCGCTTTTGTTTGTACCTTATGGTGTTTTTTGTGACCGTCATGTGTTGCAGCAGATACAGGAATTGCAGTAGTTACCAAGCATGCAACCATCAACAAAGCAGCGAACTTCTTCATGAGTAGCACCTACCTTAAAAATTATTGGCTTACAACCAATAGGATTTCCGTTTGTTGTTTTGTTAGTGATGGCAATTGTTTCTCCTAAACGTCCCAAACAGCCCGCGCCTGTGGTACACTATTTCCAAATCATTCTGGGAGGAAGATAACATGAGAGAAATTAAGACAGAAGCTGAATTCGAGCAAGTAATCGCAGCAACCAAGCCAGTCATTGTCAAATTCTTCACGGATTGGTGCCCAGATTGCCATCGCATTGATCCATTCATGCCTGCTGTGGAAGAAAAATACAAAGAACAGCTGGACATGATTGAAGTCAACCGTGATACTCTCCCGGACTTGTCCCAAAAATACGATGTCTTCGGGATTCCGAGCTTTATTGCGTTCCATAATGGAAAAGAACTGGTTCGCTTCGTGAGTAAGCTCGGAAAGAGTCGTGAAGAGATCGAGCATTTCCTGGACCGTGCGATTCAAGTCAGTAAAGGACTCGAGCAAGCATAATTGCATGAACATAGAACAGGGAGATAGACAGAAATGTTATTCATGAAAAAAGAAGGAGAATGGCTCGTTGCTCACTTACGCGACAATGATGATGCCATTCCGATTGGGAACCTGCTGCGCGAAGAGTGGAAGCTGCCTCGCAAGCAGGTCCATCTTTTATTCCAACACAAAGAAGTACTGCTGGATGGCGAACCAGTTGCTCAGCATGTTGTAGGAAAAGCAGGGCAGGAAGTTCGCCTGCGGATGTGCAAGCCTGAGCCATTGGGGCTTGATCCGGCTAGCGAAGCTCCTGAAATCTTGTATGAGGACGATCATTTGCTCATCGTGAATAAGCCGGTTGGCCTTTTGTTACATCCGACCGAACGACATCATCATGTGACGTTGGATCATCTCGTATCGGGGCACTTTTTCCGTACAGGTTTGGAAGCAAAAGTCCGCCATGTCCACCGGCTGGATCAGGATACGTCAGGCGTCGTTCTGTACGCGAAGCATGCCTGGGCCTCTGCATTGTTAGATGAAATGCTGCGTGAGCGTACAATCAAGCGTACATATGTCGCGTATGTATCGGGACAAATGCCCAAAGAGCGCGGGAAAATTAATGAACCCATTGGAAAAGATCGGAATCATGGGACGCGAAGAAGGGTCACACCAAACGGAGATCCAGCGATTACCCATTACCAGGTGAAAGAACGTTTTCAAACAGCTACGAAAGTAGAATGTCAATTGGAGACGGGGAGAACCCATCAAATTCGCGTTCACTTCAGTCATATCGGGCACCCGCTTTTAGGGGATGAACTGTATGGTGGCAAGCGCGAACTCATTAAGCGACAAGCGCTGCACGCAGCAGTGCTCAAATTTGTGCATCCATTCGGTGGAGAAGTCATCGAAGTAACGGCTCCGTTGCCACTCGATCTATTTCACTTGGAAAAGAAGCTGAGATAATCGCCATTTGACTACGGACTGAATAAACTGCCAAGGAGGAAACGAGAGAGGGTGGTCTTTTGAAACGACCCATTATCGGCATCTTGACTTGGCGGGAAGGCAAACGCTTTGCAGAGCCAACCTATTTTCGGCGACTACTTAAGGCTGGACAAGAACTAGGCTGTACCGTTTTCTTGTTTTCCCCAAATGATGTGCTTGCGGCCGGCAAGAAGGTGAGAGGGTATATTCCGGGGAGCAATGGCGGCTGGCAAGCAAGGATATTTGACCGTCCAGACGCTGTTTTCGACCGATACCGCTATACACCGACACAAGCATTTAAGAACTATGTGGCCTTTCGACGGACGAGTAATTTTTTGTACGCAAACAATCGCTTGGCAAACAAATGGCGTGTACATGAGGTGCTGCATCGGGACCCCAGAATGCATCGCTGGCTTCCGGAAACCCACCTCTATAACCGCCAAAGCCTGGTCAACATGCTAAGTAAGCATCCATTGCTCTACGTAAAGCCACTCAATGGAACAGGAGGACGAAACATCTTGTCCATTGAAAAGCGTGGCGACGAACTGAGACTGCTCGGTCGTAATAAACAAAGGGCAAAAGTATCCACAGTAGTAAGAGACAAAGCCGCTGCCCAGAGATGGGTAGATCGTTGGACGAGACAGGAGAAATACATCGTTCAGCAAGGGCTTCGTTTGCAGCTGGTTCCTTCGCGAGCAGTAGACATGCGCCTCTTGATTCAAAAGAATGGGCAAGGTGAATGGGGTATCACAGGTCATGGAATTCGCGTGGGTCCAGAACGCAGTGCCACCTCTAATCTGCATGGTGGCGGAAAAGCTATCCCTGTATCGGAATTTCTCCGACCGAGGTTTGGGGAGGAACGCACTGCGCAGATCGTGCGTGATTGCGAACAGCTCGCTTTTCAAACAGCGGAAACACTCGAGGATCATTTTGGACGGATGGTTGAATTTGGGCTGGATATTGGCATCGATGTAGATGGTCACGCTTGGCTGATCGAAGTGAATCCCAAACCAGCTCGGGAAATTTTCCGGGAGATGGGAGCAACGGGGCAGTACAAGAATGCTATTACTCGCCCGCTTGAATACGCCATCTACCTTGCAAAAACACAGGGACGTGAAGGTCGCGAGCCACTTTTGAAGAGAAAGGTCGCCAGAGGATAATGTAAAAGCAGAACAGCGGCAGTCTTCGTCTGCCGCTGTATTTGTTAAATGGAGATAGAAAGCGGTAATTGCAATTTGCTCGGGGTGTCAGGGGCGTAATCGGGTGTATGGATAACAGAAAAAGTGTATCCTTCCCGGACGAACGTAAGCTCTTGGGCATCCGAATGGAAGAGGACATTACTTTTTTCAAAGCGTCTCCGTACTTTTTGCAGGAACGTTTGGTCAGGTGTTCCAAAAGTGACGTGCATTTTTGGTGGTAGCGCTTTCATCGCAATGGGAATCCAGGGCCTGTTTTTCCATGTGGCTACAATATGCGCCGTTCCCCCAATGACGAAGTTAAAAATTTCGCCATCCTCATAAGTTTTCATGCTTATATTCGATTTTAGCCATTGCGTAAAAACAGGCACACTTTCTACGGGACAGCCCACTTCTCGTAAATACAGAATGTGCAGGGGAGTGGATGGCTCGACGATCTCTTCTGATACATACTCGTGGGCAATAATCTCAAGAAGATTCCCGTCTCCATCGCGGAAATACAGGTTCATCCGTCCTTTTTCCTGATCAATGTCATGCCCATCCTCCCATCGAACAATCAAAAGACCAGATTCTTTGATCTTTTTCGCTGATTCATGAAAGAGGGAATAAGGTACTTGAAAAGCAATATGGGCGGGGGAGATCGGTTCATACACTTCTTCAAAGGTTAAACGAAAATCGGGTGTGACTTGAAACGTAATCTGTTTATTTGACTGAGATGAAATCGGAAAGCCGAGAGAGTCTGCGTAAACCTGGCGTACCCCTTGGATGGACACAGTTTGTAAGGTTAATTTTGAAAAATGCGTGATCACCTGGCATCACCTTTTCCTATAAAAAGATAACATAATATAAATTATGTATACTCATTTGATTCACACTGTTTCTAGACAGTCTTCTCAAATATCTTGAGAGAGGCGAACCATATCTACCACCTGAATCCCGTTTTCGTAAATCTCTTCCTCATAATGCCGCAAGAAAAAGTCCCGATCGATCCAATTCATCCGAAATCCACACTTTTGATAAAGGGCGAGCTGACCCACGCTAGAATTCCCTGTGCCGACCTCGATCGTCTTATAACCGAGAGATTTGGCTACATCAATGGAATGAAGAACGAGCTTTTTGCCAATGCCCTTGCCATGATGGGCCTCATCGACGGCAACATTCACGAGTTCAATCGTATCTGGTCTGGTTGGAATCAATACGTAGACACCTACGATGCTATCCTCCAGAATAGCGACATAGCATTGACCTCGTTGTAAATAATCTTTCACCAATCTGACAGAGGGGTCAGCCAATAAGAGTAAATCCATTGGTGGTTGTTCTTGTACGGCAAGCTTGCGAATTTCCATCCGTGTTTCTCCTCCGATTTAAGTGGTTACCGGTTTTTGCAATGGAGCTGTTTCATAGTTGACAACCTGGTTGTTTTCGTACGTAAAGAAATGCTGACAAGGATCAGCCTCTTCCAACATGTATGGTAAAAACAGGGGAAGGTTTTCTGGGACGCCAGCATTGTCGGGGTCCAAGATCCACGCTAGCTTTTTCCAGTCAAGGATACCTTCTTCCACTACCTGTGGGGTTTGAGAGCGCTCGTAGTTGTCTGGAAGATGAGCGAGAAATGCATACATACCACCCGTTTCCATTCCATCGACCAGCCAAGAGACAGTGCCTTTGTAGCAAGCGGTTTCTAGCAAAATGCCCGTCTCTTCCCGAACCTCGCGAAGGACACTGTCCAGTGGAGTCTCTCCGTGCTCTAGCTTACCGCCTACGCCATTCCATAGCCCCATCAACGGTGATTTGTTGCGATTCAGCATGAGTATTCCATTTCTATGTTTGAGAAAGCATATGGTATAGCGATACATGTTATCACTTTCCTTTTTGTTACAATCGATTTCTTTAACACGACCATTGTATCAAATGAGTGGTTTCATCAGTAATTTTTATTTGGTTTTCCCAAAGAAGTTTCGTAATATTTCGTTATAATAACAAAGAAGATGGAAGGAAGAATAGGGGGCTCGTTCAACATGCGAAACAATGAAAAGGTAGAAGGGCTAACAAGGGAGGAGTGGATAACGAAATATCCGCTTCTTCCAAACATGATGGAGACGGATGAAGTTTTCTGGACAAACCCTAGCTATGATGAGATCGCAAAAGCAACTCTCCCCGTTACGCCAGAGGAAGTCCAGGATGCAGAAGAACGGTTGCGGCGTTTTGGCTCGTTCATTCAAGTGGCTTTTCCTGAGACGAGAGAAGCTGGTGGACTGATCGAGTCCCCACTTGTTCCGATAAAAGAGATGCAAAAGTACTTGGAGTCTCGCTTTGCATCGGATATACAAGGGGATCTCTGGTTAAAATGCGACAGCCATTTGCCTATTGCAGGTTCCATCAAAGCGCGGGGCGGCATCTACGAGGTGCTGGCACATGCAGAAGAATTGGCCCAAAAGCATCAGATGCTGCAACCGGACAATGATTACGCTATTTTGGCTTCGGATGCGTTCCGGGAACTGTTTTCCCGTTATTCCATTGCGGTAGGCTCGACAGGAAATCTCGGTTTGAGTATCGGGATCATTAGCGCGAAGCTCGGTTTTCAAGTCACTGTACACATGTCAGCGGACGCCAAAACATGGAAAAAGGAATTGCTGCGGGCAAAAGGGGTCCAGGTTGTGGAGTACGCATCGGATTACGGAAAAGCGGTGGAAGAGGGCAGGAAGCAGGCAGAAGCCGATCCGAACTGCTATTTCATCGATGATGAGAACTCCAAGCGATTGTTCCTCGGCTATGCAGTAGCAGCCGGACGATTAAAGAAACAGGTAGAGGAGCAGCAGATTACAGTAGATAACGATCACCCGCTGTTTGTCTACTTGCCGTGTGGGGTGGGGGGAGGCCCTGGCGGTGTAGCTTACGGATTGAAGCTTATCTACGGAGACAATGTTCATTGCTTTTTTGCGGAACCAACTCATTCTCCCTGCATGCTGCTAGGTTTAATGACAGGCCTCCATGACAAAGTCTCCGTTCAAGATTTCGGGATAGACAACAAGACAGAGGCGGATGGCCTGGCGGTTGGTCGACCTTCCCGATTTGTAGGAAAAATGATGGAGAAGCTACTGAGTGGCGTGTTTACAGTGGACGACGAAGAACTATATGCGTTATTGCGAGCCTTGCGCGATCACGAATCCATTCGATTGGAGCCTTCTGCATTGGCCGGAATGCCAGGACCTGCTAGATTGTTTCAGCAGGAGACTGGGCGGATGTATATGGAGAAGCAAGGTTTGACGGAGGAAAAAATGAAAAAGGCGACCCACATCGTATGGGCGACGGGTGGGAGTATGGTGCCGGAGCATATTCAGGATGAATACTATGCCAAAGGTCTGGAAGGCAAAATCGATACAGATACATAATGTCTGTCCTTGAAGGAAAGCCCGGATCACTCCTCCGGGCTTTTGTTCATTCATTTCAAAGTCTTCTGTGTCTTGAAAATAATAAACGTCGGTCTTCTTACTTCGGAAATCTGATGCGGCTGCAAGAGGAGTCCTTCTGGCGTGCAGGTTGGCTCGATGATCTCTTGCAGGGTAAGCCCCGCTCGGATTAACGTATTGACGGCAGTGGACATGGAGCGGTGGTAAAAAAGGGCCTTTCTGCCATTCATCATGTACATTTCACGTTCTCCATCTTCCAGGTAGTTGTCCAAGGGCCAGAAATGTTTCTGTCCTTCCTCGTCGCGTACCCAGCCCTCGACCTTTTTGCGAGCGGTAATATGCGGATGGAGTGTAGAGTAAACGAAATGTCCTCCGTTACGTAAGGCGCGGCTTACTTTGTTGATCACATGCTCATAGTCACGAACATAGTCCATGACGAGAGAGCTCGTAATAAGATCGTAGTCATGATCGGCAAGCTCAATGTCCTCCAGGGAGCCGTGTAGATATTGAATGTTCTCATGACTGTTATTCGTTCGGGCATACTCCAGCATGTTGTGAGAGAGATCAACACCGATCACTTCACTGGCTCCTTGCTCCACGCAGTACTTGGCAAACTGTCCGCCACCACATCCGAGGTCGAGTACACGCAAGCCTTTTAGCAAGGGGAGACAACCACGAAAGGCAGGCTGTTCAATCAAATCATTCTCTGATTCACCGGACAGACGGAGCTTTTGATAGTCCTGATAAAAATCCAGTTGATCATACAGATTTTGTTTCATCCCCTATCCCCCGTTTCCATTTTTTCTCGGATTCCTATTATGGATAAAAGATGAAGATGATGTCAATTATTCGTTTAAAACGATTGAAAATGAGAGCAGGAGTTTGCCTTTTTTACGAGAATTAGTGTGAGACAACCCATTTTTGCGATTCCGTCCGCTTTGCTGAGACGGTTTTTTTCTGTAAGAAGATTTGGTTTCGATATTTTTTGGCGAGACTGAAATCGAAGGAGGGATAAAGGTGGACCAAATACTTCAACTGATCAAAGATTACTGGCCGATTGCGCTAGGTATCATAATCATTATCATGGCTGCCCAATGGGTGGTGCGAAGTATCATTCGAATTATTTCGCTTGCTGCTATTATTGGTGTTGTGCTCGTGTTGTTTTTCCAGTTCAGTCCTGAAGAAGTGATCCAGATGGGACGTCAAGCAGCCGTAGCTACACAGGAAGTCGTCGACAAGACGATTACACCAGTCTTGGACAAAGAGCTAAAGGATGCTGATATTTCCTTCAAGGAAGACGGGACCTATGAAGTGAAGACAACGAATATTCGTATCGTGGGCAAAAAAGGCGAATCCAAAGCGACAGTTTATTACAAGGATGAAGAATGGGAAGTAAATATCGGTCAATTGAGCAAGCTGTTCCAGGACCGACTTGGTAAAGCGGAGCAAGAAAGTAAGACGATGTAGAAAGGGAAAAACGCATGGGGCCAAAAAGGTCTCATGCGTTTTTTGCTGGATAGGCGAGTACTTCCTTTACCCATGTATCTAGCAGATGCTGATATTCTTCGCTCGTTTTGATTCCGGGGGCTGAGGCAACTTGTTTTTCGAGTGGGAGCGTGCGTAGTTTTTTAGCAAATTTCCCCTCGATATCATCTTCATCTTCGAGTAGCAGATAGACGACATCTTCCAAGGAGCGATAGCTCGTAACGCTATACTCGATTCCATTCATGATCGTTTGAAAGTGACCGTGACGGTATTGGCAAAGGATGAAAGTGAAATCTAGGTTGTTTATGATTTCCAAAAATCTGTTCAAAAACGCCGGTTCCACCATGATACACTCCAGCATTGTGGGTGGATAATTAGAGTGACTGATGTGGAATTCCGGGATAATTTGGATAAAGTCCTGCTGGCGTTCAGGACTGGCTTTGTCATAGTAATCATCGTTGAATTTGCGAATGATTTTCTTCAGGTGCTTGAAAGGGATTGCTGTACCTATAAAAAGTCCATAATATCGGTTCATTCTGTGCTTCCTTTAATCTTTCGTCATATTCGGAGCTACACGCAGTCGAGTTGCTTGCTCATAAGCGTAGGCCAGGCGAAGAAGAGTAGGTTCCTGGAATGCCAGACCGGTCAGCATGAGGCCAAATGGCTTGCCCGCAGAAGTATAGCCAGCCGGAACCGTAATCGAAGGGTAACCAGCTTTGGCCGGGATAGCATAACCCGTACTGCCGGGGTACAAGAGGGCATCGAGTTCGTGCTCCTTCATAACAGCATCAAGGCCTTGCTTCTGTGACATTTCCAAATCGAACAGGCGATTCGCCAAATACTCAGGCTCTGTCAGTGTGCCACTTGTTAGCTCGGATTCTTCCAGTAGCTCTTGCCCATATAGCAGGGCTTGTTCTTCATGAGCCCGATTAAAAGCAATGACATCCTGTAAGGAGCGGATCGGGTAGGAGGCTGGTAACGTTTTTAAGTACGCATTTACCCCAACCTTGAATTCATGTACGAGAACATGTCTATCCCACTCGGCATTTTCTGTCGGAATGGTGACCGCATCTACGACAGTTGCGCCAGCCTCTTTGAGCTTTTCAATAGCTGCTTCATACAAGGCGATTTCTTCGTTTTCACACTCAGCCAAAAACCTGGAGCGTACAACGCCGATGCGCGCACCCCGCAATCCATCTGCATCGAGGAAGGGGAGGTAATCAGTATGCGCGAGACCCTCGCTTTTTCCAGTCACCGGATCCTTTTCATCTATGCCAGTAAGCGCGCCAAGCAAAATAGCTGCATCTGTCACGGTTCTTGCCATCGGTCCGGCTGTGTCTTGGCTATGGGAAATCGGGATGATACCCGAACGGCTGATTAAGCCAACAGTAGGTTTGATTCCCACGAGCGAATTTTGTTCTGCTGGATGGAGAATCGACCCAGAAGTCTCCGTACCGACTGCCACAACAGCAAAACCTGCGGCAATCCCAGCAGCCGACCCCGAGCTAGACCCGCCGACATCGAGTACACCAGGACCGTATGGGTTCAACACTTGTCCACCGCGCGAGCTGTAGCCATCTGGCATGTCATTGGAGATAAAGTTAGCCCATTCCGTCAGATTGGTTTTCCCTAAAATAACCGCGCCCGCCTCTCGGAGCTTGGTAACGACGAATGCATCCGCAGAGGCAAACGAATCAGCTAAAGCTAGAGCTCCAGCCGTCGTGTGCATCTTGTCAGATGTCGCAATGTTATCCTTAATCAATACAGGGATACCGTGAAGCGACCCACGACTGCCTGACACCGCTCGTTCTCGATCCAGTGACTCTGCGATCGCTAGTGCATCTGGATTTAGCTCACAAATGGCGTTGATTCGGATGCCTTGTTTGTTGTAGGTGGCAATCCGCTGTAAAAAGGAGAGAGTCAATTCCCGCGAAGTCGTGGTTCCAGCTGTCATTGCAGTTTGCCATTCGAGAATGCTCGTTTCATGAATCACTGACATAATGTATCCCCTTTTGCGAATGATTTGATTTTTATTATAGTACCAAATTCAGGGAAAGGGAATGAGAGGGGAGTGTGAGCCTTTTACCTATAAAAAACAAGCTGACTCTACGAGAGAATCAGCTTGTTTGTATTTGTACCAAATTATGCGTTTGATCCAGCAGCTTCCAGCTTCGCTTTTTCTTCCGCTTCTACATAACGGTTGCGAGGGTGCTCGCGGCATTCATCGGAGCAAGAACGCTTGAATTTTGTCTCACATTCTGTGCAGCAGAAGTGCTGCTTGTTGCAGAATGGGTTGGCGCAGTTTACATAGCGGTCTTCGACAGTACCGCAGTAATGGCAACGGCCAATGACGACGTCTTCTTCGGTATGATTGATCGGTACGGAGATGCGCTCGTCAAACACGTAGCATTTTCCATCCCACAGGCGCCCTTGGACTTCTGGATCTTTACCATACGTGACAATTCCGCCCTCAAGATGGTACACATTTTCAAAACCTTGTTGCAGCAAGATACCTGTCAGCTTTTCGCAACGAATACCGCCTGTGCAGTAGGTGAGGACTTTTTTATCCTTGAACTGGCTCATGTTTTCACGAATCCACTCAGGGAACTCACGGGATGAATCCACTTCAGGGCGAATCGCACCACGGAAATGTCCCAAATCGTATTCGTAGTAGTTGCGACCGTCAAGGATCACGACGTCTTCTTCCTGCATCATTTCGTACCATTCTTTTGGATTCAGATAGGTTCCGACTAATTTATTCGGATCAACATCTTCCTCCAAACGCCAGGTTACCAACTCTTTTTTCGGGCGTACAAACATTTTTTTGAACGCATGTTCTTCCGACTCATCTATTTTAAACCACATATCACTAAAACGTGGATCTTTTCGCACATATTCCATGTAGGCGTCAGTTTGCTCAATCGTTCCGGATACGGTTCCATTAATGCCTTCCGGCGCTACGATAATCCGCCCTTTCAGCCCGTTATCCTTGCAAAATTGCAAGTGCTCGGCTGCGTACTCCTCATAATTTTCAATAGGAGTATACTTGTAATACAACAAAATGCGATATGGTTTTTGTACTTGCAAGGTACAATTCCACCTTTCTTTTTTCAATTGTGATTTTAGATGCAACGGTGATTATATCACATCCCATTGTTAAAAGCGCTGAAAAAGAAAGGGATTTGTGAGGTTTTTATGAAAATCGGTGCTTCTTGCTGGAAGTGGATGCATCCTGTAAACTATGAATGGTATTCTGCTGACAGGCTATAGAGGAGAGACATTACATGAACATGGCAAATGAGCGCCTGGTTACACAGGTGAAAATTAAAAAGCTCCATCAAGACGCGGTGATCCCAGCGTACGCGAGAGCAATGGACGCGGGCTTTGATCTGGTCGCGGTAGAGGATACATTGATTGCCCCTGGACAATCTGCAAAAGTTCCAACTGGCTTGGCGTTCGCGCTTCCAGAAGGATTTGAATTGCAAGTGCGCCCTCGCTCCGGGATCAGTGCAAAAACAAAGCTGCGTTTGTCCAATGCACCGGGGACTGTTGATGCAGGCTATCGCGGTGAAGTATGCGTACTGATGGATAACATTCGAATCGCATCCGGAAAAAATGGCAAGGTATGTCTGGGCGCTGGCGAAAACGAAGTAACCGTTGAACAAGAAGTCGATGCACATAGCTACTTGATCAAAAAAGGGGATCGAATTGCACAAGGCGTGATTGCAATCGTTCCAGTCGCGCAGTTCGAAGTAGTCGATGAGCTCGACGAGACTGAAAGAGGAGCGGGCGGCTTCGGCAGCAGCGGTATCAAGAGCTAGTTCTATCGAGTAAAAATACAAGACCCCTGATCATCAGCCGTGTAAATGCACGTGAGCTGTTACGTCAGGGGTCTTTGTTTTGA
This sequence comes from Brevibacillus brevis, assembly GCF_001039275.2. Classification (NCBI taxonomy): domain Bacteria; kingdom Bacillati; phylum Bacillota; class Bacilli; order Caryophanales; family Paenibacillaceae; genus Brevibacillus; species Brevibacillus brevis. The sequence continues at coordinate 2,652,190 of NZ_CP030117.1, forward strand.
TCATATCCTCATCCTTTGGCGGATAAAAACTGGTCAATTCTCGAAAGGTCGTCAGCCGTCAACGAACGTCCATCTGCCTTGACGAATACGCAAGGTCCATAGACCCAATCTAAAAAACCGTCTGATGTGATGGGGAAATTGTTCGCTTGTACCCCGCGAGCATCTTCATTCACTACGAGGGAGATTCCCTCCAGATGGTCATCTTCCACGACCTCATAGTCACCACCCACCAGTTCCTGTAGTTCATCCGTCCCAGCGATTTCTCGAACAACTGCATGTTCATGCGGAAGCTTTATGTATACCGTAGTCAAGCGCAATCACTCCTTCTGACATCTATCATAACGTATGACGAATGAATTGTGCGATAGGGGAGCGGATGCCTGTTGGTGTGTTGGTTATCCTAATGATTGAGATTGAAGAAGCGTCCGTATTGATACTTTCAGCCTGAGGGGACATGCTGATGATATTCGTGACCGGAAAATTGTATTGGCCAGAAACATTGCCAACGCCACCCCTCTATCCCTCTCTGGCCGAGGATGTGAAGTGTGATGTCCTGATCATTGGTGGCGGAGAGGCAGGAGCACTCGTTTCCTATTATTTGAAGCAGCATGATATGGACGTCATCCTCGTGGATAAACGGCGGGTGAGTGGGGGCAGCAGCAGCGCTAACACGGGTTTGCTGCAAATATGCAACGATAAAACATTGACAGCCTGTATCCATTCGTTCGGTGAGCAAAAAGGAGCTCGTTTTTACGAATTGACGAGGCAGGCTGTTGATGAATTGGAAAAAATCTCTGGGCAGCTAGACCAATCTCCAGATTACATAAGGCGTGATAGCTTGTATTATGCAAGTGAACCAGCCGATGCGGAGAGCTTGCGGACAGAGTACCAGTTATTGAAGAAGTACGGCTTTCCGGTCACGTATTTGGAGCGACGGGATATAGAGAAGCGATTCTCTTTTTCGAAGGAAGGGGCTATTTATTCCAAGGGAGATGCGGAGCTCAATCCGTACAAATTTGCCAACGGTGTGATCGCCCACTCTGTGAAAAAAGGGATGCGTGTATACGAAAACACGGAAGTTGTGCATCAAAAAGTACAGGATGGAGGGCTTTTGGTCTATACCAAAAGTGGGCACACTATCAAGTGCAGGCGTGCCGTGTTTGCCACTGGCTACGAAGCACAAACCATGAAGCGCAATGCCAACGCCGTGATTTCAAGCTCGTTTTCCATCGTGACCAATCAAGTCGAAGCGTTTCCGGGCTGGCCACAAGCATGTTTAATTTGGGAAACAGCCCGTCCATACTTGTATATCCGTACTTGTCCGGAAGGGAGAATCATCGTCGGAGGACTCGATGAGCCGTTGAACGACTTACAAAAGAAGGATGCTTCCAGTCTGAAGAAGCGGGATCATTTGCTCGCAAAGATTCAAGAGTTATTTCCACAGATTCCAATGCGAGCCGAATATTATTGGGGAGCGACTTTTGTCGATACCCATGACGGACTCCCGCTGTTTGGGGAGCAGGAAGGCTATCCGCACTGCTTGTTCCTACTAGGTTACGGTGGGAACGGAACCGTCTATTCGACCATCGGGGCCCAAATCATCCGTGATCTGATTACAAAAGGAAGTCATTCGGACGCTGATCTTTTTGCTTTTAAACGGATGAAATATGCCAGTGTCACCATCTGATCGAAAAAGCTTTCCCATTCAACGGGAGGGCTTATTTTTTTGAAAATGTCAGAACGGGCGGGCCCAAATTTGCTGAATGGGCAAGTAACATTTGAACGTGGCCTACCTGCCTAGCATAGGGTAGATGGAAATATCGTTGACAGGAATAAAAAGGCAGGTATAATCTTCAATAACAGAGTATTCCGAGTAAAATACTATAGATTAAAAGAGGAGTGAAGGTGAGCTGTATGAAAACCACGAAAGGCAAGGTCCAGACGATCCTGCAACGCGTAGGAATCGTTGCTATGGCGGCAGCTATGGCAGGCTGCTCGGCTGCCGCACCAGCAGAAACAGGTAATGGAGCGGCGGGCAGCAACTCTACGGTAGAGCTGCTCAATGTTTCCTACGATCCGACGCGAGAGTTTTACCAAGATATCAACAAGGAGTTTGCCTTAGAGTGGCAACAAAAGACAGGTCAAACCGTGACGATCAAGCAATCACATGGCGGGTCAGGCAAGCAATCGCGCTCCGTCATTGATGGTTTGGAAGCAGATGTAGTCACCCTTGCCCTCGCTTATGATATTGACGCGATTGCCGAACGCGGTCTGATTCCTGCTGATTGGCAAAAGAAGCTCTCGGACAACAGCTCGCCTTATACCTCCACGATTGTGTTTCTCGTGCGAAAAGGCAATCCGAAGCAAATCAAAGATTGGGATGATTTGATCAAGCCTGGTATCGCCGTGATCACACCGAACCCGAAAACGTCTGGGGGAGCCAGATGGAATTACTTGGCTGCCTGGGGTTATGCTCTGAAGACAAATGGGGGAGATGAAGCGAAGGCACAAGAATTCGTGGCACAATTGTTTAAAAATGTACCCGTCCTCGATTCTGGTGCACGTGGTTCGACCACTACATTTGTCGAACGTGGCATTGGGGATGTACTGATTGCATGGGAAAACGAAGCGTATCTTGCGGTCAATGAACTAGGGAAAGACAAGTTTGAGATTGTGAATCCGTCCTTGAGCATTTTGGCTGAACCGCCTGTCACCATCGTTGACAAATACGCTGACAAGCACAAGACAAAAGAAGCAGCGGAAGCATACCTTCAGTTCCTGTATAGCAAAAAAGGCCAAGAGCTCGCAGCCAAGCACTATTACCGTCCACGTTCACAGGAAGTACTCAAAGCACATACACCCGCATTCCCTGACATCCAATTGTTTACTATCGATGAGTTGTTTGGTGGCTGGACGAAAGCACAAAAGACTCATTTTGCAGATCAAGGCGTCTTCGATCAACTTTATAAACCATAGACCTACACTTTCCTCAGAGGAGTTACCTTCATGAGAAAATCATTTCGCAACAGAGGGTTCTTGCCTGGCTTTGGCATGACCATGGGGTATACCATCATCTACCTGAGTCTTCTGGTACTAATCCCTCTGTCTGTCTTGTTTTTAAAAGCTTCGACGATGAGTTGGGAGCAATTCATTGGGACGATAATGGATACGAGGGTCCTTGCCTCTATTCGTGTGAGTATTATGACTTCTTTTTTCGCGGCTTGTCTCAATGCAGTGTTTGGTGTCTTGGTGGCTTGGGTATTGGTACGCTATCAGTTTGCGGGGAAGCGGATCATTGACGGCATAGTTGATCTGCCATTTGCTTTACCTACCGCTGTAGGCGGAATTGCCCTGACTTCTATTTACGCTGAGAATGGCTGGATCGGACAGTATCTGGCGGAGTGGGGGATCAAGGTTGCGTACACTCCCATCGGTATATGGGTTGCCCTAACATTCATCGGTCTTCCTTTTGTTGTTAGAACCGTCCAGCCAGTGTTGCAGGATTGGGATTTGCAAATGGAGGAAGCGGCGGCAACGTTGGGCGCTACCCGATGGAATACATTTTGGCGGGTGGTGTTGCCGCATCTGTTACCGGCGATTATTACGGGTTTTGCGCTCGCTTTTGCCAGAGCATTGGGAGAGTATGGCTCCGTCGTGTTCATCTCCGGGAACATGCCGTTGAAAACAGAGATTGTGCCCCTCTTGATTATGACCAAGCTGGAACAGTTTGACTATGCAGGCGCTACGGCAATTGCAACGGTCATGCTAGTGATTTCCTTTATCATGCTTTTGATCATCAACTACTTGCAATGGAAAATCAATAAATTCGATGCGGCCCGTTAGGAGGTATTACGGATGAAGCATTTGACGGAGCCAGCCTATATCCGATGGACACTGATTATCGTGGCCATGCTCTTCCTTGGCTTGTTTTTGATCCTGCCGCTAGTCGCTGTTTTTACAGAAGCATTTCGACAAGGAGCGGAGGTGTTCGTGGCGTCCATTACAGAGGAGGAAACGTTATCCGCTGTCAAGCTCACCTTGCTTGTCGCAGCTATTAGCGTACCGCTGAATGTAACGTTCGGGATCGCGGCTGCATGGGCCATTGCCAAGTTTTCGTTCCCGGGTAAAAATGTGTTGCTTACGTTGATTGACTTGCCATTTGCCGTGTCGCCAGTCATTGCCGGCCTGATTTTTGTCCTCTTGTTTGGGAGTCAAGGTGTGGCAGCGCCCTTACTTGCGGCGTGGGATCTCAAAATTATATTTGCGGTTCCAGGTATCGTGCTCGCGACGACCTTTGTTACCTTTCCGTTCGTCGCTCGTGAACTGATTCCGGTCATGGAAGCGCAGGGAAGAGACGAAGAGGAAGCAGCAGTCTCGCTCGGAGCAAGTGGCTGGAAAACATTTTTACGCGTCACGCTGCCAAACGTAAAATGGGGACTCCTGTACGGAGTCATTTTGTGTAATGCCCGCGCCATGGGTGAATTCGGGGCAGTATCCGTCGTTTCCGGTCATATCCGAGGCATGACCAATACGCTCCCGTTGCATGTGGAGATTCTCTACAACGAATATCAATTCGCTGCTGCCTTTGCGGTAGCCACCTTGCTTGCTGCCTTAGCCTTGGTGACGCTTATTCTGAAAAGCTTGATCGAGTGGAAAACCGAGCGGCAGGCAAAGCTGGATGAGGAACAACACTACGACGTGACAGGAGAGAGAGCCGGATGAGTATCGAGGTAGTGAACATTACGAAGTCATATAAAAGCTTTACGGCGCTGAAAAATGTGAATCTGCATATCCCGGAAGGCGAACTCGTAGCGCTTCTCGGGCCTTCCGGATCGGGAAAGACGACGCTTTTGCGTCTCATCGCTGGACTGGAGCAACCGCAGGAGGGGAGCATTCTCTTTCACGGAGAGGATAATACGAACCGCGACGTGCGCGAGCGGCAGGTTGGATTTGTTTTTCAACATTACGCCTTGTTTCGGCATATGAACATCTTTGACAACATTGCGTTTGGATTGTCCGTTCGCTCCCGCAAAACACGACCGAGCAAGGAAGAAATCAGTGAAAAGGTTCATTCGCTGTTAAAACTCGTGCAGCTAGAAGGTCTCGCACATCGCTATCCCTCACAGCTATCTGGTGGGCAGCGCCAGCGTGTTGCATTGGCGAGGGCGTTGGCAGTGGAACCAAAATTTTTGCTGCTGGATGAACCATTTGGCGCTTTGGATACGAAAGTGAGACAGGAGCTGCGTCGTTGGCTCCGTCATCTACACGGGAAGCTCGGGCTGACGATTTTGTTCGTCACACACGATCAGGAGGAAGCAATGGAATTGGCGGATCAGGTTGTTGTGATGAATGAAGGGCGAGTGGAGCAGGTAGGATCGCCCGAAGAAATTTATCATCATCCGGCGAATCCGTTTGTGTATAGCTTTCTGGGGCGAGTCAATCTGTTTCACGGACGAATCCAAAATGGCAAAATCAAGCTTGGTGAGGCAGAGTTCGAGACGGATTGGAAGGATAAAGGCGTGGAGGCTCCCGCTGTCGGATACATGCGTCCACATGATGTAGAGATATCGTTGCGACCGCCTGAGGGGAAGTCTGCCAGATCTGTTCAGGCCGAGATTAACCATATTTCGCTCTTGGGCCCAATTGTTCGCCTTGACCTGAAGCGTTTGGACACGGAGGAGGTGTTTGAGGCAGAGATGAGCAGGCAGCGCTTTATGGAGTTGAACGTAGAAGAGGAGAGCATTGTGTATGTGACATTGCACAATGTATCGATCTATGTGGATTCACAGCCGGTACAGACACATCGCCCTGCACGCGTTCCGTTGCAGGCCAGTGTTTGATCCGATTTAATGAAAATAAACCGGTCTGCATATGCCGCAGGCCGGTTTTTGATGGAGTCACTAAGCTATTCGCCGCGTTGCTTGGAGCGTGTCTGTTCTTTGCTAATTGTGTTCGATCTACGGGTTTGCGAAGGGTTTTCTTTCTTTCCCATCTCATTTTTGACACCATTTTGCTTGGACATTTCTTAAGCCTCCTTTTCACTGGATTGCCATGGTAGTTTTCCCTGCCAAAGTCCATTTCATGAATCCAGTATTTTTTGCTGTGCGCGAAAACGTTTACCTTTTGCAAAATGAGGTCATCTCTGGTAAGATAAGTGTTTGAACGATTCAAAAAAGGCAGGTATTGCGACGATGATAAGCACTCAGAACGTGACGCTGCGCTACGGCAAGCGCGCACTGTTTGAAGATGTATCCATTAAGTTTACCCCGGGTAACTGTTACGGCCTCATCGGTGCGAACGGTGCAGGGAAGTCTACCTTCGTGAAGATCCTCTCCGGAGAGATCGAGCCGACGAGCGGTCACGTTTCGGTGACACCGGGCGAGCGTATCGCTGTATTAAAGCAGAACCACTTTGAATTCGACGAGTACGAAGTGTTAAAAACGGTAATTATGGGCCACAAGCGCCTGTTCGAGATCATGGAAGAGAAGACCGCTCTTTACATGAAAGAAGATTTCTCTGAGGAAGACGGCAATCGCGCGTCCCAATTGGAGGGAGAATTCGAAGAGCTGAACGGCTGGATGGCCGAAGCAGATGCAGCTAGCTTGCTGATCGGCCTCGGTATCCCGACAGACCTGCACGACAAGCAGATGAAGGACCTCTCTGGTACGGAGAAGGTACGTGTTCTGTTGGCGCAAGCACTGTTCGGTAATCCACACATCCTGCTCTTGGATGAGCCGACGAACCACTTGGACATCGAGTCGATTCGTTGGTTGGAAAACTTCCTGGCGGATTATGAAAACACCGTCATCGTTGTATCCCATGACCGTCACTTCCTGAACAAGGTGTGTACGCACATTGCGGATATTGACTTTGGCAAAATCCAAATGTACGTGGGTAACTACGACTTCTGGTACGAATCCAGCCAACTGGCGCTGAAAATGGTTCGTGATCAGAATAAGAAGAAAGAAGAAAAAATGAAGGAACTGCAAGAGTTTATTGCGCGTTTCTCTGCGAATGCTTCCAAGTCCAAGCAGGCGACTTCGCGTAAAAAGCTGTTGGAGAAAATTACGTTGGAGGACATTCGTCCTTCCAGCCGTAAGTATCCGTTCATTAACTTCAAGCCAGAGCGTGAAGCGGGTAAAAACCTCGTAGCCATCGAAGGCTTGAGCAAGACAATTGAAGGCGAGAAACTGTTTGAAAACCTTCACCTCACCATCAACAAAGGGGACAAAGTTGCGTTTGTCGGACCAAATGAGCTGGCGAAAACAACCTTCTTCCAAATTTTGATGGGGGAAGTTCAGCCTGATAGCGGTTCTTTCGAATGGGGCGTTACGACTTCCCAAGCGTACTTCCCAAAAGACAATGCGGAGTACTTTAACTCCGATTTGAGCCTGGTTGACTGGCTGCGCCAATACTCCAAAGATCAAGACGAGACATTCATTCGTGGATTCCTCGGTCGCATGCTGTTCTCTGGAGATGAAGCGCTGAAAAAGTCAAACGTATTGTCCGGGGGAGAAAAAGTCCGTTGCATGCTGTCCAAGATGATGCTGGCGAGTGCCAACGTATTGATCATGGACGAACCGACGAACCACTTGGATTTGGAATCCATTACTGCATTGAACAACGGCTTGATTGAGTTCGACGGTACACTTCTGTTCGTATCTCATGACCACCAGTTCGTTCAAACCATTGCGAACCGGGTCATTGAGTTCACGCCGAAGGGTGTCATTGATAAAATGATCACGTATGACGAGTACCTGGAGAGCGATGAAATCAAACGCCTGCGTGACGAGCATTACGCGTAAGTTGCTACGCACATATAAAAAGCCCTTGACTTCACACAGTTGAAGTCAGGGGCTTTTTCTCATGTTACGGGGTCTTCCACGAACTCGATTTTGTTAAGGAACGCTTCCTTGCTCGAGAAAATAACGCGTTCCTTTCGCGGGGAAGTAAAGAACACCACGATATACTGGTCATCTATGTATTCTACCGTGCCTCGTTTCTTTGGTCTTTGTATGGTCTTCACGGGTTTATTCAACCATTCGTTCATCTGTTGTTCCTCCTACCTAGCTTTCCCATTCATTATACCAAGATTAATGACGATGCCCAATGACATGTGCAGTTATGGCGATGCGCAGCAGCATTTGATCGTGTCCGTTTTCCGCATTCAATCCGGTCCACTCTCGGATGAGCTGGATGCGGTATTTGATTGTATTTTTATGGACATACAAACGACGCGCGGCTTCCGCGTAATTACCATCCGCTTGCAAAAACACTTGCAAGGTTTGTAAGAGTTGTCCGTTCTTGTCTCGATCATAGCTTTGGATTTTGCCCAGACATTCTTCTGCAAACGCTTGGGCTTCTGTCGCAGGATCGTCTGCGTACATGATTCGCTCGAGTCCCAAGTCGTGGTAGCTTTTGATGACGCTAAGAGAAGAGATGGTGGTGGTGTTTGCAGAATGTAGAGCGGTTTGCAAGCTGATCAGTGCTTCCCGATAACTACGAACGATGCCTTCCCGTTTCGGATGATATCGCCCAATTCCTGCAAATACGGGCTGATCCAGTTGCTTGGTGGCCGTATTCAAGCACTGTTCTTGCAGCCATTGCGAGAGTGATTCAGTGGGGGTATGAATAGACATCGGCACGAGCAAGAGGACACGATTTTCCTGATCCAATCCATACAGAATCGCTCCATGGGAAGAAAAAAAGCTGTGCAACGCGTTCAGAAGATGATGGTTTTCTTGCCAAAGTTCCATGCTGGTTTTGTCGTGGGGGGAGGTGCTTAGGAGCATCGCGATATAATGATCGGACAACTCCCAGCCGACTTCATCCGCCTTTCGCATGAGCATTTCGTGTGAGACGATCTGGCCACTGACAAGTTGTTGTAAAAAATCATTGCGAAAACGCTGGAATGTTTCCTGGATGGCTCGTTGTCGCTGCATTTCAAGTGCCAAGAGGGCAGCACTTTGCTCGATGGCAACTTTTTCCCACGCGTATAGATCACGCTCCCGCTGTCCAATGATGATGGTTCCCTGCACGATCTGGTCGTGGAGAAGCCACCGGACATGGATGCCTTCTTTTTGTTTGCTAAGAGGCTCTTGTGTTAGTCGAATCGGGGCGCGTTGACCATATAGCTTGTCCAATGAATGATCAAGTGGGAGCGGAGTAAGAGAAGAATCCCATTTCCATTTATGCTGGGGGACACGGATGGAGACAGGAGCATCAAGGATATCGGACAGTAAATCTGTCAATGTAGAAATCGGAGCTCCTCCCGTCAAATAGTAATGAAACCGTTCATAAATGGCATGGGTTCTGTCCAGCTCGATGCGCTGTTTGTCATTGATGTACTGAACGACTGGCACGATGACATCTGACCAAGCTTTATCCATCGGAAAGGACAGGATGGGAAATGCCTTTTTCGTAGCATGGGTGAGAACGGCTTCAGGAAGGTTCTCGATGTATCGACCTAATTTGATGGCAAGCCCGGGGGTGCCGATGGCGACTAGCTCATCGATGAGCGTAATCAGCCGTTTCGTACATGTTTTTTGCTGAGAGAGAAATGGAAAGCCTGTCGTCAGAACGAATTCACCAGCTCGCAACCATCTGTGGCCATCGGGAGAATCAAAGGAAGTAACATTCAACAGCTCATTTTCTAAAGAGTCCGCGCCAGCAAGCACTGACGATTCAGTAAAGCCACCAACTTGTATGAGCTCACGGACAGTAATCATTACGCTCACCATGCCTTCATCATCTTTTAGCTACTCGCACAAAACCCCGTTCCGTTTTCTAGCCATGTGAACAAAGGAGATGTTTGAATTTTTCGATAATACTAATGTACATGTCCAGGATGTGTACAGGCAATGGGACAAATCGAGCAAACTGGGGGGAGTCGTATGAAAGCGAGAGATTGGCTAGGGGTACTGCCGTTCATTGGGATGCTGGGAGGAATTCCGTTTGTGAATCGGGTTGAGCCTTACGTAGTAGGCATGCCGTTTGTCCTATTTTGGATCGTTCTCTGGGTTGTCTTAACTTCCGTCATCATGGCATTCCTCAACAAAATCGACCCTGCTACGAAGGAGGACGGCCAATGAATATCGCCTTGATCATTATTTTTGCCTTTTTATTGCTGTCCTTCTATTCCGGTATTCGTGCGCAACAAGGGAAAGACATGAATATGGAACAATGGACAGTTGGTGGCAGAGGATTCGGTTCGATCTTTATTTTCTTGCTGGTAGCAGGCGAGATTTATACGACATTCACCTTTTTGGGAGGCAGTGGATGGGCGTACTCCAAAGGGGCACCTTCTTATTACGTTCTCTCTTACATTTCCCTCGCCTATGTGATTTCCTACTGGCTCTTGCCGCCCATTTGGCGGTATGCCAAAGAGCACAGGCTCGTCTCCCAATCCGATTTTTTTGTAAGCAAATACAAGAGTCCGATACTCGGAATTTTGGTTGCAGCGGTCGGAGTCATTGCGATTATTCCGTATCTCGTCCTCCAATTCAAAGGCCTGGGGATCATCGTATCGGAAGCATCCTATGGCTCGATTTCGCCTGCTGCTGCGATATGGATCGGAGTCATTGTTGTGACCATTTACGTCATGATCTCAGGGATTCACGGCTCGGCTTGGACGGCTGCGATCAAGGACATCATGATTTTCTTTGTCGTCGTTTTCCTCGGGCTTTATCTTCCGTTTCATTACTATGGGGGCATCCAGCCAATGTTTGAAGCTGTACAAGCCTCCAATCCGGGTTTCTTGACGTTCCCAGAGGAAGGATTAAGCATTTCCTGGTACATTTCAACGGTGCTTGTCACGGTGTTCGGATTTTACATGTGGCCGCATACGTTCGGCTCTGTATTTTCCGCGAAAAATGCAAATGTGTTCCGCAAAAATACGATCATGCTGCCGCTCTATACCTTGATGCTTTTGTTTGTGTTCTTTGTCGGCTTTACGGCGATCCTGCAAGTGCCCGGTTTAAAAGGGGCGGACGGTGATTTGTCCTTGCTCCGTCTGTCGTTGCAAACATTCGATCCGTGGGTGGTTGGCATCATTGGAGCAGCAGGCTTGCTCACGGCGCTCGTACCAGGCTCGATGCTTTTGATGACAGGGGCGACGCTCTTGGCGAAAAATGTGTATAAAGTTATGGCTCCGCACACATCTGACGTACAAATCGCCCGGATTGCCAAATGGTTGGTGCCTGTCATCTCGTTGATCTCGTTGTATTTTGCACTGAGTGGGGGAGATACGCTCGTAACGCTGTTATTAATGGGCTACAGCTTGGTCACACAGTTATTCCCGGCATTGCTTTTCAGTCTCCCTGCCAAGCCGTGGGTGAATAAATACGGTGCGTTTGCCGGGATTTTATGTGGGGTGTCAACCGTTGCGTATGTGACGATTTTCCAAGTGACGATTGCGACCATGTTCCCGAATTGGCCAGCCGCTGTCAAAGACTTGAACATTGGTGTCGTGGCATTGCTGGTCAATCTCGTCGTGATGTTTACTGTGACATTTGTGACGAGGAATCTTTTTGCACTGAATCGTCATACGGCTAACACAGAAGGGACACCAACTCTTTAATCCTAATTTCTTAAAGGAGGCAGTTACATGGCAGATACTGTTTTTCTTAACGGACAGGTGGTCACGGTAGATCAAGAGAATCGGGTGGCAGAGGCAGTAGCAGTCAGGGGGAATCGCATCCTTGTTGTCGGGTCTAGTGAAGATGTGAAACCGTTGATTCAATCACATACAAACGTCATTGATTTGCAAGGGAAGAGTCTATTGCCCGGCTTCATCGATGCCCATCTGCATATTACGATTTACGGTACGAACAAGCTGGGAGTCGATTGCAAAGCGAGAAGGATCACGTCAATTGATGAACTGCTCACTGCACTGCAAGAACAAGCGAAAAAAACACCCAGAGGGGAATGGGTGAGGGCATGTGGGTTCGATGAGAATCTCATGGTCGAGCAACGCTATCCGACACTTGCCGAGCTGGATGAAGTGACGACAGCGCATCCTGTTTTTGTCATGAGGACGTGTGCTCATCATTCTGTCGTAAACAGCAGAGCGCTTGCCATTGCGGGTTATGACCGAAACACAGCCGATCCCCAAGGTGGACGTATTGATCGTGATGCAGATGGTGAGCTAACGGGATTCCTCATCGAAACGGCACATATGAACATGTTTGAAAAAGCTGCTTTTACAGAAGCAGAGTACATCCAAGGCCTGCGATTGGCTTCGAAAGATTTTGTTGCTGCGGGCATTACGAGTGTCCACGATGCGGGAGGATACGGGCCAGAGAACTATCGGGCGATGCAAAAAGCGGTACAGAAAGGTGACGTGAAAGTTCGCATCTACGCAATGGTTTGTGCGCTGAATCAATCCGACGATTTTGTCCGAAAGATGATCGATGCCGGGATGGTAACAGGTACGGGGAATGCTCGCTTCCGAATCGGACCCGCGAAGGTTTTTACCGATGGGGCAAGCATTGCGCCCACGATGGCCATGCGTAAACCGTTCACCAGCCGACCCGATGATTACGGAATTCTCTACTATGAACAGGACGAGTTGAATACCATTTTGGGAGAGGCACATGCAAGAGGTTTTCAAATTACCGCTCATGCCCAGGGAGATCGAGCGATTGACATGCTGCTCACATGCTTTGAAACGGCACTAGAAGCACATCCGCGCGCGAATCACCGACATCGAATTGAACATGCGGGTGTATCTGCGCCAGATCTGCTGGCGAGAATGGCTCGGCTAGGTGTCGTACCCATTCCGAACCCTGCTTTTATCTACGATTACGGCGATTCGTATGTGAACAACATCGGAGAGCGTGTCGGGCATATGTTTCCGGCGAGAGATCAGTTCGACGCGGAGATCATTACGGCGGGAGCATCGGATAGTCCCGTGACTGATTTCAACCCACTGATCGGGATTCATGCTGCTGTTAATCGGTTGAGTAAAACAGGTCAGGATGTGGGGAGCAATCAAAGGGTCAGCATCATGGAGGCGATTCGCATGTTTACTTGGAACGGAGCGTACGCCAGTTTTGAGGAGGGGATCAAAGGGAGTATTGAGGTCGGGAAGCTGGCTGATCTCGTTGTGCTGGACGGCGATATTTTGGCAACGCGGGCAGATCGCATCAAAGAGCTGCGCGTAGACAAAACGATGATAGATGGGGAGTTCGTCTATCTACGCCAAGATGAGGAGGTTCTACAAGCATGAACGTAAAAGCGAGAAAGCTGACGATCAATGAAGAACGACTGAAAAAAAGAATCGAGCAATTGGCGCAAATCGGGAAAATAGGTGAAACGGGTGTATGTCGACTCGCTTTGTCCGCTGAAGACCGGGCAGGCGTAGAGCTGGTGCGTAGCTGGATGGAAGAAGCCGGTCTTCAGACCCGGATCGATGACTTCGGCAATTTGATTGGTCGGATGACGGGGAAGGATGAGCAAGCTCCGATCTTGATGATTGGCTCGCATATCGATTCGCAGCCGTACGGCGGTCAGTATGATGGGGTGATCGGGGTATTGGGTGGACTAGAAGTCGTCCAGACGTTGAATGAACAAGGGCTTATGCCGGAACAGTCGATTGAAGTCGTTGCGTTTTGTGACGAAGAAGGATGCCGGTTTCAAAAAGGACTGTTTGGTTCCAAAGGCATTCTTGGGATGCTGGACCCAACGGACTTGGAGAGGACGGATAAAAACGGGATCACACGCAGGCAGGCACTGATTGATTTTGGGTGCGACCCTGATTGCCTGGAAGCGTCTATTTATCCAAAAGGCAGCATCGGTGCTTATCTGGAGCTGCATATTGAACAGGGGCCGATTCTCGACGATGCAAAAGAAGCGATTGGAATCGTGTCGGCGATATCGGGGCCTTTGTGGTGGACGGTCGAGCTGACTGGCTTTGCCGGGCACGCTGGTTCCGTACCGATGCCGATGAGAAAAGATGCACTAGTCGGCGCGGCAAAAGTAATTTTGGCAGTGAACGAGCTGGCAAAGCTCGATCCACAAGCGCCAACAGTCGGTACAGTCGGTCACTTGGAGGTTTTCCCGGATTCGCGCAACATCATTCCCGAGCGGGTGCGTTTATCGATTGATTTGCGGGATATCGATTTGAAGCGTCGCGATGAGCGCGAACAAGCGTTGCGCGAGGCGATTGAGCTAGCCGCCGTAGAAGGTGGATTGAAATATACCATTACGGAAGATACGAATAGTGACCCGCGTTACTGTGCCGACTGGATAAAGGCAATTATGCATGAGGAGAGCAGCAAGCTCGGTGCCTCTGTACGCGAGCTGATGAGTGGTCCTTTCCACGACGCATTGGCACTCTCCTACGTTTGTGATTACGGGATGATTTTTGTCCGCTGCAAGGACGGTATCAGTCATAATCCGCAGGAATACGCAGCCTATGAAGATGTGGCACTGGGAACAGAGCTGCTCTACAAAACCGTATTGCGGATGAGTATCAATCAATAAGAGAGAGGGTCGCCCGTCTAAGCGGATAGGCGACTTTTTTTCATACAGCCAATGACGAGACTTTACAGGCTGTTTTTGATATATTTTAGTCTGAGAGGTTCTTATCACGTTTGAGGAAGGAAGAATGGCATGAAAATGCGTGTTTCCGCTGTGCAGTACCATCTGCATACCATACATAGCTTTGAAGACTTTGCCAATCAAGTTGAGCACTACGTGAAAAACGCGCAAGAGTACGACACAGAATTCCTCCTTTTCCCGGAGCTGTTTACGACTCAACTCATGTCAATCGGAGACGAGCAGGGCAATGCGCTGCCAATTACGGCATTGCCGTCATTCACGGATCAATATGTCGAGCTGTTTCGATCCCTCGCTGCCAAATATGAGATGCATCTGATTGGTGGAACACACATCATCGAGGAAAACGGCAAGCTTTACAATACGGCTTTTCTGTTTTACCCGGATGGACGTGTAGGGCAGCAGAAAAAAATCCATATCACCCCATGGGAAGTAAAAGGCTGGAACATGGGGGCTGGCGACTCGTTGCAAATCTTTGAGACCGACAAAGGGAAGGTCGCGATGATTATTTGCTACGACATCGAGTTTCCTGAGTGGGTGCGCATCGCCAAAGCACGGGGCGCAGACGTCATTTTCTGCCCATCCTGCACGGATGATCGCCACGCATTCCACCGCGTACGTTACACCAGCCATGCCCGGACGATTGAAAACCAGGTGTATGTCGTGTTGACTGGTACTGTAGGCTCGCTGCCGACAGTTGATTTCATGCGAGCGAACTTTGGACAAGCGGCGATCCTGACGCCAAACGATGTTCCGTTCCCTCCTCGTGGCGTTCTGGCTGAAGGGGAGATCAACCACGACATGATGGTAACCGCTGACTTGGATATCCAATTGCTATACGACGTACGAGAAAAAGGCTCCGTCACAACGTGGCGCGACCGCCGCATCGATTTGTATACCGACTGGAAGTAAGCAATCCATCGTGATCTGGACAGCAGGAGGATGAATATGTACAGAAAAGAACTGTATGTATTTGAAGGGAGCAAGCCGCGGAAAGCCGTTATTCGCAACTACAATCGCGCAGATTTCTTCGAATTGATCCAAATACAGGCGGAGAGCTTTCCCCCACCGTTTCCGTCTGAGCTATGGTGGAACCAGGAGCAGCTGACGAACCATATTACCCTGTTCCCAGAAGGTGCCATTTGTGTAGAAGTGGACGGTGTTTTGGCAGGTTCGATGACAGGGTTGCTCGTGAAGTTTGATCCGGCTCACCCCGAACATAAGTGGGAAGATGTCACGGATAGCGGTTATATCCGTAATCATGATCCTGAGGGTGACACGCTGTACATTGTAGACATTTGTATTCGTCCGAGCTTCCGCAAGCTGGGATTGGGCCAACAGATGATGCAAGCGATGTATGAGCTGGTGGTACAAAAAGGACTGCGCAGATTGCTCGGCGGAGGTCGCATGCCAGGATATGGACGTTATGCAGACCAATGGACACCTGAGCAGTATTTGGAGCGTGTTCTGACAGGAGAAGTAAGAGACCCGGTGGTTACATTTCTCATGCGCTGCGGTCGTACGCCTGTTCAGGTCGTGGCGAATTATTTGGAAGATGAGGAATCTCGCAACTACGCGACGCTCATGGAATGGAAAAATCCATTTCAGCAGCATCTCTAGGGTTTATCCGACATAATCGATCGAGAGGGGATTTGACTGATGGAATTCGTACGTATTCAACATATCGACAATCCGCTGTTTGCGAAAATGCACCGTTTGATGCAAGAGGTTTTCCCACCTGAGGAAGTATTGGAGTACGATCTGTGGAAAGAACCGCTGGAAGATCCGGGCATTCGCGTATTTGTAGCTGTACACGAAGGAGAAGTTGTGGGGGCTACCGAATACCGTTATTACACGGACATGAACGTAGCCATGACAGACTTCACGATCATCGGCCGAGAAGGACTCGGAGTGGGACGATTCCTCGCCAGAGAGCGTCAAAAGGACCTGCTCGCTTTGGCTGCTGAAAACGGCAAGGAGCTGTACGGAATGTTTGCAGAAATCTACGACCCGTACCGTGTGGAAGAACACAACTTTGGCGGAATCAAGCCGATGGACCCATTTGTACGTCGGGAAGTGCTCTCTCATCTGGGATACAAACGTACGAACTTTGCGTATGTGCATCCGTCCTGGCAAAATGACGGCGAAGCGGTATCCGGACTGGATCTCGGCTTCATGCCGACAAACGAAGAGCAAACGACCCTCGAAGCGGATCTGATCGTCACCTTCCTGAAGCGTTATTACGCCGTGCTTCCACAAAAGCCACAAGCATGGCTCGACATGGTGAAAGACTTGGAGAGCAAAGAAACGGTGGAGCTACTCCCTATTTAATCGCAAGACAACAAGAACCAACTCTCCTGTGGAGCATTGTTCACGGCTCCATGGGAGTTTTTCGTAGTAGGCTAGTCAGATTATTACGAAAATACAAGCTGGATGAAGAGGGAATCAAAATGAAAATTATCACCCTATGCGGGTCAACCAAATTCAAAAAGGAATTTGAGCAGGCGAATACGTATCTGACGCTCCAAGGAAACATCGTGATGAGCGTAGCCTTTTTCGAGCAGAGTGAGGGTTTTGCGATATCACAGGAGCAAGTAGATCTACTCACAGACATTCACTTTCGAAAAATCGATTTGTCCGACGAGATTTTTGTCATCGATG
Organism: Brevibacillus brevis; assembly: GCF_001039275.2. Taxonomy (NCBI): domain Bacteria; kingdom Bacillati; phylum Bacillota; class Bacilli; order Caryophanales; family Paenibacillaceae; genus Brevibacillus; species Brevibacillus brevis. Next base: position 2,669,410 of record NZ_CP030117.1, read on the forward strand.
TAGAGGGGTATATCGGTAGCAGTACAAGCAAAGAAATTGCGTATGCAAAAGAACAAGGGAAGCCCGTTTATTATTACTCCAAGAGTGGGATCAACGATAACGTGATTGCCGCATTCTTTCTCTAACCAGAAAAAACAGAGGTGAAACAGGTGAAAGCTCAAAATCTAGCGTCGATCTTCCTCTACATAGCCGTCATCTTTCACTTGCTGGGCATGAGTGGCTGGACTTCTGCAAAGCTAGCACAACCAATCGAGCTCGCCATCCTCGGGCTGATGCTCCTGTCTATTTTCATTTTACGGAAAAAGAAACGAAAAAAGCGTCGGGCAAGTAGACGAGCACCGGAAGTAGCAGTCATGCTTGAGCATGCCGAGGAAGGAGAGCCGGGCAAATGATCCATGACATCCACATGCAGGCGATTCTGGATGCTTCTCATGACGGGATCATTGCGGTCGATCGGGATTCCATTATTATCGGGGTCAATAAAAATGCGATGGAAATACTCGGCCTGCCAGGCAATATCGTTGGACAAAAAATTACCCGTTATATCCCCAATTCAGATATGTTGAGAATTTTGGCAACGGGGAAAAAAGAGATTGGGGACATCGCAACGATCCTGAATCGACAAATAATCATCAACCGTTTGCCGATTGTCGTAGAGGGTGAAATCGTAGGTGCTGTGTCCACTTTTAAAGAGATCACCGACATTCAAAAAATGGAGATGCGCATTCGCAAGCAGAGCATGGAGAGCGGCTTGGAAGCCAAATTCCGCCTGGAGGATATCGTTGGAGATTCTTCTGCGATCCGCGAAGCGAAGGAATGGGCGGAAACTTTCGCACGGACAGATGCGACGGTTCTCATACAGGGGGAGTCCGGGACTGGCAAGGAGCTGTTTGCCCAAGGGATTCATTTGAGCAGCCAGCGTGCTACCGGGCCGTTCATTCCGGTTAACTGTGCGGCTCTCCCCGGCAACTTATTGGAGAGCGAATTGTTTGGATACGAGGAAGGAGCATTTACTGGCGCCCGCAAAGGCGGAAAGCCTGGGCTGTTTGAATTGGCACACGGAGGGACTCTGTTTCTCGATGAAATCGGAGAGATGTCGATCCCGATCCAAGCGTTGCTCTTGCGTATCTTGCAGGAGAAAAAAGTGCGCAGAATCAGCGGGGAGCGTATCGTCCCTGTCGATGTGAGAATCATCGCGGCAACGAATCGGGATTTGGAACGACTGGTAGAGGAAAAGCAGTTTCGCTCAGACCTGTACTTCCGATTGAATGTGTTGACGCTTGAGCTGCCTGCTTTGCGAGAACGAATTGAAGATATTCCGCTATTGGTGGCATCGATCATGGGAGAAATCAAGGAACGGGAAAATAAAAGGCATCTGAAAGTAGAGGAGGCCGTTTTCCACGTTCTCAAACAATATGACTGGCCAGGCAATGTACGAGAACTGCGCAACGTGGTAGAAAGAATGGTCTTGCTCTGTAAGAATGACGCGCTTGGCAAGGAGGACACGGCTTTTTTTGCCAAGAAGCTGTATCAGCGACAATCTTACCGTGATCAAGAAGAGAGAGAAGCAGAAGTCATCCGAAAGGTTTTGGCGGAAACGAAGGGAAACAAGGGAGAGGCGGCGAAAATTTTGGGAATGGATCGGTCCACCCTGTGGAGAAAAATGAAGCGCTACGAAAGATTGTAGAAATTGATGCAAGCGCAACATCAGCGATGCATGTTTGCAACAGAGTTATTCAGTTTCTTGTTTAATTTACAGAAAATTTAAAACATATTCATCTGGCATGGTAGTTGCTTATTGATGGAGAACACAGCACATACGACTTTTACGAAGAGGCGAGGGGAGAGCATGACACCACAACCGATTATTCGTGTAGAAAATGTCTCGTTTGCCTATCAGGTTAACCAAGATCAACAAATTCCTGTCCTGCAAAATGTCTCCCTAGAAGTGTTTCCAGGAGAGTATGTTGCCATCATCGGTCATAATGGGTCCGGTAAGTCAACGTTGTCTAAGCATCTCAATGGAATTTTGACTCCAAACGATGGCGATGTCATTGTTAACGGTATCAACACACGTGAAAAACAGCGAATTCACGAAGTGAGGAGCCGTGTCGGGATGGTTTTTCAGCATCCGGACAATCAGATTGTCGCGACGATTGTAGAGGACGATGTGGCCTTCGGATTGGAGAATATCGGGACATCTGCGGAAGAAATGAAAACGCGAGTGGATAATGCTCTAGAGGCTGTTGGGATGAGTGCCTTTCGTCATCGTCCGCCTCATCATTTGTCTGGCGGACAAAAGCAACGGATCGCCATTGCGGGGATATTGGCGATGAAGCCGCAAGTCCTTGTCATGGATGAAGCGACGAGTATGCTGGACAGCTACGGTAGACAGGATATACTGGCAGTCGTTCGCAAGCTGCATCGCGAAGGAATGACGATCGTCACCGTGACTCATCACATGTCAGAGGTAGCAGAAGCGGATCGCGTTATCGTGATGGAGGGTGGCAAGATCGTATTGGAGGGTACCCCGCGTGAAGTGTTTTCCCATCAGGAAAGACTACGCGAGCTTCATCTGGATGTTCCGGACGCGAGCCGAATTGCTCATCTCGTTCACTCCGAAAATAGCGAATTTTCACCTGATCTCATCCACAATGAGGAAGTTGTCGCGGAGGTTAATCGTCTATACGTCAGGCAAGCGGAGGCGAGTGGTTCATGACGCAACCGATTGTAAACGTAGAAAATCTATCTCATGTCTACATGCAGGGAACACCCCTCGAACATCGGGCTCTCGACCAGGTAAGCATACAGGTGGCAGAGGGCGAATGCTTGGCGATTATCGGCCATACCGGATCGGGGAAATCGACGTTAATCCAGCATTTTAACGGCCTGATTCGCCCGCAATCCGGTACAGTCATCATCAATGGAATGGATGTATCTTCACCCAAGATCGATATTCGTACGTTACGCAGACAAGTGGGGCTCGTTTTTCAAAACCCGGAGGATCAACTGTTCGAAAAACTGGTCGGTGATGATGTAGCCTACGGCCCTTTTCGGATGGGGCTTCCTTTAGAGGAAGTGCGGCGACGCGTTCAGTGGGCGATGGACTTGGTCGGCCTCTCGTTTCAGGAGATGAAAGACCGTCCCACTTTTGCCTTGAGTGGCGGACAGAAACGCAAGGTGGCATTGGCTGGCGTCCTTTCCTTGCAACCCAAGGTTCTCGTGCTTGACGAGCCAACAGCAGGGCTGGACCCGCGTTCTCGTCTTGAGCTATTGGAACGCATCCGCCGTCTCAATCGGGAAGAAAAGCTAACGGTTATTTTCGTCTCACACAATATGGAAGAGGTCGCCAAGCTTGCGGATCGTGTCTACGTCATGGCAAACGGGAAATCAGTCTGCGAAGGGACACCGCGACAAATTTTTGGCAATCAGGAATTGCTGCGACAGCATCATATCGGCACACCAGAATCGGTTGATATTTTATACAGACTCCGTGAACAGGGCTACAGCATCGATCCTAGCGCTTTTTTACCCGAAGAGACAGCGATGGAAATTTTGAAACTGTTGAACCGCTAAGGAGGGGGTCCACATGTCAGCAGAATTTGAATTGACGCGCAATATTACCATCGGTCAATATTTACCCACTGCTTCGGTCGTTCATCGTCTCGATCCTCGCTTCAAGCTTGGTGCCTTCGTCATTCTCATCCTAGCCATTGCCATCTGCGATACATACGTGGGTAATCTGTTTGCTTTAGCCATTTGTATCTGGATGTTTCAAATCTCAAAAATCCCCTTGCATTACGGCATATCCGGGATCAAGCCAGCTATCCCCTTTATCATTATTTTGGCGATCATGCAGTTGCTTTTTTACGGGGAGGTTGTGAATGGCGGAACCGTTTATTTGAAATACGGCTTCATCACGATCACAAGTGAGAGTGTGCGCCTCGTCATCGTGTCTGCCATGCGGTTTGTAGAAGTGATCTTCTTATCAAGTGTCCTTACGCTCAGCACTTCGACGACGGAACTCACGCACGGCATGGAACGACTGCTGGGGCCTTTGGAAAAAGTAAAGTTTCCCGTTCACGCGTTTGCATTGATCATCACGATTGCTGTGCGCTTTGTACCTACCTTCGCGATGGAAATGGAAAAAATGATGAAAGCACAAGCGTCCCGTGGTGCAGATTTTGGTACAGGAGAATGGTGGCGGATCATCCAGCGAACAAAAGATATGTTTCCCATCATCATCCCGCTGTTTAATGTGGCACTCTCCAGAGCAGAAGATTTGATTTTGGCAATGGAAGCCAGATGCTACACACCAGGTGCTGCACGGACCAGATACACCCAATACAAGGCAGTAGGCAAGGATTACGTCGCGCTGATCGCAAGCATAGTCATTTCTGCCGTCATGCTCGCCATACCTTGGTAAGGAAGACTAGCGGGAACTCGCCCGAATAGGGCATTCCACATAAAACTCGTAAAAGGAGGAGTATGCATGGAAAAAGGCTTGACCGTTCGCAAGATTGTCATTGCAGGCGTTCTGGGCGCGATAGCGATTTTGCTCGGGGTGACACGTCTCGGCTACATTCCGGTTCCGACAGCAGCGGGCAATGCCACTATTATGCACATCCCGGCTGTTATCGGGGGGATAATGGAGGGCTGGGGCGTTGGTATGATCATTGGCCTTATATTTGGAGTCTCTTCTTTCTTAAATGCCACGGTCCCGCTGTTTAAAGATCCCCTTGTCGCCATCCTGCCACGGTTGTTCATCGGTGTGACTGCGTACTTGACCTATGTCGGTTTGAAAAACGTCAATCAGTACTTGGCGATTGGTGCCGCTGGCTTTATTGGGGCGATGACAAACACGATTTTGGTACTGGGCATGGCCGTTATTCGAGGATACATGACGCTTGGTGTAGCGACAACAGTCGCAATCACGAGCGGTTTGCCAGAAGCAATTGTTTCTGTCATTGTTACATTGGCTGTCGTTGCGGCTTGGAAGAAATTGGGCTCAGTGGGCAGACAAAAATCAAAAATTTCAGGAGACTTATAATGACCGGAACGATTGTTGACGTACCCGGCGTTCTCGTCGGGCATGCACAAAACGAAGAAACATTAACGGGATGCAGTGTGATTATGCTGGAAAAGCCGTCTGTCTGCGGCGTGGATGTCCGGGGTTCTGCCCCGGGCACCCGCGAGACGGACCTTTTGGACCCTATCAATCTGGTGAGTGTCGTCCATGCGATTTGCCTCTCAGGTGGCAGTGCATACGGTTTGGATGCTGCAACAGGTGTCATGCAGTATTTGGAGGAACAAGGCATCGGGCTAGATGTTGGCTATGGCGTCGTTCCTATCGTTCCAGCAGCCGTCTTGTTCGACCTGGCTGTAGGCGACTATCGGGTTCGTCCGGATCGTCATATGGGCTATGAGGCAGCACAGGCGGCAAGCCGAGAGACAGTAGCACAAGGAAACGTCGGTGCTGGTACAGGTGCGTCAGTAGGCAAGCTGAATGGATTTGCGAATGCGATGAAGAGCGGGTTGGGCACAGCTTCCGTGATTTTACCCAATGGACTCGTCATAGGCGCAATCGTCGCTGTAAATGCGGTCGGTCATGTCGCAGATCCGCAGTCTGGGACGATCATAGCCGGGCCGAGAGATGAACAGGGAACCATTCGAGATAGCATGGAGATGATGCGCCAGCAAGCCTTTTCTCCGATCCCACCAGGTACGAACACGACGATTGCCGTAGTCGCGAGTAATGCCCGCTTGTCCAAAACAGAAGCAAAAAAAGTAGCGCAAATGGCTCATGACGGGCTTGCCCGTACGATCCGTCCGATTCACACCATGTACGATGGCGATACGATCTTTGCTGTAGCAACAGGCGAAGTAGCGGCGAGTGTAGACCAGGTGGGCGCGTTGTCCGCAGATGTGCTGGCAGAAGCCGTCATCCAAGCGGTTAAGCACGCAGAGGAAGCAGGGGGACTGCCATCTTATCGCAGTTACTTCCAGGAATAGGGGTAACATAATTGGATGCAGAGGAGAGGATTGTCGGATGAATCAGGTGATATCCTTTGTTGACGAGCAGGAAGTTGTGCGCCTAACGCAGGAGCTAGTTAGAATTCCGAGTGTGTTTCGCCCCGATCAGGCAGGAGCGAATGAAGAGCGGGTCGCACTATTTGTCGCCGATTATCTTCGCAATATGGGTTTGCAGGTCTTCTATGAAGAGGTTGTTCCGGGCAGACCGAATGTCATCGCTTTTTACGATTCGGGCAGGCCTGGCAAAACGCTTTTGTTCGAAGCCCATACAGATGTCGTAACAGAAGGGGACCGGGATGCTTGGAGCTACGATCCTTTTGGCGGGACAATATCTGGTGGACGTATCTATGGACGTGGCTCCTGTGACACAAAAGGAAATCTGGCTGCCGCGATATGTGCCGTCAAAGCTATCCAACGATCCAAACAGTCTTTTACAGGAAAAATTCTCCTGTGCATCCCTTGTGATGAGGAGAGCATGATGATCGGGATCAAAGATTTCATCCGTCGCGGCTGGGCCAACAACGTCGATGCGGCGATCATCTGCGAACCGGAAGAAAATCAGCTCTGCATCACGCAAAAAGGAGCTATGCGAGCCATCCTTCGTACGTTTGGCAAAATGGCGCATGGTGCCATGCCACTGACGGGAATCAATCCAAACACAAAGATGGCACGCGCCATAGTTGCATTAGAGGAGCTGGAGCGCAAGGAAATGGCTCGTCTGGGAGAGCACCCGATGTTGGGGTGGCCGAGTATCACTCCGACGATTTTGCAGGCACCGGTCAAAGGAGACGCCCAAATTAACGTCGTGCCGGATCAATGCATGACTACACTTGACATTCGCACGGTACCCGGGCAGGACCACCAGGAGCTGTACAAAGAAATCAGTGCGATATTAGAAGGTTTAAGCAAAGAAGATGACAAGTTCAAAGCCACCTTGGAAGTCATCGAAGAGCGTCCTTGGACGTTGACTGGCATGAAGGAAGAAGTCGTGACCGCTGTCGCGAGCGCCTATCGGGAAATCACGAAAAAAGAACCCGTATATAATGGCGTTCCAGGTGCGACAGATGGAACCTTCCTGCACAAAGCAGGTATTCCAATTTTGACGACAGGCGCAGGCGATCGTCACATCCCTCATCATGCAGATGAGTACGTAACGATTGACCAATTGGTAGAATCCACCCAGCTTTTTGCCTTGTCTGCATTAACGTTTTTGACGCAGTCAGTACGAGCTTGATCGCCTACAAAAGAACTCTGCTTAAGCTAGTGGCAGAGTCTTTTTATTCTCGAAAAAGAAGTTTTCTTAGTAAAAACTTGCAGAATCCATCTAAATTTTTTTACAATAGGCTTGTTACATAAGCGAAAAGGAGGCGCGTGCCCATGAATATGCGCTGGAAATTGGATGTCTTGTATTCCTCGTTTGATGCACCAGAATGGAAACAAGATTGGGAGAAGTTCGTACGGGAAACAGAAGAGATCAAAAGCTGGGCAGCGCAAAACTTGCAATCATCAGAAGATGCAGTAGCGAAGATGGAGACATACATCACGATGATGACCTCCGTTCTGCAAACGCAATTCCGCTTGTACGCCTACGGAGAGCTGACTGCTAGCGTAGATGCCAAGAATGAAGTAGCACTGCTCGCGATTGAAAAAGTACAGAATCAGGCTGTGGAATTGGTTGAACCAGGCGTGCAATTCCAAAAATGGCTAGGAGCGTTGAGTAACCTGGACGAGTTGATTAGCCGATCGGAGCTGTTAGAAACACACCGCTTTATGTTGACAGAAATGTCAGACAAGAGCAAATACATGTTGAGCGAAAAAGAAGAAATCGTCCTGGCAAAAATGAAAAATACAGGGTCAAATGCATGGACAAAGCTCCATGAAATGTTGACTTCCACTTTGCTGGTAGACATTACAATCGATGGGGAGCACAAGCAGCTTCCATTGCCAGTGGTGCGGAACATGGCGAACGAAAAAGATCCGCAGCTTCGCAAAACGGCATACGAGGCGGAGCTTGCCGCTTACAAAAAAATCGTTGAAGCTGCTGCTGCCAGCTTGAATGGAATTAAGGGCGAGGTTATTACCGTAGCGAAGCTCAGAGGCTATGAATCGCCGCTGGATAAGACGTTACAAGACTCCCGCATGGACCGCGAGACGCTCGAAGCGATGCTTCAGGCGATGCGTGAGAGCCTGCCATCCTTCCATCAATACTTCCGTACAAAGGCGAGGCTGCTCGGTCATGAGAGTGCTCAGTTGCCGTTTTATGATTTGTTTGCGCCAGTGGGCGAGGCAGACATGCGGTTCTCGTATGAGGAATCCCGCGACTTCATCGTGAAGCACTTTGGTAGTTTTAGCGAAAAACTCGCCAACTATGCAGCACGAGCTTATGACAATCAGTGGATTGATGCTGAGATTCGTGAAGGCAAGCGTGGAGGGGCATTCTGCTACAACCTGCACATCGTAGGGGAGAGCAGAATTATGTCCAACTACACAGGCAGCTACAGCGATGTGAGCACAATGGCACATGAATTGGGACATGGCTATCACGGTGAATGTCTCGTAAACGAAGCATTCTTGAATAGCGAATACCCGATGCCAATCGCCGAAACCGCGTCCATTTTGTGCGAAACCATCATTGCCAATGCAGCGCTTGAACAGGCGACCTCCGAGGAAGCATTTGCGATTTTGGAACATGATATTAGTGGTGCAAGTCAGGTGATCGTCGATATTTATAGCCGTTACTTGTTCGAGACGGCTGTATTTGAGCGCAGAACAGAAGGTGCCTTGTCTGTTTCCACATTGAACGAACTAATGCTGCAAGCGCAAAAGGACGCTTACGGGGATGGTTTGGACCCGGCAGCCCTACACCCGTACATGTGGGTATGCAAACCGCACTATTATAGCGCGGATTACAATTTCTACAACTTCCCGTATGCTTTTGGGCTTCTGTTCGCAAAAGGCTTGTACGCAGAGTATCTCAAGCGCGGGGAAGCTTTTGTTGAGCAGTACGACAAGCTCTTGTCTGTAACAGGCAAAATGAGTGTTGCAGATGTAGCAGCTATTATGGATGTTGATGTACGCTCAGTCGATTTCTGGCGGAATTCACTCTCTTTGGTTGCAAAAGATATCGACAAGTTCGTTGAGCTCGCGTCTGCACGACTGAACTAATATAAAAAGAACGTCCGCTATGTCATTAGCGGACGTTTTTTATTCATGATGCAAAGCGTTTTTGTGCGCATAGGGAACAGAGGGGAAGGAGAAAGTAAGAAAAAACAGATGAGGTGATTACGTGGTAAACGGATTGCAGTTACTCGACCTATTACGGGAAACGGAGAACAAGATGCTGCATTTACATAGAGCCATAGACAGAGTAAGCAGCGAGCCGGATTTCAAGGAGTCTGTCAGTGTTCTTACTGTAGTCGTTCGTGATTATCAGCTTCAGCTCGACAAAATGAAGCAAGCGTTGGGCAAAATCGAAATCGGAGGGCAACAACAGCAGCAACAGCAGGCCCATAATACCGAAATACATTAAGCACACAGAAAGACAAACAGCCCTCGAACTGCTGTAAAGGCAGATAGGGCTGTTTGTTTGCTTTTATGTGTAGGAAAGCTTACTGGAAATTAGCGTAACGCTTCACTCCGTAAAACGGGTAGAGCTTATGCATGTATTCTACTTTGCCATAGCGAACATCTTCGCCATTCGCATGCACGATTGCTCCATTACCCAGATAGATCGCTACGTGGGACACGCGTCCTTTTCCAAGCGCATCGTAGAACAAGAGGTCACCAGGTTGTGCTTGATCCAGTGATACTTCTTGACCGCCACGGAATTGATCTTCAGAAGTGCGCGGAAGTGTAACCCCAAGCTGCTCAAAAACGTATGAAGTAAAGCCACTACAATCAAAGCCATTCGGAGTAGTTCCGCCTAAGACGTATGGTGTATTGAGCAATGGCTCAAAAATTTCCTTCATCCGACCCAGATCTTCTTCATTTATCTCGGCAGGCAGCGAAACGGTAGAAGTGAGGTTTGGACTTAGGAACTCTGTAGCAACGTATGCTTCACGATCTTCGAATTCGATTTTCGTCCATTCACTACCCGTTTCTACGACTTCTACAATGGAACCGAATCTTAGCTTGCCTAATACTTTTGCGTCAGTCGAAGGCTTTTTACGCACATTCAGCACATCACCAGTGACGCGGGCTTTTTCCCCAGCGGTTAGTTCTTTCGACTCACTGGTAGCGTTGTCATTCTGATCGACAGCTACATCGGAAGGAAGGTCAGTCTCAATGGAGCCAGAAGTGCTTGCACCATGAATAGACAAAGTTTGTCCAATTGACAATCTATCATCGTTCAGTTGGTTCCATTGAATGATTTGATCCACCGTTACTTGATGCTCGCGAGCGATCTTGCTCAGCGTATCACCTGCTGATACCACATATGCCGATGAGGATGCATGGGCAGCAGTAGGCAGCAGAGTGAAGAGCGCGAGGAAGGTGAGTAGCCTTGAAGTCTTTTTCATGTCATCGTCTCCACCAATCTACTAAAATCTGCATATCTAGCTAAAATTCTAGCGGATTTTGCTTGGTAAATCTATGAAAAAAATAATCTTTATTTTATTTTTTAAAAACTATTGCATCAAGAGACAGGAACGTGCTATATTACAGAAGTCGCCGCAAGCTGGAGACAAAACTACATGGAGCTGTGGTGAAGTTGGAGTTCACGCCGGTCTGTCACACCGGAGGTCGCGGGTTCGAGTCCCGTCAGCTCCGCCATTCTTTTACTAGAATGTGCGAATTACATAGTTTCTCGTAATGTGCCGGTATAGCTCAATTGGTAGAGCACCTGACTTGTAATCAGGGGGTTGTGGGTTCAAGTCCTATTGCCGGCACCATTTTTATGCGGTCGTGGCGGAATTGGCAGACGCGCTAGATTCAGGTTCTAGTGGTGGCAACACCGTGGAGGTTCAAGTCCTCTCGACCGCACCATATGGTAAACAACAGGTTCGTAAATTGGCTGATGAAGCTAATTACGAGCCTTTTTATTTTTTCTTGAATGTTGAATCCTCCTCCATTTTCCATTACAATCACAATGTGATAATGAATCTCATTTTCAATGTTGTTTTTGATGTTTCATAAACAAACATGAGAGACGGTGGAGGGGTAGTTGTGGCAAAACAGTTGGAGCTGTTTGATGTAACCATTATTGGCGGTGGCCCTGCGGGTATGTACGCTGCCTTTTATAGCGGAATGCGCGATATGAAGACGAAACTCATTGAAGCGAAAGAAGAGCTCGGTGGACGAATGTTGATCTATCCAGAAAAGATGATCTGGGATGTGGGCGGTGTACCCCCACAACTATGTGAAAAGCTGGTTGCCAATCTGGTGGAGCAAGCAAAGACATTTGATCCCACCATCGTGCTAGGCGAGGCGATTATTGGACTGGAGCCACAAGAAGATGGCACGTACATACTCGTTGCAAAATCGGGGAGACGACATTGGACTCGCACGATCATAATGGCTTTGGGCCGAGGCATTTTGAAAATGGCAAAGCTGGAGATCGAAGGAGCCGAGCGCTACGAGGTGACAAATCTTCATTATACGGTGCAGGAATTGGAGCCATTCCGTGGGAAGCACGTCCTCATCTCAGGGGGCGGGGACTCCGCGGTCGATTGGGCAAACGAACTGGTGCAAATCGCAGCGTCCGTAACTGTCGTGCATCGCCGTGATGTATTTGGTGGACATGAGCGGAATGTAAAGCGCATGAAAGAGTCATCTGCGATCGTTCGCACCCCATATGCGGTCATGCAATTGCAAAGCTCAGACAAAGAAACGATCGATAAAGTGACGATACGTCATTTGGAGACAGACGAGACGGAGCAAATCGATGTAGACGCCATCATCGTCAATCACGGATTGAAGGCCGATTTCACCGGGATTAAAGAGTGGGGCTTGGACATGGATGAGTGGAACGTGTTTGTCAGTCCTCGCCTGGCAACGAATCTGCCAGGTATTTTTGCGGCGGGAGATTTTGCGAGCTTCGACAGTAAGATTACGTTGATCGCGGGAGCATTCACAGATGCTGCTGTGGCTGTAAACAGTGCCAAATTGCACATAGACCCGGTAGCAGATCGGATGGCCTATGTTTCTTCCCATAACCAGCGCTTTAAGGAAAAGAACAAAGCCCTTGGGGTTATGGATGAGGACGACGAGTAGAACTGCTGTAGGCCAAAAAGCCCAACATTTGCAGGTTGATTGTCGCTTTCCCCATACGTTACATTGTTAGTGGCAAGGTGTAATAACAATGACAGGCTATATATAAATCGATCAACAAATGTGGGAGAGGAAGTAGAAATGAAGAAAGTTCGGCATTGGCCGATAGCGACAGTGGCACTTGTGTTCTCACTAGGTATGAACTACGCGCCTGAGCATGCAATGGCGTTACAAGTAGACCCGTTATCTCCTGCGATCGACTTGCAGGAAAAGTTACAGGAAAAGTATGTGGAGAAGATGGACCTCAAGGAAGAGGAGGTTCTCGGGTTTTATTACTCTTCGATGAAAAACAGCACAGATGCGCGTAAACATAACATCAAGCAAGCATTGAGCAAGATTCATAATGAAAAAATCAAGCCGCAACAGGTGTTTTCTTTCAATGAAATAGTGGGAAATTCGAATTTGTCTGAGGATGGTTGGCAAAAGGCCGGCGTTATTCAGAATGGCCAGCTCGCCGATGACTATGGAGGCGGGATTTGTCAGGTTTCCAGCACGCTTTACAATGCCGCTGCTGAAGCGGGGATGATCATGGTGGAACGGCATAACCACAGCAAATCAGTAGGATACGTACCTCTGGGTCAAGATGCTACAGTAGCCTATGGTTATAAGGATTTTAAATTCACCAACCTGTATGATTTCCCTGTGAAAATTAAAGCAAAATCATACGATGACGAACATATTGTGATTGCGATCATACGTGCGTAACTTAGAAGGAATAAAGGGGGCATCCTATGGATGAACCCTGTTTTTTTCGGTATTTTGTCAGGAAAAAAATGGATGTTGCCTTGGTTTTGAGTCATGCATTCCTGACCATACTGTTTTAGAGGGAGGTGCCGTGATGTTCGTTCAGGTGACAGGTGATTCACACAATCAAGAGGTTCTCGTCATGGGAGAACGGTTAGATCGCCAACAGGATGGGTGTTATCTTTTGCCTGGGAGACTTGTCCACGCATTGAAGCCACATGATTTGCCGGTAGGAATCCCATTTAAGCTCTCAGGTGCGCTGCCCTCTGGCTACGGGTTTTATCGGGAGGACTCTGTTATTTTCCGGCGGACGAATGATACTCCCTCCCTGTGGATTGATGTTACTTCTACATATATAGTTGCTGAATGGGATGGTTTGTTCTCGGTAGAAGCGACGGTTGAAGCCAGAAAGTATGTCGTGGAACAACAACAACGGTTTGCCTTTGTCCTCTCCGAAGCGACAGAGCAGCAAGTGATTTTCCATTACGAATTTTCCTGGAGCTCTGAGCAAGAGCTGGATTTGGAGAGTGCGTTGGAATCTATTTGTGATACCGTGATTGAAGTAGAAGCGCGAGGAAATGCCCGTCTTTGGCCTGGCTATGGAAACTGCATGGAAGAGGACGAACAAGACAAGCTGTAATACGCCATGCAGCCATGATATAGTGAAAAAAGAGACAGCCGCCAAAGGAGAGGACAAAATGGAGTCAGTCAAAAATATTTACTGTATCGGTCGAAACTATCGATTGCATGCTGCAGAGTTGGGGAACGATGTGCCAACCAAGCCAATGATCTTTGATAAGCCAACACATGCGCTTGCAATGGCAAATGGCGAGGCGATTGAGCTTCCGGCATCTCGTGGAGAGCTCCATTATGAGGCGGAGCTAGTGATTCACATCGCGAGACCGTATGAGGCTGGGGTTACACTTGACGAAATGATTGACAAAATAGCACTCGGAATCGACTTTACTTTGCGGGATGTTCAGAGCGAGCTGAAGAAAGCAGGGCATCCATGGTTGTTGGCAAAAGGGTTTAAAAATTCAGCAATTTTGACGCCGTTTCATCCTTTCCCTGGTATCCATGAGCTGCACCAAACGGATTTCTCCTTGCTGAAAAACGGAGAGCAAGTGCAACGCGGCAATCTGCGTGATGTGATTTTTGATTTGCAAACCATTATGGCCTATATTTCCGAAAATCTAGGTCTGGATCAAGGGGATATCATTTACACGGGTACGCCAGCGGGGGTAGGCCCAGTTACGGATGGAGATGTCCTGACTCTCAAGTGGGGAGAAGAGACCTGGGGACAGTTTACGGCGAACATGAAATAGGTACAAATAGAGAACCATCTTCTGACAGAAACATGCAGAAGATGGTTTTTGTTTGGAGTTCGAGCCAGCAATATAGCGGGTTTTTGCGAAGAAAATCATCTTTGATACCGTTTTGTAACTTTTATGGTTCCATGGAACTAAGAAGTAGCAACCGCCTACATTACACCTTGTTTTCTGACTAGTCCCATGCTACCAATTCCATCATTGGAAAATTTTACGGTCTTATCCTCCTGTTTCCTCCTGCGCTATTCTGTCCATGTACCCAAGACGGGTGCCACAACATGACATGGAGGAAAAGAAAGTGACGAAACGAGATTGGGTAATGAAGTCAACAGTAGCAGTCATGCTGAGTACGTCCCTGTTAATGGGTGGTCAAGCTGGAGTAGTGGCCGCTAAGACACAAGATTCAAAACAGTCAGAGGTTGCAAATATTGCTACTTCTTTGATCGGGAAGGATTACGAGTACAAAGCAAAGGGACCGAAGCAATTCGGATCAGCGGAGCTGGCTACGTATGCTTACAAACAAGTAGGGATTTCCATCGGGAGCACAATCTCTAGCCTGTACAAGACTGGGACGAAAGTATCCGAAAAAAGCGTGGTGCCAGGAGATTTGGTGTTCTTCGCTTCTAGCGGAAGCGGCAGCCCAACCTTTATGGGAATATACATAGGCAGTGATCAATTCGTTTATTCTTCGAAAGGGGAAGACGAGGTAGTTGTAAAAAAATATTCGGAGTACAGCAACAAATTTGTAGGGGCTCGTCGTGTTATTGATAGCAATTCCTCAGAGAATACGCCTAGCAAGCCAGAAAAGCCGGTAAGCAATATTGCCGACCAAGTCATTAAAAATGGCGAAAAGTATATGGGCACAAAATACAAATACGGGTCTAGCAGCAGTACGACCAAAACATTCGATTGCTCTTCCTTTACACAACGCGTGTTTAAAGAAGCGGGCATTACATTGCCGCGCGATTCCCGCCAGCAATCTACTGTGGGGAAATCTGTTTCCAAGAGCAATCTGCAAAAAGGTGATCTGATCTTCATGAAGGCATCGGTAACCAGTTCTTCTGATCGGATTACACACGTAGCTATTTATGCAGGCGATGGGAAAATCCTGCACACGTACGGTAGTCCTGGTGTGACTTATTCCAAGTACGATGGTACGAATTGGGAAAAGCGCACAGTTAAAATCAAGCGCGTCATTTAAGCATCAAATCCATTTCAGCTCTCGTGCATTCGCATGGGAGCTTTTGTAATATATATGACGTTTGTTCGTACAGATCGTTTCGCGTCAATTTCTGCCAATGGGAATCATACCGTTTTCCGTTCGCTGAAAATGAACATCGAGAAATGTGTTGTAATATTTTGAATTATACATATAATAAAAACTGAGAGGTGATTCAGGTGTCAGAAAATAGTCTGCCTACCCCTGTTTTAACCAAAAAAGGACAGGAGACCCGCAAAAAAATACTGGATGCCGCAGAGCATGTGTTTGGTGAGCTGGGCTATTATGATGCGTCTATCGTCTTGATCACACAGCATGCACAGGTGTCCCAAGGAACGTTTTACAATTATTTTGAGTCGAAGAAAGCGATTTATGATGAATTGATCAGGCAGCTGAGCAGAGAGCTTCGTTCAACGATCAAAGAAGCGATCATGGGTGCGACCACACAAGAAGAGAATTTGCGCCTGGGATTTCTGGCCTTTTTTCGTTGGATTAAACATCATCGCAACATGTACAGCATTATTCAACAGGCTGCCCTCGTCGATCAGGAGCTGTATCGCTGGTATTACGCCAAATTGGCAGCGGGGTACGTACGAAGTCTGAAAAACGCTATGAACGAAGGTGCGTTTCGGGAGATGGATCATGAGACGCTGGCTTATTGTCTCATGTCGATCGGACAATTCATCGGGATGCGTTGGGTTTACTGGGAAAATGAAGACGTACCGGAAGAGGTGTTAGAAACAGCCATGTCGATGATTATGAAAGGGATTGCTGCCAAGCCGTAACCGATCCATTTTATAGGCAAAGGAGTAGAGTTCATGCACGGAATTGCTTATTGGATTGAAAAGCGAGCCCGAATCACTCCGACGCGGATCGCAGTGATTGCCAACGATCAATCACTTACGTATCAGCAAATGAATGAGCAGATCCAACGTCTTGCCAACTATTTACGGCATGAGCTACAGGTCAAAAAGGGAGACAGGATCGGCATTTTGTCCCAGAACAGTTTGGAGTATGTGCTCTTGCTGTTTGCCATCGCCAAACTCGGTGCGATTGCCGTCCCCTTTAATATCCGCTTGACCCCTGCCGAATTAGACTATCAGTTTGAGGATAGTGGTATCCGTGTGTTATGTGCCCAGCCGGAATTCGCTGCCACGATTGAGCTGATCAAGGCGAAGGCCAGTATTGCGCACATGATATGGCTGGAACCGGGAGAGCTCCCTTGTAACCAGGATGACCCGAGTGAGTCATCCCAGCACAGTAGGACCGAGGCAGATGACGGCAGTGGAGATGATCCATACATCATTTGCTATACATCAGGAACGACAGGAAAGCCAAAGGGAGCAGTGCTCACCCAAGAAAATATGTTTTGGAACGCCGTACACAATGTAGCCGCGCTTGATCTCACCTCAGAAGACTGCTCGATTGTCTTATTGCCACTCTTTCATATCGGGGGAATCGGACTGTTTGCCTTCCCAACATGGCTTGCTGGCGGTCGCGTTGTTATCGCCGGGAAGTTCGACCCTGATAGAGCAATTCAATTAATGGAAACACACCGAGTCACCATCGTGATGGGTGTGCCCGCCATTCATGAAGCCATTCGTCAAAGTCCCTTATTTGCTACCACATCATTCGATTCCGTCCGTTGGTTTTACAACGGCGGCGCTCCATGCCCCATGGAACTCATCCAGCATTTTCAGGAGCGAGGCCTCCCTTTTGGACAAGGATACGGCCTAACAGAAACATCCCCCACCGTGTTTATGATTGCGAAGGAAGATGCAAAAAGAAAAGCCGGCTCAATCGGCAAGCCCGTTATGTTTTGTGAAGTCCGCCTGATCTCGGATGACGGAAAAGACGTGGGTCAGGGCGAAATCGGAGAACTGCTCGTCAAAGGTCCGAATGTGATGAAGGAGTACTGGAACAGACCAGAAGAAACAGCCAAGACCATCCGGGATGGCTGGCTGTACACAGGGGATTTGGCGCGTTTTGATGAAGAAGGGTTCGCCTATATCGTAGGCAGGCGCAAAGATATGATTATCTCAGGCGGGGAGAACATTTATCCGTTGGAGCTGGAGCAGGTCATCGGTGAGCTGGATGGCGTTCAGGAAGCCGCAGTCGTCGGTATACCCGATGAAAAATGGGGAGAGGTCGCGAAGGCGTTTATTGTGCCCAAATCAGGTGCAGTCATCACGGAAGCACACATCAAAGTACACTGTGAGCAAAGACTGGCGAAGTATAAAATCCCGAAGTCATTCGTGTTTTTAACCGAGCTGCCACGCAATGCAACAGGGAAAATCGTCAAGCAAGCATTGACCAGATTGAAGAGCGATTCCATTACGCAATGAGGTGATTCACATGGCGAGATTTGCAATAGGGGAACAAGCATCTTTTAGTAGAACGATTACGGAAACAGATATCGTCCTATTTGCGGGAATGAGTGGGGATTACAATCCGGTGCACATCGACCAACAGTACGCAAAAGACACGCGGTTTGGCCAGCGTATCTCACATGGACTGTTGACGGCGAGCATGTTGTCCAGATTGCTCGGGATGCAGTTGCCTGGCATCGGTTCCATTTACAAGGAGCAAACCATTCAGTTTACGGCTCCGGTATTGATTGGAGACACGATCACTGCGACCGCCACCGTGTTGGAATATCAGGAAGAGCGGGGGATAATCCGCTTGCTTACGGAATGTGCGAATCAACATGGAAAAGTAGTTCTGACTGGAACAGCGACGATGCTCGTACCGAGGGAAGGAGCGAAAGTATGAATCATTTTGATGCAAATACGATTCACGAGCAGACCATCGGAGTGGAAGCGACGTCCGTATTTTTTCCAGAGGGAGTAGAAACAGCCGAGCGATTGGCTGAAAAGACAGGAATCCCCACAAGAGTCATTATCGAAAAATTCGGTCTTTATCAAAAGCATGTCGCAGATGATACCCTTCATGCATCAGACCTCGCTGTGCTCGCTGCCCAACAGCTAACCGAATCGGTGATTGATCCATCTGAGATTGACGTGATTATTTACTTCGGCAGTCCGCACAAAGA
Organism: Brevibacillus brevis; assembly: GCF_001039275.2. Lineage (NCBI taxonomy): Bacteria > Bacillati > Bacillota > Bacilli > Caryophanales > Paenibacillaceae > Brevibacillus > Brevibacillus brevis. The sequence goes on from NZ_CP030117.1 coordinate 2,688,053, forward strand.
TTACTATGTATGGTCCAGCGCACCGAAGATTACATACGAACTTAAAGCAACAAACGCATACGGTTTCGAGATGATGAACGTCAGCTCGTGCTTTCCAATCGCCTTGAAGGTTGCCAAAGATATGCTGACGGCAGATGCATCCATTGAAAACATCTTGCTGGTTGCTGGCTGTAAGGAATCACAAATCGTCGATTACGACAATCCTCGCTCACGCTTCATGTTTAATTTTGCAGATGGGGGGACAGCGGCTCTCGTAAAGCGAGGTGCGACAAAGAGCAAAATTCTCCACAGCTGTGTCATTACCGATGGTTCTTTTCACGATGATATAAGGGTTCCCGCAGGCGGCTCGAGGCACCAACCTAGTCATGAAACGGTGGAAAACAGACTCCACTACATCGATGTGCCGAATCCGGTCGATATGAAAGAACGACTTGATCCCATCTCGATACCGAATTTTGTTCATGTAGTAGAGCAGGCATTGGCAAAAAGCAACCGTTCCTTGCAGGATTTGAAGCTGCTGCTTCCTTTGCACACAAAGCGTTCGATGTTCTTGGAGCTGTTGGAACGTTTGCAACTTCGCGAGGAGCAGGCTGTCTATCTCGATCATTACGGGCATTTGTCTGCACTCGATCCGTGTATTGGACTACATGTCGCACAGCAAGAGGGACGTCTGGCTCCAGGGGATATTGTCGTAGCTGTCAGTGCTGGAACTGGCTATACGTGGGCTGCAACGGTACTGGAATGGTTAGCCGAATCGCAATGAACAGTTTGACTCTTGAGGAGGAACGGACGTGAAAAGAAGAGGATGGAAAATGTTGCTCCCGCTAGCGATGTCAGTCGTGCTTGTTGTTGGTTGCAGTCAAAATGAAAGCGCTTCATCTGGTAGTAATACGATCAAGGTAGGTGTACTCGCTTCCCTTACGGGGCCATTGGAGAGCTACGGCAAGCAGACGGCAAGAGGTTTTGAGCTCGGACTCGATTATGCAACTGAGGGCAAGCGAGAGATCGCTGGTAAAAAGATCGAGTTTGTCGTGGAAGATACGGAGACGAAGCCGGATGTTGCCGTCCAAAAAGCGACGAAGCTTTTGGAGACGGACAAGGTAGATTTTCTCGTAGGCTCCTCGAGCTCAGGCGATACGCTAGCTGTCCTTCCCCTGGCAGAGGAGTACAAAAAAATCATGGTTGTAGAACCGGCTGTAGCAGATAGTATCACCGGGAAAAACTGGAACAAGTACATTTTCCGCACAGGTCGAAATTCTTCGCAGGACGCAGTTGCTGGTGCTGCGGCGATTGCTTCCAAAGGAACGAAGATCGCGACGATGGCCCAAGATAGCGCCTACGGTCGAGAAGGGATCGAAGCCTTTAAGACCGCGTCTGAAAAATTAGGGGCTGTCATCATCGAAGAGCAATACGTGGACACGAACACGACTGATTTTACAGCCAACATCCAAAAAATCATCAGCGCCAAACCCGAATATGTGTTCATCACGTGGGCAGGCTCGAACTCCCCGTGGAAACAGCTTCAAGATATGCAGGTTCAGCAAAAAGGCATCAAGGTATCTACGGGAGCACCTGATATCGCTGCCTTGAAAACGATGGAGGCTATGATCGGAATGGAAGGTTTCTCGGTGTATTACCATTCGCTCCCGAAAACGAAAATGAACGATTGGCTCATCGATGAGCACAAGAAGCGTTTTCATGGCGAGATTCCAGATTTATTTACGGCAGGTGGGATGACAGCAGCCGTAGCGATTGTGGAAGCACTGAAAAAGACCAACGCTGATACAGATTCGGAAAAGCTGATTGCTACGATGGAAGGCATGACCTTTGATACGCCGAAGGGCCAGATGCAGTTCCGGGCGGAGGACCATCAGGCACTGCAAACGTTGTACGCGATCAAACTGGAGAAAAAAGACGGAGTCGATCATCCTGTGCCTGTACTCGTCCGGGAGATGACGATGGAAGAGACAGCACCACCTGTCAGGAACCAGAAGTAGAGGAGGTGTGTGATGAGTTACTTGTTGGAAACGGTTGACCTCAGCGTAGCATTCGGGGAGCAAACAGTCATAAACAAGGTATCGCTACGAATACCGAAGCAGCGATTTACGTCGATCATCGGACCAAATGGAGCAGGAAAGACGACATTGTTTAACTTGTTAAGTGGGCAGCTTACTCCATCGCAAGGAACGATCAAGTACAAGGGGCAAGATATTACACACTTGCCTCCAGCAGCACGAACGAGATTGGGTATTGGCCGTTCGTTTCAATTGACAAACCTATTTCCCAAGCTAACGGTGCGGGAAAATATTCGATTAGCAGTGCAAGCCGCACAGGGCGTTCGGTTTCGTTTATGGATTTCCCAAGGAGATCAGATGCGACAGACTGAGGAAGTCGAGCGATTGCTGCATCTGGTATTGCTGGAAAAAAAGGCGGATGTGCAGGCAAGCTTACTGGCGCATGGGGAGAAACGAAAGCTGGAGCTAGCCATGCTCCTTGGACTGCGTCCGGATGTTCTCTTACTCGACGAACCGACGGCGGGGATTTCATTGGAAGAAGTCCCCGCTGTATTGAAGGTGATCGAATCGATTAAGGAAAGCCATTCTTGTACGATCATCCTAATTGAACACAAGATGGACATGGTCAAATCACTCTCCGATCACATGGTCGTTCTCTTTCATGGAGAGCTATTGGCTGAGGGGACACCGACTGACATGATGCGAAATGAACAGGTGCAGTCAGCCTACTTGGGAGGGTTGTATAAGCATGATGCTGCAACTTGATCAGATCGAAACGTACCTCGACCAGTTTCACATCTTGCAGGGTGTCTCGCTATCCGTGCAAGCGGGCAGTATTACCGTTTTGTTTGGTCGAAACGGAGCGGGTAAAACAACGACGCTTCGTTCCATCATGGGGCTTGCCCCGATACGTCATGGCCAAATCCGCTATCTAGGAGAAGAAATCGGACATCTGCCGACCTATTCCATTGCGCGTAAGGGGATTGGCTATGTGCCCGAGAATCAAGGAATTTTTCATGATTTTACGGTAGAAGAGACGTTCCGGCTCGCCATGCAAAAGAATGACGACGAACAAAAAGAAAAGCTCGCTTGGATGCTGGATCTATTCCCTGATCTGCGTCACTACTGGAAAAAGAAAAGTGGGCACTTAAGCGGTGGTCAAAAGCAAATGCTGGCGATTGCACGAGCTTATGTGAACAGCAACGGACTCTTGTTAATTGACGAGCCGAGCAAGGGACTGGCGCCCATCATGGTGGAAAAGCTTATGTTCCACATCGATTCGATGAAGCAGAAAACGACCGTACTTTTAGTTGAGCAAAACTTTATGATGGCGAGCATGATCGGCGAGCAGTACTACTTGATGGATGAAGGGAAAATTGTCCGCGGTGGCGCGATGCAGGAGTTGAAGGATGATGCAGATACACGACAAAAGTATTTGGGCATTGCCTGAGCGTATAACAGGGAGGGGGAGGATGAAATGGATGTCGCGACTAATTTGCTTGTAAATGGACTGGCGACAGGCACACTCATTTTCTTGCTCGCTTCCGGGCTCACGTTGATCTTTGGCTTAATGAGTGTATTGAACTTTGCTCACGGTGGTTTGTTTGCCTGGGGAGCTTTTGCTGGTGTATGGCTTTTCGGATTGACGGATAGCTTTCTTCTGGCCATCGTAGGGGCTGTAGTCATTGGGATGCTGCTTGGCTTCGTGTTAGAGCGCGTGCTGATCCGTCCCGTGTACGGTGATCACATTCAGCAACTGCTCGTGACATTGGGCGGGATGCTCGTAATAAGTGAACTGCTCAAGGTATTTTGGAGCCCCAATCCCATTCGGGCGGTATTACCAGATTATTTGCAAGGGAGCATCGAGCTTGGCGACATCATATTGATCACATATCGCTTGTTCGTCATCGCAGTGGGAATAGTTGTGTACGTCGGGTTGCACCTGTTATTGACGCGAACCAGACTAGGCTTGATCGTCAGAGCGGGTGTCATCGATAAGGAAATGGTGCAGGCACTCGGCATCAATATTAAACGAGTGTTTACTTTCGTCTTTTTGCTGGGGGCAGGCATGGCCGCGCTCGGAGGAAGTCTGCTGGCCCCGTATTCGGGGGTTATTTTTGCGGAAATGGGTATGCAGTATGCGATTCTGGCATTCATCGTCGTCATTGTCGGAGGGATGGGAAGCGTTCAAGGCTCTATGATTGCGGCGCTTTTAGTAGGGGTGCTTGGCTCGTTTATGGCTTACTTCGTTCCAGAGCTTTCACTGGCAGTGAATATGCTGCTGATGCTGGCAGTGCTGCTTATCAAACCATCCGGCCTGTTTGGAGCGAAGGGGTGATCATGCGTTGACTACGTCCGGATTGTTGAACCATCGATTTATTGTTTTTGTCTTTCTATCCTTGGCGGTTTTGCCGTTTCTTTCTGACTCGCGAAGCATGTACATCTTGTTCACCCAAATCTTTATCTTTGCGATTTTTGCGATGAGCTTTGATTTGTTGCTCGGCTATACGGGGATCGTCTCGTTCGGACACTGTATGTTTTTCGGAATAGGTGCGTACTCCGTGTCTTTATTCCTGAAAAATTTTGAGGCGACGATCAGTTATTTCTTGCTTGGCGTACTCGTTGCCATCGTGCTCTCCGGTTTTCTCAGCTATGTGATCGGGATGCTGTCCTTGCGATTGAAAAGTCACTTTTATGCGATGCTGACCTTGGCGATTTCCCAACTGCTATTCGTGTTGGCAGAAAAATGGCGCTCGCTGACGATGGGTGGCGATGGCTTCACCTTCCCGGTGCCTGAGCTGTTTCGTGATCGTTTGTCCTTTTACTATGTATGCCTGATCCTAATGGTCATGCTGTTCGTCATCTTGCGGGCGTTTACGCGCTCTCCACTCGGAAAGGTACTGAAAGCCATCGGTCAAAATGAACAACGCGCGGAAGCGTTAGGCTATCAAATTCTTCATTATAAGGTAATCGTCAGCATTGTCGCTGGAGTGGTTGCTGCAATTAGTGGAGGCTTGTACGCGGTCATGCTGCGATTCGTAAACACCCAGGTATTTTCGATTGAAACGACGCTGGATGCGCTCTTAATGAGCATGATCGGTGGGCTGGGAACGCTATTTGGCTCTATTTTGGGGTCGGGGATCGTGGAGCTGGCGCATCACGGGCTGACTGAGTTGGCGAAGCTTCACCCCATATTCGAGAGATGGGTCATCTTCCTTGGCTTGCTCTATATTTTGGTCGTGCTCTGCTTTCCGAGCGGAATTGTCGGCAGCTTTCAAGAGTGGAGGGAAAAAAGAAAACAGCGTTCTGGGCAGGCTGCAACGATCACGGAGCAAGTAGAGTGACAGGAATAAAGAAGGGAGGTCAACCCCATGCAAAAGGTTGGCCTTTTTTTGTCCCATTTTTGTCGAAAGAAAAAGGTAAGAATTATAGTTATGTCGAATTATTATTCATCACTCTTAGAAAAGGTGGAGATGTGCCTATGGAACTAAACATGCCAGTGAACTATAACTTCGCTGCCCAGGTGGACGAATGGGCGAAAAAACATCCGGAGAGACGAGCGGTTTGGGAGCTAGATGAACAAGGTCAAGAAAGTATCCTTACGTACGAAGATTTGCGCCAATATTCAAATAAAATCGCAAATGGTCTAGGTTCCATTGGAATTGAGCATGGGGATCGGGTACTCGTCCTGGTTTCCCGAGGAACATTGGCTTATGGTCTCTATTTGGCACTGCTGAAGCTGGGGGCAGTGATTTTGCCAGGGTCAGAGATGCTGCGTTCCAAAGATATCGAGTACCGGATCAATCATGCAAAAGTCAAGGCTGTGATCAGCTTCGCGGGAGCAATGAGTGAGGTTGATCTGACGAGAGGTAACTGTTCTACACTGCAACACTACATCACGACTGGCGAAGAGAAAGAAGGGTGGATTTCGCTTGAGGGGTTGCTCCAGGGGCAGGACACAGAATTTGAGGTAGTAAACACGAAGTCGGATGAGCTGGCCTTCCTGTCTTATACATCAGGGACGACTGGGGGACCAAAAGGGGTTATGCACGTTCACGGTTGGCCGTTTGCGCATTTGGCTGTGGCCGCTACGCAGTGGCTGGACGTTCGTGAAGGTGACGTCGTTTGGGCAACGGCTGGGCCTGGTTGGGCCAAGTGGATCTGGAGCCCGTTTGTCTCTACGTTAGGGCTGGGAGCGACTGCGTTTGTCTATAAAGGAAAGTTTTCTGCGGAAAATTATTTGACAATTCTGCAAAAGTATCCGGTTTCTGTCTTGTGTGCGACGCCAACCGAGTATAGAATCATGGCAAAAGTAACGGATTTGGAACAATACAAGCTGTCCGCTTTGCGCTCCGCATGTTCCGCCGGTGAACCGCTCAATCGGGAAGTGATCGACACATTCCGCCGCGTATTCCATTTGACCGTGCGAGACGGATACGGACAGACAGAGAATACTTTGCTGGTGGGTACCTTTGTCGGCATGGAGCCGAGGCCAGGTTCGATGGGCAAGCCATCGCCAGTTGTAAGGATCGCTATTATTGACGAAGAAGGAGCCGAGCTGCCGGTAGGTAAAGTGGGCGATATTGCCATTGATCGCCATATGGTAGCGCTGTTCAAAGGCTATCTGGATGATCCCCAGCGAACAGCCAGAGCGTTTCGCGGCGACTGGTACGTGACGGGTGACCAAGGTCGCATGGACGAAGATGGCTACATCTGGTTCGAAGGACGTTCAGACGACATTATCATCTCAGGTGGATATACAATTGGTCCGTTTGAAGTCGAGGATGCGTTGGTGAAGCACGCGGCAGTAGCGGAATGTGCGGCGGTTGCTAGTCCAGATCCAGAGCGTGGTCATGTGGTAAAAGCCTTTGTCATCCTGAAAAAAGGGAATGAGCCATCCGAAGCGTTGATCGGGGAATTGCAAAACCATGTGAAGCAATTAACAGCTCCGTATAAATACCCGCGCAAAATCGAATTTGTACAGGAACTGCCGAAGACGACCTCCGGTAAAATCAGACGGATCGAGCTGCGACAGCAGGAGGCACAGCAAGATCAGCATTCGTAATGGTTTGTCTTACGAAATTGTAAGATTGCTGTAAGTGGATTCGATGGGACGAAATGCGCGCATCCCCTACAATGTGAGTAGAAGCAAGGCAAGGGGGAATGCAGCATGAACCACCTTCCAATCCCATTAGGAAGAAACACCGACTTGTATGAAGCGGCAAGCATGCCCAAGAGCATCAAGAATCTCGGTGTTCGTTGGAAAAAACGACTGCGTATCAGTTTTCTCGTGATCATGATGGTAGCCATCCTGGCACCGATCGTGCTCGCGTGGACAGGGAATATATGGATAGATGAAAAAAAGCTGGCTGCTGTACAGCAATCCAATAGCTATGTAAAGCTGGACGAAATGCCCGACCATGTGTGGAAGGCGTTCGTTGCGATAGAGGATCATCGGTTTATGCAGCATCCAGGGGTTGACCCGATTGGATTGAGCCGGGCAATCTGGGTGGATATCAAGGAAGGTGCCTACGTGCAGGGCGGAAGTACGATTACCATGCAGTTGGCGCGGAACCTGTTTCTGACGAACGATAAAACGATGACCAGAAAAGGGAAGGAAATCGCGATCGCTTTGCAATTGGAACAGCGATACAGCAAAAAAGAACTGCTCGAAATGTACCTCAACGTTATTTATTTCGGGCACGGAAAATACGGGATTGGCGAAGCTGTTCCCTTTTACTTCGGAAAAAAAGCAACAGAAACAGGGGATCGAGCGGTAACACTGGGAGAAGCGGCAATGCTGGCTTCTTTACCAAAAGGACCAGAGCGTTACTCCCCGATAAAGAACTGGGACCGAGCCAAAGAACGGCAAGCGGTTGTGTTGGACCGGATGAAAGAGTTAGATGTGATTGATCAAACGGAAAGTACGTTGGCGAAAAAGGAGCAAATCGCAGTAGTTCCCGCTGTCAAACGTGTAGCAAATTAAATAGAAAGCAAGAGAATCCCCTGTCTGGTTGGCAGGGGATAGTTGGTATTGGAATCGAATTACCTCAAGGCGTTCAGGACTATAGAAGGTCAACTAATGATATTGTGTTTGTTCATGCGGCTGGAACAATTGGAACTCTTTACAACCTAAATTTGGTAATTCAAACCCTGATGCTGGGTAAGATTATTTTGAAAGAAGAATAACAGAAAACCCCAGCTAAGAATCGAATCAAAACCCCTGTAGGAAATACCGTTTTCTTACAAGGATTTTAATGCGCATCCCTCACTTGTACTAAAAATGGTCTTTAAAATTAATCTTGAAGCTCCTTAAGTAATACCTCTACACTAATATAGCTGCCAATTTGTTGTATTTACTGGAAGGCTGGATTCCTTTTTATCGTAATCAAATTTCTGCATTAACCAGTCTACACGAGCCTGTATTAATTTTTAAGGTATTTCCAAGTTAGAACTTAGACAAACCGCTCAGCATGGCGGCATGACCGAATGTGACCATAGGCACGGATTGATGAATATCTTTCGCGTTCCAAAACGCTGGAGCAATCGTGGGAGAGCCTGTTGTATGTTTCAAATATCCATGACCGAAATAAACCAGGGAGCAGCGGTCGTCTGAGTGTCGTTCTGTCGCAATCAACCCATTTTTAGGACTCAAGGGTGGTCCTGATGTGAATTTGACCAGTGGGCTTTTGTCAATCCAACCTTCCGATCCGGTGTAAGCGGTTTGGTAGCAGCGCGCCATCCGCTGAGAATCCCGTCTTAACCATTCGGGGAGGTATTTATCCAGGGCATCTCGAGCGTCGGCTTCTCCATCGTGGTTCCAAACCTCCTTCCAAGCATTAAGAAACGGAGCCACATCCGCGCCGAAGAGGGTGTGCCCGTTGAGTCCATTGATGTTGATATTGAAACTCCGATCGTCTATTTTCTGACCGATCTGGGTTGGAATCATGTTTGCTATTGGTTTCATACCAGAACTAAAACCGCTTAAAACGACTCGTTGTACCGAGGGGGGTGGTTGGTGGATACGGTTGAAGCGAAAACGCGGAGGTATGGGAGCACGATCCTCATCATGGTTAGTATTACCTCCTGACGTGTAACCTGAACGATGAAGGAAGTGAGTGACCTCGGCTAAAAGCCGAGATAGACCTGCGGCGTGAGCTAACGGGCCCCAATCCCCGGATGGTTGGATTGGAACCACCACCACTGCTTGACGCTTAGCTGCAAGCAATTGGTAGACAAGCCATTTATCGCGGAACAAGAAACGATGAGCCTCCGCTGGGTACGGCTGAACAAGGGTATTGTTAATTTTCCAGGCCTTGTAAGGATATTCATTTAGTGGAGGATAGTGTTCGGGTTTGTCGGTGTTAGTTGGGAAGAAGATAACGAAATCGAGTTTGCTCGGAGTGACACCACGCCAGCGCGGCACCCAAATAGCTACGAGAAAACGGGGACTTTTCTCGCCGATTCCCCATTCCAACCAAACTAGATCACTGGTTCGACTCGGTTCGATCTTGACTGGTTCACCGTGATTGAACCTCCCCCACCCTTCCGTAGGGTTAGTGGGTAATAGGGGGTGTTTCACTGGAATAAAGGGTTCCTCGTTGTTAAACGTTGCCAAGTAACGACCAGTAGGATTCCCAGCATGGTCGATCCAGGTAAAGATTCCCTTCGGATTGAATGCATTACGTTGCTTCAATTCTTTATCGGAGATCGGAAAAAGAGGAGCGGCACGGATTCGTGACAAGCGGACGATGACGGTTGTGGGAGGTGATACAGTACACACCGGATTGCCCCAAATAAAAGATCCGCCTCCGTTTGGCGGGATGACCTCGACTTCTTCCTCTAAATATAAGGGGTGAGTTACTTCGACTTTGAAGAGTCCGTCCGGCAGTGGTCGAAAAACGGCCTGGCCTCGCTCGTCCGTTTTACCGGTCTTGCGGTCCTCCGACACGACGACAGAAACATCAGCTTCGCTGATTGGTGCACCTGCGGCATCCTTGACTTCGATAATTAGGTCCATCTGGACCCTCCCTTCTCAAACTATACAATCTGCCCATAAAATCCATTGACAACATTCGCCTTTTTTACATCTGAATCGTCTCTGCTAAGGTAACGGCACCAATGTATTGGGCGATGGCATGAGAGCCATCGCCCCTTTTCTCAAAGTTGCTGGCCCGTCCTGGGGTCGTAGCGTACGGCTACGGCAGCCACTTGATCAGTCGGTAGGATCTCGACCCATTGGTCGAAAATCTGGTAGGGCTCGGCAGGGCGGAAGCCGCCGGCCAAGGGATCGAATCCGGTTTCAAAGACTTTTTCCGCTGCTAAAGTATTGGCGACTACTGTATTGGACTCCTTGAGTTGTTGCGCGACGATCTGCAGGACCTCACCGATCTTCTTACCCTGGAAAATCTCAGGGTCCCCTTGTTGGTAGGGGTAGGGGAGGCCAAGGGCGATCTCTCCTTCGACTTGTGTAAGCCAAGCAAGGGCTGCGACCTCCTGTCCGGGCCGAATCGGCAAGATCGCCTTCACCCACGCGGCGTTAAGGAATTCATTGCGTCGCTCATCGCCGTCGATTTGGATCAGCCACCCCAGAGAACTGCCCAAGGGCGCGGGTTGGGTCTGTTCGGTGATGAGGTAGTTCACCCGCCACTCGGGTTGCCCGTTGATCGCCTTGTACTCGTCCGCTCTGGAGTACCATCCAGCCACGGTCTGCCCTGCGAGCGGCAGCGGCTTGGTCCCGACCAGCGGGTCCTCCTTCTCGGGGGGCACTGGATATCTGCCAACGCTATTTCTGCTTGGGGGAGGGGGAGACACCGGTCCGGGACGCCAGAAGTCGGGGGCGACGAAGTACAGCATCTCTTCCACATCAAAGAATTGCTGGATTTGCTGCGATTCCAGATACGGGAGTGGATTCGGGCTCTGGGGGTAGAGATTGAGTTCCTCTAGCCGACGGATTAGTCTGCGGAACACCCCCCGGCGTTCTTCACTGCGCAGGTCCTCAGCAGATCGGGGGCGAATTGAACTAACCAGTCGCAGTCGCTCGCGGACGGCCTTCCCGTACGCCTCGTGTTGCAGCTGTGATACCTCCTTCTGATAGGCAGCTTCAGCATCAGCGTTGGCCTGGATAACATCCTGCTTGGCCTGCTCCGTCGGGATGTAGAGTAAGATAAAGTCTATGGGTAGGGACTTTTTGCCTTGAAAATTGGCGTAGGTCAACTGTAGCTTTATTTTGTTAAGTTCAGTCAGCAGATCGCACTTGTACTCAATCTGGGCGCCGTGATGGTCTTTAGAAACGATCTGGCTAAGGGAATAGCCCTGCGGAGGTGGTGGCAATTGTATATCAAAGCAGAACTGGATGGTGTTGTCTGTGCCGACAAGAGGCTTACTCAGCCCGCGACAAACGTTGTCGGGATGTGGCGTATAAGTATTAACGGCTTCATCGTCCTCTCCCGCGTCATGGAGGAACGGAAGATCAAAGTGGAATGGCACCTGCTTGTCCGCCGGAAGTGGCAACTTCTCGGGTTTACTGATTGCAGTAAGATCCGGGGCATCTACCACATGAACCATGTCTCCCAGTCCGAGGTCCTTGCCAGGCTCGCCGATATACACCTGCCAGCACAGCCGTGTACCGACGTGCTGCAGCTGTACACCGATCTTGCGCATCTTGCGCCGAAGTTCGTAGTTAACCAGTTCCGTGGTGATGTTTTGCAGGACATAGCGGCGGCTAGATGTGTCGGTGGTCTCGGTCACCGTCTTGAAGCTAGTCTTGAAATTCCGCCTGATCTCGCTAGTGACCTTGGCGGTTTGCGTACGAGTTTGTTTGTGTACCGCTTCTGAGGCCCGCTTGATTGTGTTTTGAGTGCTGAAGCTGGCGCTTGCATCGGCATGGTAAATAGGGGCGTTCACACCACCAGTTGCACTGACGCCAAGTTTGGTGTCTCTGGAGTTCTCCTCCTTGACTGAGTCCGCGACATCGTCCTGATCCGTGAGGGTATCCTCTGTCTTGCGGGAAATCTCCTCCGTTTGCTCGGCAACCTTCTCAACCAGCGTGCGTCGGGTACTGGTCTCAATCACCTCCACGGTGCCCCCAGGGCTGACCCAGATGTGACCCGCAGGTGCGCCAAGGAAAGTATCGAATTCAAAGAAGTACTCCCTGAAGAGGTTCACAAGCCCCACCGGGGACAGTACACCAGCAGTGAGGGACTCGTAGCGCTCTGCTAGGGCTGCTAGGGCCTCATCGCTCAAGGTACTGGCGCTGTCCCCCCAGAACCGCTCACGGGTCAACCCCGCAAACACAGTCTCGGGATGCACCGCGGCGGCTGACATCGCAGACAGTGAGCTAAACCAACCGGCCAGGGGCTGGTAGACGCCGAAGAGCTCACTGGCGTATGGGAGGGTACCGACGAAATCGTACACAGGTCGACCGGTGTATGCAGGTGCACCGGGAGCTGGCAGGGGGAGGAGCTGAGTTTGGCTGGGAGTACCGTCCGATGTGGCGGCGAATGGCATAGACACCCACGCATTACCGGGTGTTGACTTGAAAAGTTGCACATTACCAGAGGACGTGCGGGCAGGGGCAACGAAAGCGATGGTCAGATTGCCGGTAGAGCTGGCAGTACGACCCACGTACTGTAGACCTGACGCAAGATCTCGCGAAACGAACGTCCCCTCCAAAGCGGTCACGTTAGGGAAGAAGCTCGGGTCCTGCACATTAACATTACCCGGCAGCGCAAGAGCCCACCGCTGCCCCTCCTTTATATCTGAACCTGGTCCTGATCCTGATATGCTATCAATCTTGTAAGACCAAATCTTGAACATGGTACCAGCCCCCGGTATTGCGATTGCCGACGTACCAACGTGTGTGACCAAAAGAGCCATAGAAACTCCTCCTTCTCTATAGATTTATACATAGAAATTACCTTTTTCTATTTCATCAAAAGATATTTTGGCTGTTAGACATGAGATTATCCAAAAAACGTTACTTTAATGAATGAATGTAAATAAACCATTAGATGATTGTTACGTCAAAAAAGACAGTTCGGGACTCATCCCATGGAAAAATGCTTGCACAATAAAACAGCCCAAGACATATTCTTTGTAAATTTTGAAAGAGGGGGCCTCACACCAGAAGTAAAAAAGACTCTCAAAGCCCTCCAATCAGCGCAATTCAAGCATAAATGTGGGCGATAGAAACCGAAACAAAAGCCAAAGCCACTTCTAAAAACGCTGAGGTTTGTATAACTTTAGAAGCTATACTTTGACAAGGACTCCTTAGTTCAAGAATATTTGGAATATCAGTTAGGTCGGAACTCGCAAAAAGCCTCAGCTTAGATAGGATACAACGAGTTGTTTCCGGAGAAGCGGAAGTATCAGAAGGGACAGGAAATTTATACAGTTCGGAAATAGGGAGGGATTATACTCGAATATTTAACCCATCCGTTGAGGAACAACTAGAAGCGGGTATAGACACCGGCGAGGAATTGGAGTCGATCATTGAAACAAAGTATTTTGCAGAGCTAGTTACGATTTGGATGGATGCTCTAAATGAGCATAGACAACAACGCGATTCTACGAAATGATTTAATAGCGTTAGAAAAAAACGGATAGTATTAAAAAAGACAGAAGTAGATAGCTACAAAAAGCCGCTTGTTCCGGACTTAGATGAACTGCCAGAAGAATTTGCGCCAGGTGTATCGCGGGAAGACTTTATGAAAATCGCGGAACGCTTGCAAAGGTCAGCGGAGATGTAGAGTGAAGGGGAAAAATGATCGTAAAAAAGTGACCAGTCGGCAGTGGCACATGTGTGCTTGCAGATTTGGTCACTGGTTTTTGTTGACGTATTGCTTAAGTAGTTCGGTTCACAGCCTTGCCCAAAGCATCTTCTAATACATGGGCATACTGCATGGTCGTTTCAATTTTGGAGTGCCCCAGTTGTGCTTGGAGCTGATGGGGGTCAGGGTTCAACCGGAGAAACTGTGTAGCAAAGCTGTGACGAAGCTTATGGACAGACAAATCGGGGATGCCGAATGCTTTGGCATACTTTTTGACCAGCTTTTGGACAGACCGCACTTCAATGCGATGCCCATTTGGATTGGTAGGGGAAACAGCGAGAAAAACAGCGTCCTCTTGCGGTTCGGGATTGTATTTGTCACGCACCTGCAAGTATTTGGCTAAGTACTCCTTGCCCCAATCACTGAAAAAAGGAGCGTCCTCTTTCTTTCCTTTGCGAATCAATTTCAACTGGTTTTTTTCCATAATAATGTCGGATAGATCGAGACTGACGATCTCTGACACTCGGAAGCCACCGGAGAGAATCATCGCGATCAAGGCAGTATCCCGGTCGCGGTTTTGCATGTGATACTGCTTCTTTTTCTCCGTATCACAATGGGCTAGATAGCCGTTGTAGACAAAATCGACGAACTGATAGATTTCGTCGTCAATCAGGATTTTTGCCCGAATGGCATGGGCGCGCGCGAGGGGAGTCAGCTCCGTGATCTCCAGCTCGATTTTGGCGAGTACATTCCGCGTCAAATACGATTCCCCATTCTCGTCTTCAGCGAGAGCGGATAAGTAATGAAAAAGCGATTTCAGGCTCGATATTTTTCTGCTGATCGTACGGTCGCTGTACTCTTTCTTCGCGCTTTTGGTAGGGTTCGAGAGCAAAGCAGATCGCTCATACAAATGCGACTCCTGCAAGTATAAGATGTAGCTTTCAACCGTTTCCTTCTTCAAGTCATTCAAGTCGCTTAACGGAATGTCCTTCATATCCGCTGCGGTACTTAATCCTTCTGTCATCATCCAGCGAAAGAAAAAAGAGAAATCGCGAAGGTATCCAAGCAAGGTGGAGGGGGAATTCTTTTTTGCTTTTTTATGCTCAATAAACTTTTCGACATACCATGGGTAGGAGCCGACTGTCTGCAAAAGCTGCAAGGCATCGCGCTGTTTGGTAACGGACATGCTTTCACCACCAACATCTTTTTGTAAATCGTATACGAACATATATTCTATCAAAAACCAAACGTTCTGGGAATTGCAAATTGAGCAAGAAACCGTCATGATGGGGAGTGTGGATGGATATTGGACAAGAACGGAGTGGATATGAAGTGGCAACATGGGACTTATCTCAGACAAAGCATCACGTGCTGATTTGTAATGGTGGAAGCTGTATGCGCAAGGGTGGCGAAGAGGTTACGGTAGCGATACGCGAAGCGATTACCAACGCAGGCTTGGATGACTATGTACATACAACTCGCACGCGCTGCA
Organism: Brevibacillus brevis; assembly: GCF_001039275.2. Taxonomy (NCBI): domain Bacteria; kingdom Bacillati; phylum Bacillota; class Bacilli; order Caryophanales; family Paenibacillaceae; genus Brevibacillus; species Brevibacillus brevis. The sequence goes on from NZ_CP030117.1 coordinate 2,703,331, forward strand.
ACGGGCGATGTGAGGACGCATGCGTGATGATCGTGTACCCTGAGGGAATCTGGTATGAAAACGTGACGCCAGAGGATGCACAGATGTTGGTGGAAGAGCATTTTCAAAATGGCAGACCAGTAGAGGCCTTGATGACGCATCGCTTCGAAACAAACGGTTTTGTGCGTACGATCGACACCAAGCCTGGTATCTTAAAATCACAAAAGGCAAAAAAATGAAGAAAAGGCCACGATCTGCTCATAGGAAGCTAGAGAGTGGTTTTTTCATTTTCAGGAGTCTACGAATTACGACAAAAGGAGAAAGTAGGAGAGATGACAGCATCGAAAGGAAAATGATTGAAAGCGTCAACAATATGTCTTTGTGATGTGGACGTTTTAAGTGAATGGTGGTAAAATGTTTGTAGATTAAGTTGATTTTATGCGAATTTTATCAAAATGATGTGTCCATACAGCGTGAACAATTGTTTTTGTGGAACTTACTAATCGATGGCTGAATAATGGAGGGATTCTCGTTGGCGAGCAAAACACTTGAACATTTTTTACATGAAAATCTGACAGATTTGAAGAGCAAGGGACTGTACAACGTCATTGACCCCTTGCAAAGCGCGAACGGTCCTGTCATTACGATTGCAGGAAAAGAACTGATCAACCTCTCCTCCAATAACTATCTGGGCTTGGCTACTGATCAACGCCTTGTGGACGCTGCGATCGCAGCAGCAAGCAAATACGGCGTAGGGGCAGGGGCTGTACGTACAATTAACGGAACCTTGGACTTGCATGTGAAGCTGGAAGAAAAGCTCGCTGCCTTCAAGCACACGGAAGCAGCTATTGCTTACCAATCTGGTTTTAACTGCAACATGGCTGCGATCTCTGCTGTCATGGACAAGGATGATGCGATTCTTTCTGACGAGTTGAACCACGCTTCCATTATTGATGGATGCCGCCTGTCTCGTGCACAAATTATTCGTGTGAATCACTCCGATATCGATGACTTGCGTGCGAAAGCGAAGGAAGCGAAAGAATCCGGCAAATATAAAAAGCTGATGGTCATTACAGACGGCGTATTTTCGATGGATGGTGATGTCGCCAAGCTGCCGGAAATCGTAGAGGTAGCCGAACAATATGACTTGATTACGTATGTAGACGATGCCCACGGCTCTGGTGTTCTCGGTAAAGGGGCAGGAACGGTTAAGCATTTTGGCTTGTCTGATAAAATCGACTTCCAAATCGGAACACTTTCCAAAGCAATTGGAGTAGTCGGCGGTTATGTAGCGGGACGCCAAGAGTTGATCGACTGGCTCAAAGTGCGCAGCAGACCGTTCCTGTTCTCGACGTCGTTAACGCCAGCGGATGTGGCTGCTTCCATTGCGGCTATCGATATTTTGATGAACAGCACCGAGCTGCACGACAAGCTGTGGGATAACGGACATTACCTCAAAAAAGGCTTGAAAGAACTCGGCTTCAATATCGGGGAGAGCGAGACGCCTATCACTCCTTGCATTATCGGAGACGAACAGCAGACCCAGGAGTTCAGTAAGCGACTGTATGAAGAGGGCGTGTACGCGAAAGCGATCGTGTTCCCGACTGTACCAAAAGGAACGGGCCGTGTACGGAATATGCCTACAGCGGCACATAGCAAAGAAATGTTGGATCGTGCCCTCAGCATCTACGAAAAAGTTGGGAAAGAAATGGGGATCCTGAAATGAAAAAAATTCTGGTAACCGGGGCGTTAGGACAAATTGGTTCCGAGCTCATCATGAAATTACGCGATATTTACGGAGCGGATCAAGTCATCGCCACAGATATCCGGAAAAACGAAGATGATCCTGTCGTACAATCGGGTCCATTCGAAGTTCTTGATGTCACAGACGGGAACCGGATGTTTGAGCTGGCGAAGAAACATGGCGTAGATACCATCATGCATTTGGCTGCCCTGTTGTCTGCAACTGCTGAAGCAAAGCCTCTCTTGGCATGGAACCTGAACATGGGCGGGCTGGTAAACGCTCTGGAAGCAGCGCGTGAGTTGAACTGCCAGTTCTTTACACCGAGCTCGATTGGTGCATTTGGTCCGACAACACCAAAGGACAACACGCCGCAGGACACGATTCAACGCCCTACGACCATGTATGGTGTCAATAAAGTATCCGGTGAGTTGCTCTGCGATTACTATTATCAAAAATTTGGGGTAGATACGCGTGGTGTACGCTTCCCAGGTCTGATCTCGTATGTAGCGCCTCCAGGTGGTGGTACGACCGATTACGCGGTAGATATTTACTACAAGGCGATCCAGCATGGAGCATATACGTCCTACATTGGCAAAGGAACGTACATGGATATGATGTATATGCCTGATGCGCTGAATGCGATTGTTTCCCTTATGGAAGCAGATGCCTCCAAGCTCATTCACCGCAATGCGTTCAACGTGACTGCGATGAGCATTGAGCCAGAAGATGTAGCAGCAGCAATCCGTAAACACATTCCTGAGTTTACGCTCTCTTATGAAGTCGACCCTGTGCGTCAGGCGATTGCCGATAGCTGGCCGAACTCGATTGATGCTACGGCTGCCATGCAAGAGTGGGGCTTCAAAGCGGAGTACGACTTGGACAAAATGACTGAGGACATGCTCGCAAAACTGCGGGGAAAGTTGCTCCAGCAAGTCGGATAAACGAATAGGGAAAAGGAAAACGGCCACTTCTTCTTGTACGTGATGCGAGAGAGGTGGCAGTTTTTTTGAATACCTTTCCTGTTCTATGGGCACATTAACAAAGGATGCTTGGAGGAAAGGATGAACGAGATCGATGAGCAAAAAGGATTACATCCTTACGATTATTGAAAAATTCGAGAAACACAACGATATGATGCCAGAACGGTTGCAGGCTGTGATAAAAGAGGTGAAGCAGGATATTGAAATTGTCCCCGCAGAAACCTTCTATTTGCAAACGAATGGGGTAGTGACACATTCTGCAACGAGTGGTGGTTCTGAGCGTAACAACCCTCTATTTCGATTATCAGAAGTGTATTTCGATCTGAAAAAGCTCGCTGAGACAAATAGAGATACTCATCCAGATTTGATTTCAGCCATTACCCAGTATGAGGGTTTGCTGAACGAATCCGAGGGGTATTCTCCAGAGTAGCTAGCTCAAGCCACGAAAAAGAGAGGGGGAGAGCCATGGACATGCAAAAAAAACTACATGGCAACCATTCGAAGCACGACGAAGAAGGACAGGTCATCCAAAATCTACCGGATGCGAAGGGCAGTAGTCCTGAGGAACAAGCAATAGAAAGCTGGGGCTGGTCTAATAATACAGAGACCGTTCGAGAACGCTGACACATCGTAACAAATAAAACCTTCCGGAAGCGGGAAGGTTTTTCTTATTCCAAGATGCCATGACACGCATAATATGAAAACCGTCCAAACGAGGACGGTTTTTTGACTTACAGGAGCATTTGCTGTTGAGGCTGGTAGGCGTTAATCATCGTGTTCATCGTGTGATCGGCAAGCTGCGGAGCTTGGTAGTAGCCTTTGGCATTCATGTATTGCCAGGTTTCATAAGCCATTTGCTGGCAAGCATTTGCGCCATTTACATGATATTGCCGGATACCTGGATCTACGCACTCAGCCGCCCAGAGCATGCCAATTGCCGAACCCGCTTTATGCCAGGTCAGCATCAGGGTAGCAATCGTCATATCTGACAAGCGTGTCGGGTGTGGGTTGGGAGCAGCCATCTGCGGATTATTAAGACCAACTGCTGTAGGTTGTGCTACACGCAATTGAATAGGAGCTGGTGCAATGTTGAAGCCTTTTCCCTGCAAGAGGCTAATCCCTTGCTGGTAGGCGTTCATGATCATTTGCTGATGTCTGTTAATGATGCCTGTTAATTGAGGGTCCTGTGCCATCTCGGCAAGCACTCCGTGCATTTCAATCGCGGCGTGTTTGGAGCGGAGTGCTTCTTGTGTTTCCAAAAACTCATGAGCAGCAAATCGTTGCATAATGGCCTCCTGTAATCGAATTGGGTTACTGTCAACCTTTGATAGTGTTTGTATAGAATCAATGGATATTCAGGAAAAAAATAGAGAAAAGATTAGCCGGAGATATCAACCGAGCTTTAAAACATGTTTTCGTAGCCAGTGCGTGGTATCTCGATGTTCCGACTACCCCGGCTGCCTGAAGCAAATCTTCATCCTTGTTTTGCATCGTGTTTCCCTCCTCGAGCTACAAGATAATCCAACGGACATTTTGCAAAGTGGTACTAACTCAGATATTCAGCCGAGTACGAATTGAAGCCTGCATGTACCGAAAGCAACGTATTTGCATAGCCCACCAGACGATTGACGGCTTCATCTACCACTGCGTAGACCAGTGGATGCAGAGTAGGGTCATACAGTTTGGGGTCATCGAAAATCACGGTGGTGTTGATGAACACATCCCGATTTCCAATCAAATCGTAATGAATGAATACTTTCCCGCAAGCCCCTTCTGTTTGCGGATCTCGGTATCCTGGCAAAAACAGATACCATTCCTCGGCTGTTGCAGAACGGAAATTTTTCGTGAATGTGAGACCTTGGATAGCTTCTTCTGTTTTTCTTTGTAATTCAGGGCTCATCAAAATATCCGGCAAGAACCTTTCCTCCTTCTGCTCCCTTTCAGTATGAAGAAAGGAGGACAATCCCATGCAGAACACCAAAGATTGTCTAATAATCGTTAAAAGGAGACAAACTACTGCTAACTTGCATTTGGGGGGATCACATTGACTGAACAAAACAATCAGGAAGTGGAAAATAAAGAACTGAAAGTATTGGGGACGCATGCAGCAGGAAGCATCGATTTATTTGAGACCCGGAAAGCATCGAAGGACGAAGTCGTCGAGGCGCCCAAACATCCTGGAGGCGCAGGCTCATCCGGGACTTATTGAGAAGTGCCTCGCTTAAACAAAAAGAAGCGCCTCTGCCATGGTTGTAGCCGGACGAGGGCGCTTCTTTTCATGATTCTTACAGTTTTTCACGTGCATGTTTTAAGGTGATAGAATTGGCAATGGCTGTCCACATATCAGTTGATTCAGAACCAATGTACCAGTACGCGAGCCCTCCAATTTGCCATTGCAGACTAGCCTGAGCTTTCAGCCCAATCGAGCGGCTTTCTTCCAGCCAAATCGTGTGCGTGACGCCTTGCTTTTGATACGTCGACCGGTATTGTCCAACTTTATCATCCCACACTGTTTTTGCTCTGTATTGCGAGAGCAACTGGTAAGACTGAGGGATGCTGATATCTGTCGATTTCAATGTCCCATTCGATTGGTACCAGTCACGTGTGTAAAGAGGCATTCCGGCGATCAGCTTTTGGGTCGGAACCTCGTCAAGCAGGTCGGTAATGACTTTCGTAAACCAAGGCAGGGATGCCACGGAGCCTGCTTGTGACCCGCCTACCCAATGTTCTTCATAGGCCATTACTACTAAATAATCCGCATGCTTTGCTAATTTAGCAAAATCAAAAGGGTCACTCCAGTCTGAATCACCATCAGGTGGAATATCTACAGATAGGACAGCGCCTTTTGCGTGAAGAGCAGTCGCCAGCTCCTGAATAAACAAGGTGAAGTTGTTACGATCCGCAGGGGAGAACCCTTCGAAATCGATGTTAATCCCATCTAGCTGGTACTTATCAATAAACGAAGTAAGCTTTTGCACGGCTGCTTTTCGTTTATTGGGATCGGACAGCATGGTGTGGGTAGCAGCGGGATCAAATTTATTCCCGAATAGCGGCCATATCTGTTTGCCATTCGCATGTGCCCATTGGACAAGTGAAGTATCCGTAGAGTCACTGATCGTTCCGTCTTTTTGCAGGAAGTACCAACGCGGGGACAGCGTGTTGACTCCGCTTTTCTTTACTTGTGCAATGAACTCCTCTGTCGTGGATTGGTATTGCCATCCGAGAGAGACAAGCGGTTTTGCTGTAACGTTTTGCTTCTTCAGATTCTCCTGAATTCGATACAAAATAACAGCAGTTTCTTCTCTCGATAGTGCTTGAGTCGGCCGGAAGTAGCCATTGTAGCCAACCAACCATTTTTTCTGCATGGCGTGGCTCACAGAGGCGCGTGCCCAGCTCGATATCGCATTGGCATCCTTCACGGGCAACTGGTAAGAAGGCGAAATGCTTTGTTCCAGTGCGCGTACGAGAAACGCAGCGGCCTCTTCGCGAGAGATCGTCCGCTTCGGAGCAAACGTAGTAGGACCGATGCCATTCGCGATGTTAAGTCCAGCAGCAGCTTGTACATACCCGTATGCCCAAGAGCTTTTCGGGACATCCGAATAGGCTGCGACGTTGCTGGCCACCGGTTTCATACCGAGCGTTCGTGTGAGCATCGCGACAAACTCAGCACGCGTCACCGGGCGAGTCGGGTGAAAATACCCGTTTTCATCCCCAGCGATGACACCTGCCGCTTGTAGCGAACGGATTTGCTCTTTCGCATAGCTGTTTGCGATATCTTTTAAATTTTTCGTCGATGCTGTGGATGCAGGGACTCCGATGGCAAAAGAGAGACCGTACACCAAAAAAGCAAAGGAGACTAACCAGATATGTATGTTTTGTTTTTTCATCATACATCCAGTATAAGGAGAGAGAACCATTCTTTCATTGGTCAGATATTGGTAGAAACCTTGCAGAGGTGCCCGAACTCTTTTTCTGGAAATGCGATATGATATGATGGAGGAATGAGAATAGAGAGAATGAAGCGAGGCGGAGAGAAATGGAAGACGTACTGATTGTAGGCGGTGGGCCTTGTGGACTGGCAGCGGCAATTGCCTGCAAGCGAGCTGGACTTGATCCCATCATTATTGAAAAAGGGTCGCTTGTCCATTCGATTTATCGCTACCCGACCTATATGATTTTTCATAGCACACCTGATTTACTGGAGATTGGGGGCGTCCCTTTTGCAACGGCGAACGACAAGCCGACCAGACAGGAGGCACTCAATTACTATCGACTGGTAGCAGCGCGAGAAAAATTGCGCGTGAACGTATACGAAATGGTGACGGAAGCGAAGAAGACGCCAGCTGGCTTTCAAGTCACGACAACAGACCGATTCTCCAAAACACATACGTACGAAGCGAAAAACTTGGTGATCGCCACAGGTTACTTTGACAATCCGAATCGGCTGCATGTATCAGGCGAGGAGCTGCCGAAGGTTTCGTCCTTCTACAAGGAGGCACATCCGTATACAGGACTGAAAGTAGCGGTAGTAGGGGGGAACAACTCTGCTGTAGACGCGGCGATGGAGCTGGAGCGGGCAGGAGCAGAAGTAACGGTGATTTGCCGCCGAACGGAGCTATCTGACAAGGTTAAGGCATGGACAAGACCTGTTTTTGAGAGTCTGATCAAAAAAGGACGTATCCGCATGCTATTCGGTGCAACAATCGAGAGCATTGAGGAGCGTTCCATCAAGGTGAAAACAGGGGAGGAGGTCATTACGCTTGCCAATGACCATGTGTTTTCTTTGATTGGATATCGTCCGGATCGTACCTTCCTTCATTCGTTAGGGGTCATGATTGAAGAGGAAACGGGAATCCCTGCGCATCATCCTGAGACGATGGAGACGAACATTCCGGGTCTCTATATAGCGGGAGTTATTGCGGCGGGCCATCACGCAAACGCCATTTTTATCGAAAATGGAAGGTTTCACGGTGAAGGTATCGCCCGCCACATTGCCTCTCAAAGGGAGTAGTCGCTGCTATTGATTAGAACTGCCACTCCAATTGTCTGCCTCCGATGAGGTGGTAGTGCAGATGGAAGACGGTTTGTTGTCCGTGTTTGCCAATGTTGGTCACGATACGGAAGCCATCCTCGTTCACGCCCATTGTCTCTGCTACTTTTTGCAGCGACAGATGAAGGTGACCGATCAACTCCTTGTCCTCAGGCTCGATAGCCAGAACGGATTGAATATGCTTTTTTGGAATCATCAGGACGTGCACAGGGGCAACTGGATTAATGTCGTGAAAAGCCAAGACATGCTCGTCCTCATACACTTTTTTAGAGGGAATGTCTCCGTTTACAATTTTGCAAAATAGGCAGTCCATAGGGCGATACATCCTTTCTAAAATGATAGATAAAGCCTACTTCGTCATGCGAGTAGGCATTCCCTGTTTTTTACGCTGGAAAAGTCCGTTCCAAAAACTGAAGAACCTCACGCCAAGAGTGCTCGGATGCGTAGGCGTTGTTTTTGGGCGTACCACCATTGAGCTGTGTGCGGGTAGTAGGGATGTAAGGAAAGCGGATTCCATGTCCTGTATCCGCGTAACGTAAATGCACCACTGAATGTGCAAACTGATACTCCTTGAGCCGTCGTACTATTTGCTCGCAATGCTCTGCCGCTGGCCACCAATGATCGTCATCCGAGGAGAGGAGGAGGATCGGGCCATTGATTTTTTCTACCGGGATTTCGGCATCTTCTAACCACTCACAAGCAGCCCAGGCTTCGGCATGGATGTGATCAATCCGTTGACCTGCGTCGAGCCGCTCCTGTGAGACTTTTGTCTGCTCCTCTGTCCATGGCACGAAAGGAAGAGGCTCTCCCTGAAACGACCAAGAGGATTGCGGGGAGAACGTGTCTGATCCAGCGAATGCCTTGTCGGTCCCGATAGAAACCGCAGAGCTGGGACTCGAAGCAATAACAGCATGTACGTGTTGATCGATCGATGCTGTGACTAATGCCAATTCTGCTCCTTTGGAACGTCCGAATAACGTAATTTTATCAGGATGTACGGAGGGCTGCTGCTGTAGCCAATGAATGGCGCGTTGAACATATTCAATCGGGATCTGGCGAATATCGTCAGGAAGATCATTGCATTGGAAATAAGCGAGTGCTAGCGCCGGATAGCCGTGAGAGGCGAACAAAGCAGCGAATTGTGAGCAGGAACCAATTCCACCTTCGCTTCCACCAAGTACGACAATGGCGGGTCTTTGCTCTGTGTGGGGTTTTGAAAAAAACAGACCGACCAAGCCATGGTCTGTCACTTTCTGTATCGAGACGTCGCGGGAGACAAAAATACGTTTCACGACTGCTTTCGCTACGGGTTTATCGTAGACTTCTGCCGTTAATTCTATCTCGGTGGAGCGTGGGGTGAACTGAAAGTCGTCCAGGGAATAAGCATGATAAAAACGCATGGTCTGTACATTCATCGACCAAAACAACCCCATCGGATCAATTCCTTCATAAGTACCAAACAAAGGGGCTTGAGAAACCAGATCGACTGAGCCATTTTCGTCCGCTTGAAAGATAGCATGGGAGGATGCAGTCAAATCTCCTCCAGGTAACCCATTTTTCAGAGTGGCATGAAGGGTGATTAATTGATTCGGGACAAAACCGCTAAGTGTAATGTGGACGGGAACATCTATTAAGGCTGTAGCAGGCGTAACTTCAATTTGTGGAAGCATCATTTTTGTCAACACTCCTTCCAGATTACGGGAACACTTGACACAGTCATTATAGTAGAATGAATAAAAGTTCGACGAGACGAAATGTGACGGTATGGTTAACTTGACTTCTTGCATGGGGTGTAACTATAATCATTACAACGAAAGGGTGACAACGTATGAAAATCAGCAGCCGTTTCTCCATTGCGGTCCACATCTTATCACTGCTTTCCATTGATTCTAATTCGCATTGTACTTCCGAATGGATCGCAGGTAGTGTGAATACGAATCCGGTCGTGATCCGACGTGTGCTGGGGCTGTTGAAGAAGGCTGGGCTCGTGAACGTACGTGCCGGAGCTGGCGGCGCTTCTCTCGCCAAGGAACTGGATCAAATCACGCTTCTGGAGATTTACCGTGCAGTTGATGTCGTGGAAGAAGGGCAACTTTTTCACATCCATGAGCAACCGAATCCCGATTGTCCAGTGGGAGCGAATATACAGTTTGTGTTGGAGTTGATTCTGACCCGTGCGCAGCATGCCATGGAGGAGATTTTGGGCGGAGTGAAAATGTCCGAGCTCGTAGATAACCTACGTCAAAAAATAACGGAAAAAGCGCAGTAAGAACAAAAATGCCCTTGCGTAAGCGAGGGCATTTTTGCGTGTAAGGAGTGTCGGCATCCATTTGGACGAGAGGCACTGCTCATCCGGACTGACGGGCTATTTTCTTCTCTTTCCAGCTATCTTTCTTTAATTGCGGCAGAGTGTTTCTTTTTCATGATGAAGCAGCCAGCGCTTGCGTGAAAGTCCTCCTCCGTACCCACCCAAATCACCATTGGAGTTGATGACACGGTGACAAGGAATGACAATCGCCAACTGATTCGCACCATTTGCTTGCGCGACAGCACGAAAAGCGCTTGGTTTCCCAATAGCTGCTGCAACATCGGAATAGGATGAAGTTTGACCGGGGAGGATCGTTTGTAAATGCTCCCAGACCATTCTTTGAAAAGGCGATCCGCTCAAAAACAAAGGCGTTGTAAATTGAGTTAGCTTTCCGTCAAAATACTCCTCTAATTCACGCTCAATGGAACGGATTGGCGCTGTGGAACCAGGGATGATCGCAGACTTCGTTCTTAGTCTAAGTCGTTCAACTTCTCGTTCCAAGCCGCGGCGGTCAACGAATTCAAGTAGATAGAGCGCTTCTTCATCCGCGATGGCTATCATCGGACCGAGTCTTGTATCCAGCCACGATGCTTTTAAGACATGATGATCGCCAAGAAGAGTAGGTGCTGCCCCCATGATTCGTGCAAATGCGTCTCGAAAACCACTGCTGGACTCGTACCCGGAGGATAGTTGGGCATCGATGATTGCTTTTCCTTCTCTGATTTCTTTCAACGCAATTCCCATACGTCGCGCCCTTGCATATTCGACAAACGTCATACCAAAACGCTTTTTGAATTGGCGACGCGCTGTTACAGCGTCCACGGATAATCGTTGAAAGTCTTTTTCCGTCCACCGTTGCTCGGGGTTCTCTTCTACAGCGTTTACTAGCAGACGCACGAGCTCTGAAACATGATTGGGATGTGAAAGCGGACGGCAGCGCTGGCAGGGCCGGAATGAGGCCAGAAGTGCTTGTTTGGCATGATCAAAAAACTCGCAATTAACAAACTTAGGTTTTCTTGCTGGACATGTCGGTCGACAGAATACGCCGGTAGTCTTGACTCCAACAAAAAAGACACCTTCATATTCTGAATTTTTATCCAGTAATGCCTGATAATACTCGGACTTCATCTCGGCCGATATCATTCTTTTCCCCCTCCATTTTTCTATTTTCATTGTATCGCTCACCCAAAATGGCTGCAGCCGAAAATCGTACATTGATTTTTAAAAAGCGGAGACAGGCACAGTCGAGAAGCGTACCGTAAGAGGGGCGGTTTTAGGAGAAACGAATGGCTCTTGGACTGGATTTAAGCTGGAATTAGCCAGAAAATATAGATATAATAGACGTATTCAGAAATATGCGATAAGCCGACAACGGCGTCGGTTGCGTATGGAAATGATGAGCAGTTGGCACGTCCGTTCAATGGTGATCGGGAGGTGGAGTATTGCGTCAGCATTATCGAGTCATCATCATAGACGACGACCCCATAACGCGTATGGACCTGGTCGAAATGTTGCAAGAGCAGGGATATAACGTCGTAGCTGAAGGAAAAAACGGCAAAGAGGCCGTTCGATTGACGCAAATGTGGAACCCGCATCTCATTATTATGGATGTCAAAATGCCAATTATGGACGGTTTGACAGCGACTGGGATTATCCGAGAGCATTCGGACGCGGCTATTCTTCTCTTGACTGCTTACAGTCAAAAGGACATGGTCATGCAAGCCAAAGCGAAAGGGATATGTGCCTATCTGGTCAAACCCGTCATGGAAGAAGAACTGCTACCGGCAGTGGAGTTCGTGCTTACGGGCAAACAATGAACGCAAAAAAGTGAATCGTAGGAAGAGCAACGGCGCTTGGACCAAGGCGAGCATTTCGTCTTATGTTTCGAAGCGCTTTTTTACGTTCCATGAGATAGAGTTTACGGAAAGTTGAAAAGAAAGTGAGTGAAGCTAGAGATGAAATTGGCTTGCATTGTACGTAAACAGCATTACCAGTTTACTTCGGTTCGTGATGTATTGGCAAAAGCGAGTGAAGAAAAGTCTGGCGATCACATGAGTAAACTAGCAGCCAATTCCGCACTGGAGCGAATGGCGGCCAAAGTCGTATTAAGCGAAATGCAACTTCGTGATATCTATGAAAATCCAGTCATTCCGTACGAAAACGACGAAGTGACACGGATCATTTATGATGATATCAATCTCTCTATTTACGATGAGATTAAAAATTGGACAGTAGGGGAGCTACGGGAGTACATCTTGTCGTTTTCCACAGGAATGCCTGAGCTCACAAGAATTAGCCGTGGACTCACTAGCGAGATGATTTCCGCTACGGCCAAGCTGATGTCCAGCATTGACCTAGTCATGGCCTCACAAAAAATGAAGCATCAAGCCTACTGCAATACACTAATTGGCGAGCCGGGAAGACTGGCGTTCCGTTGCCAGCCGAATCACCCCATCGATGATCCCGATGGCATTTTGGCTTCGATGAAGGAAGGCTTGTCTTATGGATCAGGCGACGCTGTCATTGGAATTAACCCCAATAATGATTCCGTTGAAAGCGTTACCAAGCTCTTGAAAATGACACATGATTTTATGCAAAAGTGGGAAATTCCTACGCAAAACTGCGTACTGGCGCATATCACGACACAGATGCAGGCTCTTCGCGGCGGTGCACCTATTTCCTTGATGTTCCAAAGTTTGGCAGGTTCACAACGGGCGAATGATGCGTTTGGCGTGAACAAGGAGATTTTGGATGAGGCAATGGATTTGATGCTCCGAAAAGGTACAGCATCGGGACCAAACGTCATGTATTTTGAGACAGGGCAAGGCTCTGAAGTGTCACTGGATTCCCATGAAGGGGTCGATATGCAGACGCTGGAAGCGCGTACGTACGGTTTTTGCCGTCACTGGAAGCCGTTCATGGTCAATAACGTTTCTGGCTTTATCGGACCAGAAACCCTTTATGATGGCAGACAGATGATTCGTGCCGATCTGGAGGACTTGTTCATGGGCAAGCTGCATGGTTTGCCGATGGGAATCGCTCCGACTTATACGAATCACATGTATGCAGATCAGAATGACCAGGAAATTGCAGGGATGCTGACGACCTTGGCTGGGGCGAATTTTTATATGGGCGTACCCGGTGGGGACGATGTCATGCTCAGTTACCAAGATACGAGCTATCATGATGACGCCAGCTACCGCGAGCTATTGGGACTGCGACCTCTCCGGGAATTCGAGAAATGGTTGGAAAAAATGGGCATTATGGAAAATGGTCGTTTGACAGAGCGTGCAGGCGATTTAACCATTTTTGACTAACGAGTGGGGAGGGAAGCAAGATGAAACAGATCAATATGGACGACTTGGTTCAGCGCGTAATCGATGAGCTATCCAAAAAAGGTCAAGGAGTTATTCATTTTCCTGAGCAAAAGCAATGCGGAGTCATGAACCCAAACAATCCAGAAGCATTGGAGCTAGCGATGAAACGAACACCGGCTCGCATCGGAATCGGGCGGGCGGGGACCCGGATGAAGACGGGAAGCTACCTCCAATTTCGGATTGATCAGGCAGCAGCACGCGATGCGGTCATGAAAACCATCAGTCCGGAGCTGATCGAGAGCCTGCAGCTACCTGTCCTTCATTCAAGAGCGACGAGCATGGAGGAGTATTTAATGAACCTCGACTCCGGACGGATGCTATCAGATGAATCCGCTCGCTGGCTGGAGCAGAATGGGGATAAAAACAAAGACGTGCAAATCGTCATCTCGGACGGACTGAGCACCTCTGCATGTGAGGCGACCATTCCAGACCTATTGCCTGCATTGATGCAGGGATTGTCCATGCGAAACATCAGTGTTGGGAAACCAGTGTTTATTCATAAAGGCCGCGTTTGGATTCAGGATCAGGTCGCGTCCATCGTCAATTGCAAGGTTGTCATTTCCTTGATCGGGGAAAGACCGGGGCTTGCGACGGCAGAAAGTCTCAGTGCTTACATGATTTACAAACCGGATGCTAATACGGTAGAATCGGATCGTACGGTTATTTCTAATATTCATAAGGGCGGCACACTACCGATTGAAGCGGGTGCTTACCTTGCAGAGCTTTTGGAGGAAATTTTGAAGTACCAGGCGAGTGGAGTGAAATTATCACAGCTTCGGGCAATTAACGGGTAGATTCCCACTGGCGCTTCCTCCTGTCTTGCACTAGAATACATAGAAGATAACCAATTTCTATGAGGAGTTGCTACGCATGACGGAGCCAAACCAAAACGAAAAAGAAACCACTGAGCAAAAGCCTGGGAAGATCAGCCTGCAAGAGGCGATGAAGCGCAAAATGGCGGAAAAGAAACAAGCGCAAGCACAGGCTAATAACCCAATGAATCAAAAGGCGAAAAATCAATCGATGAAAAGCCAGCTCACAAAAAAACCAAACAATCAACGCAGACGTATGGGCGTATAGCTTCGAATGAAGCAAGGCAAAAAGGGAATGTGCAGCAAGATCAGGCTGCAGATTCCTTTTTTGTATGATCATTTATACAGATTGCTCTTCAAATTTTTTAAAGGTATCGATGAACCAACAAAGCTGGCGAGAAGAAAAAGCACAGGGCTCGTAGACCTTGACAACGCCTACCCAGTCGGAACTTCAAAAAGGGGACCACGTTTGTCGAACACGTCTCCTCTGAGAAACTTCCGCCCGTAGGGTGGCTTTGGCTCGACGGTCCCCTTTTTGAAGTGGAGACGTCCAGTCAATCCCCCAACTGGCGTGTCAATGTCGTAGAGACTTGTGCTTTTTCTTCTCCTCCACTATGTTGACTCAAAAAAACGGAGGAGATCATGAAGGTAGAACGACTACTCGCTATTGTCATCATGCTGTTGAATAAGCGTCGTGTGAGTGCTCGTGAGCTATCCGACCACTTTGAAGTATCCTTGCGTACGGTCTATCGGGATTTGGAAACCATTAACGCAGCAGGGATTCCGATCGTAGCTTACCCCGGGGCAAGCGGCGGATACGAAATCATGGAGAATTTCACGATCGATCGGCAATACTTATCCTTGGACGAGCTGGTCGCGGTTATTGCTGCCCTAAAAGGGGTTCATTCCTCCACAGACGATAAGCAAATCGGACAGCTTCTGGAAAAAATAAAAGCGTTGCTCACCACTGCACCATCCTCTCTGCAAGGAAGTGCACATCCCGTTGTTTACGACTTTAATCCGTGGGGCAGTACACCTGCGATCGCCGAAAAAGTAAACAAGCTGCGGGAAGCCATCGAGAAGAGACTTCGTGTGCGGATCACCTATACGAAAATACAAGGCGATGCGACAGAACGCACCATTGAGCCTGTCACACTAATTATCAAGGGGTATGTGTGGTACGTGTATGGCTATTGTTTACAGCGCCAGGAGGATCGGCTGTTTCGCTTGTCACGGATTGCAGACATGTCTGTGCTGACAGAGGAGTTTTCGCCTCGCCCGTATCATGTAGATAAACTGGAATGGCTCGAAGAATGGTATACAGCAGAGCGCATTTCTCTTGTCCTCGAATTTGCGTCGCGTGTACATGTAAGAGTACGGGATATGTTTGCGCCAGAAACAATAGAGACCATGCAGGATGGCTCGATGCTGGTACGAACGAAGATGCCAGACGATGAGTGGTTAACGGGTATGCTGCTTAGCTTTGGCGATACCTTGTGTGTACATGAGCCTCCCCATGTAAGACAGCGAATTGGTGATGCTGTAAAAAGAATGGCGAAACTTTATGAATAATCGTTGGAACGTTGACAGATAGTTGTCAGGGTATGGTCGTTATACTAAGTCATGTAAACAAACTTCTTACAGGAGCGTGGTTAATGATGAACCCAACGATTGTCAAACTGGATGAAATGCGTATAGCAGGCTTGCAAATCCGGACAACTAATGAGGCGGAATGCGGACCGAATGCGAAAATTGGGGCACTGTGGCAGCGTTATTATCAAGAAGAGCATCCCTTCAAAACTCCCCATCAAAAAGAGCCGGGTGTTGTGCTGGGCGTGTATTGCGATTACGAAAGTGACGAGAAAGGCGAGTACTCCTTGTTAGTAGGAACCGTTGTAGAAAAGAACGGTGAGCTTCCTGCTGAGCTCACTGTCAAGACTCTGCCGGCTTCTACCTACGCTGTATTTACGAGTCGCGTAGGCCCGATGGTAGAGGTTGTGATGGAAGCGTGGGCGAAGGTGTGGGAGTGGTCCAATCAACCGGGGAACAAGCGGACTTTTACCGGAGATTTCGAACGATATGACGGAGTGCGCTGCGCTGATCCCAACAACGCGCAAGTGGATTTGTACATCGCGATCGCACAAGAATAACCATGCAACAAATCATACACGCAGTCGTAGTCGATCAGGCTACGACTGTTTTGCTTTTTTCCATGATTTCTTCACAAGTTTCGTTTACTCTAGAGAGAGTGGCAGAGGGGAGTCATACAGACGGATGGATTGGATAACAAATATAGAAGCCCTGGCAGAGTGGATTCGTTCTTTGGGGATGCTGGGGATTATCGGTAGTATTTTATTGAACATCGTGATCAGCGTGGCAGGTGTATTGCCGTCCATTTTTTTATCGGGTGCGAATGCGGTCGTATTTGGCTTGTACGGAGGGTTCTTGATTTCTTTGACGGGAGAGGTGGCTGGTGCTTGCATTGCCTTCTACCTTTACCGCTACACGATCAAAAAAGCAGATCGGCGCGAAAAGATGAAATCGTTCAAATGGGTACATGCCATCAATGGAACGACGAGTTTTCGCAAATGTGTTGCCATCGTTTTGCTCCGATTGAATCCGATGATGCCTTCCGGACTAATCAATTTAGGTGCGGCTTTGACGAATATCACCTTCGCGCAATTTTTAGTAGCGACCTTGCTTGGAAAAATACCGTCAATGGTTTTTGAAACATTCGTCGGTCATGATCTGATTACTTTTAGTGAAAACAAGTTTCGCTTGCTTTTTGCCTTGCTGGCAGGTGCTCTCGTCTTTTTGCTTTTCTGGAAAAAAGGAAAGGGTCAAACACAAGAGGAGTAGGGAGGATTCACATGTCTACCATTTTGCTAGTCGATGATGAGCCGCAAATCTTAGAAATATTGTCCTCCTATCTGCAAAAGGAAGGCTATCATGTTCTGACCGCCCAAACAGGGAAGGAAGCAGTGGAAATGGCCACGACGATTTCATTGACCTGTATCATTTTGGACCTGATGCTTCCTGATCTGAGCGGGGAAGAAGTCTGCGTCCAAATTCGCAAAGAGTCGCGTGTCCCGATCTTGATGCTAACGGCGAAAAGTGGAGAGGCGGATCGGATTCGCGGGCTTACAATTGGTGCTGATGATTATTTAATCAAGCCCTTTAGCCCGAGAGAACTCGTAGCACGTGTTCGAGCTGTCATGCGTCGTGCAGGCGATTATTCAACACTCTCCGATTTCATCGAGGTGGGCGACTTGACCATATCGATGAATGAGAAGAGAGTCACGAAAAATGGAGTCGCTTTGGAGGTTACGCCAAATGAATACCGCTTGCTTACAACGCTTGTCCGTTATCCGGGGAGAACGTGGGGCAGGGAGGAGCTTGTGCGTGAAGTCATGGGCTTTGATTTCGAAGGGTACGACCGAACCATTGATACACATATCAAAAATCTTCGCCAAAAGATCGAGGCAGACCCGAAGCAACCGGAGTATATCAAGACGGTGTATGGATTGGGCTATCGCTTTGACGATCCCATGAAGAAGTGAGGCCACGATGAAGCATATTTGGGTAAAGCTCGCCTTTGTGATCATGGCAGTCGGCGCATGCGCTGTTCTTTTTTCCTCGTTGTTATCCGTAAAGGAAATGGATGTTCATTTTTCCATGTATGCCAATGAAGTGAGAAATCAGCATAACCAAGAAATATCCCGTGTCGCACTCCAGGCGTATCAGGACAATCAAGGCTGGGGACCGGAAGCCTATCATAAGCTTGAAGCGGTATCTGAGGTCTTGGGATTGCACATCACACTCCTCGATCAACAACAACAAGTGAAGAACGAGTGGGGCAAACGTCCAGTCCATACGAGCAATTACAGTGTAGACAAGATTCCCCTTGTCAGTAAGGGGGTCATGATTGGGCAACTGGTGATTAGCCACGATGATCGCGGTGCGTATATGACCTTGGAAAGTCATTTTCAATGGGCGCATAAAAACACAACGTCATGGACGATGGCTGTGCTGCTCATCCTGGTCATTATCATCAGTATACCGCTCGCTCGAACCATGGTGCGTCCCGTCGTACAAGTGAGTACCGCAGCCCAACGAGTCGCGCGAGGCAATCTGTCGATACGCGTACCGGAGCCTCGTGGCATGGATGAGGTTACGTCATTGGTCGCTGCTTTTAACAACCTGGTCCAAAGCCTTGAGCACCAGGAGGAACTGCGCAAGCGACTGACCTCCGATATTGCCCATGAATTGCGAACACCATTGAATACCTTGCTGGCGCAAGTAGAGGGAATGATCGACGGCATATGGGAAGCAACTCCCAAAAATCTCGAAAGCACAAGGTCTGAGGTACTGCGTTTGAGCCGTCTCGTCCGCGATTTAGATCAGGTGATCCAGGTGGAGTCGGGCTCCTTGCAAATGCGCAGTGAAGAAGTGGAACTGCGTGAGGTTGTCAAAGAAGTCACGGAGTCCATGAGTGCTACGTTTGCCCGTGCGCAAGTGAATTTTCACTTCAAAGGCGATCACGCTGTCTGGATTAAAGGGGACAGGCAGAGACTGGCACAAATCGTTGCCAATTTGTTGACGAATGCCTGCAAGCATACGCCAGCGGGAGGAGAAGTCGTAGTCACGGTAGACAAACCGAGTACGATGGTCCGTTTGCAAGTGAAGGACAGCGGCACGGGCATCGATCAAAAGGACCTCCCGTACGTCTTTGAGCGCTTTTATCGGGGAGATCGCTCGCGAGCAAGGGAAAGCGGTGGAGCAGGATTGGGGTTGACGATTGTGAAAGGGATTGTGGAGGCGCACAAGGGAATCATCTCGTTGGATAGCAGAGTGGGGGAGGGAACGTCCATCACGATTTTGTTTCCGCCACAAGCTCATGAAGGCGAAAAGAAAGCCTAAACCGTATCGTTCTCGCTGCACATCGTTTATGCGGTCGGCTTATCCGCGATTTTGATGACATCTGCATGGGCATTCAATCACGTCAAATTTGTGGGAGCCGCTTAATAACACAATTACCCACGGGGGAAGTTTCCACAACATAAGTAAACCGAACGCAGCGATAGCAAGACAAAAATCGTAAGGCGTATGAATCGCCTTCATCCAAACGGGATTAAACAGCGTAGCAAGCAAAATGCCAACAACAGCAGCGTTTATCCCTTTTAAGATCGATTGAAAATTTGGGAGGCGGCGAATTACATCCCAAAACGGTAAAACACCTGTAATCAACAGAAAAGACGGAAGAAACATCGCGATTAAGGCGACCAATGCTCCGGTCCATC
Organism: Brevibacillus brevis; assembly: GCF_001039275.2. Classification (NCBI taxonomy): domain Bacteria; kingdom Bacillati; phylum Bacillota; class Bacilli; order Caryophanales; family Paenibacillaceae; genus Brevibacillus; species Brevibacillus brevis. The sequence continues at coordinate 2,722,881 of NZ_CP030117.1, forward strand.
CGTTCATTACAGTTCCCAAGTAAGCAGAGAAGGACAGAGGCCCTGGTACGGCTTGAGCTGCACCGTAACCTGCAAGAAATTGAGAATCCGTCAGCCAATCTGAAGGCACCACTGTACGAATAGAGGCAATCCAATCAACAATCCAAAAAACAAAATCCAGGCGACAACTGCTGTACTACGGCTGATCGATATGCCCATATGAGGAGTTTCCGGGATTTCGGACTTTGCCAGAAAATATCGGCCAAATAGCCCCACAGCAGCAATGACTATCAATTGACCGTAAGCGGTTGGCCATAATAAGGTAATGATAGCGGTCAATATTGCTATGGTTCCACGAGTACAAGTGCTGGCGAATTAAGCAACCTTTAATCGCAAATGGGAGGGGAGTGCCCCCTCCCATTTGCGATTAATCAGCAAGACTACCGATTCTTGCTGATGTGATTGGAGACTAGTAAACCGCATTCCAACTGAATACGTACCAATTTCTGAATGGGAATAACTGTATAGTTTAGTTCTCGTTCCAGCTCATCCGTATACTGTCGCAATTGGCGAAGCCCTTCTTGCAGCACTGCTTTCAGTTTTGTAATTGCCTCTTGGTCCTTTGAGCCTTCCTTTGCTAGCCGCTCTAGCTCAAATTCGCAAGTGCGGACCGCTAGTCCTAAGCTCAATCCTCGATAAAACTTCGATACCACGAAACTGCTGAAAACTTGGGAACCCTTTGCCGGCTTTTCAAATTCAGGATCGCTCATTGCCCATTTTCTCTGTACTTCGTTCCTTTCTTTGCGTGCCGGGGAAGAGGGGTCCATCAACTTGAAAAACGGGTTATCCTGCGAAATATAGGACCGTATGCCACCCACAAGTCCCTCCAGCATTTCAAAAAAAGCCTCACTTTGATCTGCTTCGGTCAGAAGTGCCTCTCTGCGGGAGATATCTGAGTCACTCTGATCCTCTATTCGTGGATCGAAAAAATATGGCAGCTCGGTAATTAATGTTACACAATCCGCTTTCGAAGAGGCGTATGTGTGGCTGTCTGCCCCCACATCAAGTGTCGGGGGTTTTCCTGTATGTTTCTCCATATAATCATAGTATTCGTCTTGCCCGTTTAAACTGAAAATGGCCGGAGCAAACTCTGTCGCAAATGGCGTCTCTGGTTCTCCTAGATCTAAAGGCACGTCTTCCTTCCTTGCTGAATTGTGAAATCCCTCGTATAATTCTGGAAAATCGTGCGAAATATACCAATAAGCACCGCATAACCCCCCATTGTGTAGAGAATACATAAACTCAGGTCTAGTCTCGTCTATGATTTTCATGAGCACTTGCGTTTCAGGCAATGGTTCGTCAAAGCGATATTCTTTATATTCAAACGGAAAAGTCCATTCAACCTGCTCGTAGCCGACAGGTCTATAGTAATTTCTAATGTAGTTAAAAATATTGTATGGTCCTTTAAACCAATTTTCATTTAGTCGCGTACCATCAGGGTCAGCACATTTGATGATGTACCACGTGAAGCCCAGCTCGTCGCGCAGAGCCTTGTCCTCTGCCAATGCGCGGGAGAGATATTCCATCGTCATCGCGCCAATTGGCTCGTTAGGATGCGGGCAGGCAAAGCATAACGCATTTTTGGGCCCGTCTCCGATTTTGATACATTGAATGGGGTGTCCATCGCGGGACTTTCCCGCCTCAAATACGGTTACAGCATCAGGAAACTCTTCGGCCAGCTTTCTGGTGCTTTCATCCATTTCATCTACTGTTAGAAAAACCTTGTAGTCTGGCACCTTATCAATCACATGTTGAAAATTCATCGATCATTCCCCCTCGTCTGATGCAATATTTTAATCTTGTCTCGGTTCCAATCTTCCAAGTCATTCTAAAAAAGATGCTATTCCTGTAACGTATCGATTAGGTTCTTGACGTAGACGTAAAGACTCCGTTTATTTTTCTACCCAGCTATCTTGGAAATTGGGGGAATAAGACGTCCATTTCACGCCTTTTACTCGCGAGCTTACTACCACAAAGAGCTTGTCACTATAGATGGGAACAACGTATGCTTGCTCAAGGAGATGTTTTTGGGTATCTACATATACCTGTTTTCTGGCTTCTGTTTCAGCGGTTGCACGTCCTTTTGTTAATAAGGCATCCAGCTTGCCGTCTTTTAGACCACTTATGTTAAAGCCAGCACCAATTTGGCTAGAGTGGAAACTTTGGTATAAAGCATCAGGGTCATCGTAACTATATGTAACCATCGTCACATCAAAATTTCCTTTCATTTGTCCATCACTAAACGCTGACTCCTCTAAATTTTGAATGGTAGCTTTGATACCCACCTCGCCCAGCATAGCTTGCAACAACTGAGCCTGCATCTCAAACCTAGCCGAACTCAAAAAGGAAAGGGTAAATACTTTTCCATCCTTTTCTCTCAGGCCTTCTCCGTTTAGCTTCCATCCAGCAGCGTCAAGGAGTTTCTTTGCTTCTTCCACATTGTATTGGTACCCGTATTTTTCCAATGACTTATCATACCCCAATGTTGAAGGGGATAACAACGATTGGGCAACTTCTCCTTCACCCATCAAAACCGCATGGACCATTGCTTGTTTATTAACCAGCATATTGAATGCTTTTCGGACTTGGATATCCTGGAACTCCGGTTTTGTCAAGTTCATATATAAACTAAGAGGTATCCCAGCCCGTAAGAGTTCCAGAACCTGATATTTTGGGTTATTTCGATACTTCTTGATATCTTTTGCGGGTACATCGAATGCAACATCGATGGTACCGTTTTCCAAAGCGGCCAACATAACACTTTTATCTGGAATTGTTTTGATCACCAGTTTATCAGCTCTTGGCGGTCCTTGATTTTCATCGAGCGGCATGGCCCACTTAAAGGCTTCATTGCGAACCAATGTAACCCCCTCGCCAGCCTTCCAGCTCTCAAACTTCCATGGACCCATTCCCACAGGATTTCGTCCATATTCCTCACCATATTTTTCAATGGCCTTCATGGATAGCGGTTGAGTTACACCAGTGCCTAAATCTTCAAGAATCGACACATTGGGTTCATGTAATTCAAGGATGAGGGTTTTATCATCAGGGGCACTGACGGTCTTCACCGGCATCATAACTATTCCCGCCAGTTTTGCTTTTGTTTTCGGATTCTTAATGCGTTCAAAGGTATCTTTAAAACTCTTGGCAGTCAGAGGTGTCCCATCGTGAAACGTAACACCAGAACGAATGGTAAAGGTGTACGTTTTTCCATCCTCTGAAATCTTGAATTCACTTGCGAGATTAGGTTTGAATTCTTTTGTAACAGGATCCTTGTAGACCAGCGATCCACCCATATTCCAAGTAACACCCATATCGTTGCCAACTGACTTGTGAACATCTAAGGTATCTGCTTCACTTGCGTAAGCCACAGTGATGGTTCCGCCTGTCTTTGGTTTGTCAGCCTCTGGCTGTTGATTTGGTTCAGGTGTGGTTGATTGTGTGCTGCATGCAACCACCAACGACGTACATATCATAATTATTAATCCTAAAATAATGCCATGAAATCTCTGTTTCTTCTTTACCATGTGACAGCTCCCTTGTTCTGTATTGTTTAAAAAATCTACATGACGACATAATTTTGAAAGATATCTGACCTCCTTTACGTTTAAAGCGCCGATTTGGCAAGCGCTTTAAAAAATATTTTGCAAGTGAATCCAACGCATCAGCCCCCTAGGTCCCGATTATAAAACCTCCAGCAAGAGGAGATTCAATCGTTAGTTTTCGACAATATGTTTCTTCAAAAGAATAAGGAGCTTGTTTAAGAAGCTCCCTGCGCATGCTGAAATTCCAGCTCAGTCTCATTTCATTATCGTATTGTTCGAGTGATCGGAGCGTTGTAGATGGGACCTTTATTCGATAAAGACTTCCTGACTACTGTAGATCTGTTCCATACGCTCCTGCCGCGTTTTTATCGGGGAGACCGCTCGCGAACAAGGGAACGACCATCATGATTTTGTTTCCGCCACAAGCTCATGAAGCCGAAAAGTAAGCCTCAACCGTATCGTTCTGGCTGCACATCGTTTATGATAGGATGAGAATTTGAATATTCGATACAAAGAGGGAGAGTACATGTTTGATTGGACTACCATGGGAGCATTTTTGGCTGTTGTGATCGGCCTCTTTTTAATTCCGGGACCCGCTGTCTTGTTAACTGCCACGCGTACCGTACAGGGAGGGCGTAAAGCAGGGATCATGGCAGGGCTGGGCATTGCCACCGGTGATTTCATTCATACGATTTTTGCAGCGGTCGGACTATCCGCGATATTGATGACATCTGCATGGGCATTCAATCTCGTAAAATTTGTGGGAGCCGCTTACTTGGTCTATTTAGGGGTTCGGGCCATGCTTGAAAAACCGGTTGACCCAGAACTGCCAAAAGTAACACCGTTGCCACCGCTGCAATCGTATGGGCAAGCCATCCTCGCAGAACTACTGAACCCAAAGACGGCGTTGTTCTTTCTGGCGTTTCTGCCGCAATTCGTACATCCGGAGCGTGGGGGAGCCATTTTCCAATTCCTTGTCCTGGGACTGATTTTCGCCATCTTGGGATTCTTTTACACCGCGCTGATTGCGATCAGTATCAGACCATTAGGGCATCTGGTGAAACGAATTTCCTGGCTGGGCCGCTGGAGTGGCAAAATCGTAGGTTCTGTGTACATCTTATTGGGATTAAAAGTAGCGCTGCAAGAGAGATAAGGTAATGAGTCGGGGAGTAGTCTTCCCGGCTTTTTTTATTGCCTAATGACAGGTGTAAGGTACTTTTTAGTGCCTATGATACTTGAAAGTACGTACTTCCTATCAAGTGAGGCATGAGACATAATAGCATTCAGATGCAACATATTCGCCAATCATGTTAAGTAAGGGCCCTGCTTTGTGAATGGCAAGAAAAAATAAGGGAGGATACACCTCAGATGAGCACAATTACATCCAATGTGAAGCAGCAAGCAACTGGTGCGAAAAACTCCACTCTTGCTTTACTTGCTCTCGCAATCAGCGCATTTGGTATCGGAACTACTGAATTCGTTATCGTCGGTTTGTTGTCTACAGTCGCACAGGATTTGAAAGTAACCATCACCTTAGCAGGACTTCTTATTTCTGGATATGCATTAGGAGTAGCAATTGGAGCGCCGATTATTACAGCACTTACAAGTAGAATTCCACGCAAAATGCTGCTCATGCTTTTGATGATTGTCTTTGTTGTCGGCAACAGTGCGGCAGCCTTGTCGAGTAGTTTTACGCTTTTAATCATTGCCCGTTTCTTTACCGCGTTTTCTCATGGAGTATTTTTCTCCATCGGTTCGACGATTGCAGCCGATCTGGTGCCAGAAAACAAGCGTGCCAGTGCGATTGCGACAATGTTTACTGGTCTGACTGTCGCAACCGTTACAGGCGTACCTTTGGGAACGTTTATTGGACAAATGTTTGGATGGAGAGCGACTTTTTGGGGTGTGGCCATTCTTGGCGTGATTGCACTTATCTCGACAGCGATTCTGGTACCAAGCAATTTGAAAAAAGCCAAGCCTGCTTCTATTAAAGACCAAGTGAAAATAATCACAAACGTGCCACTGTTGCTTGTCTTTGCGATTACGGCACTTGGCTACGGCGGTACCTTCGTAACCTTTACGTTCTTAGGGCCGATTCTGGAAGAAATCACGGGTTATCAGGCAAGTGCTGTCAGTCTGATTCTTCTCGTCTATGGGATTGCAGTAGCGATTGGAAATACGGTCGGAGGAAAAGCGGCTGACAAGAATCCGATAAAAGCGTTGCGCTGGATGTTCATCATTCAGGCGATCATTCTGATCCTGTTAACATTTACTGCTCCTTTCAAATGGGTGGGAACCCTGACGATTATGCTGATGGGCCTCTTGGCTTTTATGAACGTACCGGGTTTACAGGTATATGTCGTGCAGTTGGCTGAAAAATACGTGCCAAGTGCTGTTGATGTAGCTTCTGCCATTAACATTGCGGCATTCAATCTCGGCATTGCGATTGGAGCCTTTGTGGGAGGAATCATCGTCGATACCATTGGACTGATTCATACACCATGGGTGGGTGGAGTAATGGTGTTAGGTGCAGCATTACTCACGGTGATCAGCAGCAAGCTGGAAAAAGCTCGTCATTAATTGTAAAAAGACGGCGGATGGATGAATGCATGAGTCCGCCGTTGATTTCCATATACATCACGTAAGGAGAGAGCATCGATGAGCAAATTCGACGGTCATTATGGATTTCAGCGAATGTTCCAAGAAGGCAAGATGACCTTGGGATTTCACATTCCGTTAGAGGCATACGAATGGGAAGCACCGACAATGGAGCGCCAGGTTGAACTCGTCCAAGCGGCAGAAGACTATGGCTTTACCGGAATCTGGCTGCGGGATGTGATTTTGCAGGACCCCGCTTTTGGTGACCCTGCAACCGGGCAAATTTATGACATGATGATTTATTTAACGTATTTGGCTGCGCAAACCAAAAAAATCGCTTTCGGTACCTCAAGTATCGTTCTTCCACTGCGGCATCCGCTACGAGTGGCAAAAGAGACAGCGACCATCGAAAATTTGTTTCCCCAACGTTTGATGATGGGGATTTCTTCCGGGGACAGACGGGCTGATTTTCATGGATTGAATGTACCACATGAACAACGTGCAGAGCTGTTTCGCGATGGCTACGACTATTTGCAGAAGGTCATGGCAGAGGATTTCCCAAAAATCAACTCCCCATATGGCATGATTGACGGAGCGAATCTGGTACCAAAATCGACCGCGCCCATTCCTACTTTTATCACGGGGTACAGTCAACAAACAATGGACTGGTTTGCGCAAAACGGAGATGGCTGGATTTATTACCCGCGTGATCCATTCAATCAAGCACATGCCATCCAAGAATGGAGAGAGCTTGTCCAGAAATATCATCCAGGTGTATTCAAGCCGTTTATTCAGCCTCTTCACTTGGATCTTGCGGAAAATCCGGATGAGTCGGTCACGCCGATTCGATTAGGCTACCGAGTTGGTAGAAAAATGCTTTTGGAACTACTGGCCATGTATCAAGAGGTCGGTGTCAATCACTTGTTTTTCGCCCTGTTCCCTAGCAAGCGTCCCATTGACGAGGTCATCGATGAGCTAGGACAAGAAGTATTGCCTTATTTTCCGGCCCATATCGATTCACCGGAGCGAGTTTGATTCCAGCTTCATATGAGGAGGGGAGGACATGGGAAAATACAATATCCCTGTAGAGGCAACATTGGAGGTTATTGGAGGAAAATGGAAAGTGGTGATCCTTTGCTTGTTGGCAAAAGGAACAAAGCGGACAAGCGAATTGAAACGCGCAATGCCTGCCATCACGCAAAAAATGTTAACGCAGCAACTGCGAGAATTGGAAGCGGACAACATTATCACCCGCAATGTTTTTCAGCAGGTTCCCCCACGTGTTGAGTATGACTTGACTGAGTACGGCAAGACACTGTCGAAGGTCCTGGATGTCATGTGTGAATGGGGAGAGAGTCACATCGAAAACCAATTGCAAAAAATAGTCGAATAAAAAGGGGAAGTTCGATGAGAGGAATTGGCATCAAGCAATACGGCGGCATCCAACAGTTAGCAGAAATTGAACTGCCAACAAAACCAATCGGGCCAGACGATTTGCTCATATCGATCAAAGCGAGCGGGGTAAATCCCGTTGATTGGAAGGTGCGGGAAGGACTGCTGCAAGCAGATTTTCCTTTTGAACTACCACTGATTTTAGGGTGGGATGCCGCGGGCACGGTAACGGCTGTCGGTACGAATGTGCAGGATTTTCAAATCGGGGATGATGTCTTCTTCCGTCCAGAGCTGGATAGAGAAGGGACATACGCAGATGAAATTGTCGTTCCGGCGAATATCGTAGCCCCGATACCACGTGGTTTGTCTTATGCGGAAGCAGCTTCACTTCCATTGGTCGGACTAACGGTTTGGCAGGCATTGGTGGAGGTAGGGAAGGTACAAGCGGAAGAAAAAGTCCTGGTGTTGGGGGGAAGCGGCGGGATTGGTTCCATGGCAATCCAGCTAGCAAAAGCGCTAGGTGCCTACGTGGCGACGACAACCAGCTCCAAAAACAGCGATTATGTCCGTGAGCTGGGAGCAGATGAAGTCATCGTGTATGATCAGGGACCACTTCACACCTCTACACAATTTACATTCATGCTGGACACGCTGGGTGGAGAAGCATACGGAGAAGCTTTAACATTTATGAAGCGGCAAGGAAGAGTAGCAACCATTATCGGCGAGCGTGATGCCAAGAAACCTTCGTTCGCTGATGCAGTTGAGAAAGAACGAGAGCTGGATGTTACTTTTGTGTTTACGCGTCCAGATGGGGTAAACATGAATCATATCCGTGAGCTGGTGGAAGCCAAACATGTAAAGCCTTCTTTGATGAAGATATATCCATTGACCATTCAAGGCGTTCGAGACGCGCATCTCTTTAGTCAAACGGGTAGAGTACGTGGCAAGATTGTGCTCGTCCATTCATGAGTGGGAGACGAGCACGAGTAAATAGCGCGAATGTAACAGCGGCGGGCTAGGATTGGATTTTTCAACCGAACCCGCTGCTGTTTTCATGAAAAAGCCAGCGTGACTGTGTAGATCGCCTTCGCTGGTAACCGCCAGCTTCACCTCTTCCGAATCACGGCCCCCTGCAAGACAAAGGTAATTCCTAAGATTCCTGAGATAGCAAGCAGGCGAATGAAACCGTTGGAGACAAACAGATTGACACAGATCAGCCCAATAATGATCAGAACAAGCAAGATCACCGTTTTTCCCGACATGTACGTGTTCCCCTTTCCTCAGACAAAATGAGTGGTCTCGTCAAATCGGTGTATGCGGGTAGTTCCAAGGCGTATGTAATTTGACTTTTTGGTTGTCAGAATCTTCTGTTCATCCTATGGATACGTACTATTGTAACGAATACGATCGTGCAAGAAAAGGCGGGATAACGTGAAAAAACTCCCTTCTGTCATCGCCAGGTGCTCACCTGCACGCTTGAGAGGGAGTTTTTGCTTGTAATCGTGCTACACTCATTACTTTGTCGCTAGCTGACGCTCCGTGCTCTGCTGCTTCATCGGCTGTCCGGCCAATTGTGATCGCTTGGATCGAATCATGATGGCAGTAATCAACAGTGCAATGCCATTTATGATAAATACGAAGCGAATGGGGATGAGTCCCCCGAGAAAGCCGCCAATGATTGGCCCCATCATCGTCGCGAGCTGCGTCGAAGATTGGTTCAGGCTAAACGCTCTGCCGCGAAATTCTGGTTCCGAGACTTTTACAATCATGGCGTTGATCGACGGATAAACAGCGGCAAAAAACAGTCCGTACGCGAATCGCAAAATGCCAAATCCATACAGATTAGTGAAGAAAAATTGCAGTAAATTTCCGATCGCCCCACCCATTAAGCCGATGAACAAGATTTTGGAATAGCCGACCTTTGTCCCAAGCTTTCCCCATTGTGGAGCAGCGATGACCGTCGCGATTCCGACTGCCGCAAAAATGATGCCGGAGCTGAGAGAAGCGTCTTGCTGCGAAGCGCCCAATTGCATGACGTACACGGTTAATAAAGGTTCAAGAAGCATAACGGAAATCGTGACCATCAGGCTCATACCCAGTATGGACATCAATGGGCGATTTGCTAGTGCAGCACGCAAATCTTCTCGTACACTCGAGCGGCTGCCGGAGCGGTTCAAGTTCGTTTCCTTCACGAAGAAAGTAGCGATCAGCGCTGCTACAAGCACAACAAATCCTGAAAAAATGAAAGCTTCCGCGTTTCCCCATACATGACTGACGACGCCGCCAACCAACGGACCGATAATTCCTCCGGTTGCACCCGAAGTCGCCATAATCCCCAGTGCGTACCCGACGTTTTTTTCTGGTGTATTCGTCGCTACCAACGCAATGGCGGCAGGTACGTAGCCGGCTAGCAGGCCCTGGAAGATCCGTAACACAAGAAACAAATAAGGGTCCGTAATCAAATACGTCAAAAAGTACAGCAAAGCGAGGCTAAATCCAGAGCGAATCAACATAGGCTTTCGTCCATATTTGTCCGCAAGAGAGCCCCAAAATGGCGAGATGAGTGCACTTGCTAAAAACGTGATGCCAAACGAAATGCCAGACCAAGCTTCCAGATGCTCATTGACCCCCAGTGAAGTATGGAGGAAGATGGGCAGGAATGGGATGGAGATGGAGTAGGCGGTACTACAGAAAAATACCCCTATCCATAACACGATCAAATTACGTTTCCATGAAAATTCCATCTTTCTGTCACAACCTTTGCAGTTAAAAAGCAGGAATATTGTTATTGATCATTCTAGCACTGCAATTTACTGCTGACCAATTCGGAAATATGATCGGACTATTGCAAAAAAGAAATAAGAGGAAACCTTGACTTCATTCAGACAAAAGAAAATCCCCTAACGACAAGAGATGTCAGCTCTTGTATCCGTTAGGGGATTTCCATGTAAACGGCAGGTTAATGTCCGGCAGGCGTGCTTATCCCCACTCGATCAATCAATCGCTTGCTTTCCTCATTAAGTCCAGTGATGACGACGAATTTGTCCAACTGTCTGTATTTCTCTACGACCTTTGAAATAGCTGTTACGGCTGACAAATCCCAGACGTGGGAACGAGAAAAGTCAATGATAATCTGCTGGGGATCATCCTGAAAGGAAAAGAGGTCGACGAAGTGCGTCATGGTACCAAAGAACAACTGACCCGAGACGGCGTACACTTTTTCACCAGTATCGCTCACGTAGGAGGTGGCATGCAAGCGAGCCATCCTCCAGCCAAAAATGACGGCACTCAGGATCACTCCAGAAATGACCCCTTTAGCCAAATCGTGCGTAGCGACGACGATGATCACTGTCGTAATCATGACAACGGCATCCCCAACAGGAATTTTCCGCAGGTCCCGTATGGACTGCCAGTTAAACGTCCCGATCGATACCATGACCATGACACCTACGAGGGCAGCCATCGGGATTTGTTTGACGACATCTCCAAGGACCAGGATCAGGAACAAGAGAAAAACCCCTGCAACCAAGGTGGACAGACGGCCACGCCCACCTGATTTCACATTGATAACGGACTGTCCGATCATGGCACAACCAGCCATTCCGCCAAAGAATCCGGTGATGATGTTGGCGATCCCTTGGCCTTTCACTTCTGTATTTTTGTTACTGCGGGTATCTGTCATCTCATCAAGAATGGCAGCAGTCATCAATGATTCCAGAATCCCGACCAATGCAAGTGGAAAGGAGTAGGGCAGTATGATCATGAGTGTTTCCCAGTTCAACGGGACACTAGGAAAGTGGAAGATTGGTAATTGACGTGTGATTTCGCCCATGTCTCCAACGGTCCGCAAATCAAGACCTGCCCAAATGGAAATGACCGTCATGACGATGATTGCTACAAGAGCAGAAGGGACAGCTTTGGTGAGACGCGGTAACAAATATATGATCGCGAGCGTTCCAGCCAGCATGACGTACATAACCCAGGACGCCCCAATGAAATGGGGAAGCTGAGCCATAAAGATGAGAATAGCCAACGCATTGACAAAACCAAGCACAACGGTATGAGGGACAAAGGTCATCAGCCTGCCGATTTTACAGGCCCCCAGTACCAGTTGCAAAATACCAGTCAGAACAGTCGCGGCGAATAAATACTCGATGCCGTGCTCTTTGACCAGAGTGATCATTAATAGCGCCATAGCACCTGTAGCTGCGGAAATCATGCCCGGTCTTCCTCCGACAAACGCAATAATAACTGCGATGCAAAAGGAAGCGTACAACCCAACCATTGGATCGACACCGGCAATAATAGAAAAAGCGATGGCTTCCGGAATCAGGGCAAGTGCAACTGTAATACCTGCAAGTACGTCCGCACGTACATTAGAAAACCATTCCATTTTTAGTTGTTGAAGGTTCAAAAATGTTCCTCTTTTCTGTATCGTATCGTGACTTTCCCCTTTCAGAAAAGTCGGGGCCGTTTTTCACAGTTTTTCATTATAGTAAAAAGGAGTCCTCTTCGCCATCTTTTTTTAGGAAATGGTAAAAGGCACAAAGATACGACTTTCCGACCAAAAGTGCAAGGGGGAATTGAGTGGGACAGTGAAACAAGTTAAGATGAAAATAAGTCTGAAATTTCTAAAAATAATAAACGCGATTAAACTTTTATGATGAAGGGTGGATACGACGATGCCTAAGGATTGGAAGGATGCAAAGCAAGGACAAGAGAAGGATGAAGAATTGCTAGTGAAACCGTCCGTAACCAGGCGGAAATTCCTCCAAAAAACAGCCATGCTAGGATTGGCTGCAGCCGTACCTGCTTCTCTCCTGACGCTTGGAACTGCTATTGGACAGGAGACAACTGGAGAAGAAGGAAGCTCGTCAAAGAACGGCTCACCCCGAATACCAAAGCTCGCAAGTGGTACGATCGTCGATGTTCCTGGCGTCAAAGTCGGACAAGTCCAAAATGAGGAAGCCTTGACTGGCTGTACAGTGATTGTGTTGGAAAAAGGATCAGCATGCGGGGTAGATGTACGAGGTTCAGCACCTGGGACGCGAGAAACGGATTTGTTGAATCCGATCAATTCTGTCCAGGAGGTCAATGCTGTCGTTTTAACAGGGGGCAGTGCCTACGGATTGGATGCAGCAAGCGGTGTCATGCGTTATATGGAAGAACAGGGCCAAGGCTACAATGTCGGGGTGGGCGTCGTCCCCATCATTCCAGCAGCGGTTATTTTTGATTTATCGATTGGCAGTGCCAAAATTCGTCCGGATCAACAGATGGGCTATGAGGCAGCACGTCTTGCCAGCAAACAGCCAGTCCAGCAAGGAAATGTCGGGGCAGGCACAGGTGCGACAGTTGGAAAAATGGCTGGGATGAAGCGAGCAATGAAGGGTGGGCTTGGAACAGCTTCTCGCCGTCTGCCAAATGGTCTTGTCGTAGGTGCAATCGTAGCGGTGAACGCCGTCGGAGAAGTGCGGTTACCCTCCACAGGAGAAATTTTGGCAGGAGCGAGGGGAGAGGATAGCAATATACGCGATAGCCTGTCCTGGATGATTGATGCGGCAACTCCCCCAGTTCCGGCAGGGACGAACACTACCATCGCAGTGGTTGCGAGCAACGCGAATTTGAATAAAGTACAAGCGAATAAAGTCGCGCAAATGGCGCATAATGGACTCGCAAAAACGATTCATCCGGTTCACACGATGAGTGATGGAGATACGATTTTTGCTATTGCCACAGGGGGCGTGGATGCTTCAGTCAATCTCGTCGGAACGCTGAGTGTAGAAGTGCTGGCGGAAGCGGTCGTCAATGCGATCCTTTCTGCCAAAGGAGCGGGTGGGGTGCCTGCTTATCAAGATTTACGCTGAGGGAAATACTGGTTCGAGCCTCTCATTCCTTGATGGATAAGGAGGTTCGAACCGTTTTTTTCTGCCAATGTGCTCCGCGAAGAAAAAAATTCCAATAAAACATCGATATAAAAGACAAATCCATATATAATGAAAATGATTTTCAAAATCAAATACTTGATTGATGTTGTTCTTGAGAGAGAGGAGTTGCTGCTTCAATGCTTCGCAGATTTTTTTCTTACTATCGGCCTTATCGTGGATTATTTATCCTCGACTTCACGTGTGCAGTATTCGTTGCCTTGTTGGAGCTGGGATTTCCGCTTGCAGTGAACATGGTCGTCGATCAACTACTTCCGAGCAAGGATTGGAATATGATCGTGTGGGCGTGCATTGGACTTTTGGCTTTGTATGGTCTTAACGCCGGGATGAACTATGTCGTCACCTACTGGGGACATATGCTTGGAATTAATATCGAGACGGATATGCGGAAGAAGCTGTACGACCATATTCAAAAGCTCTCTTTCCGCTTTTTCGATAATACCAAGACGGGGCATCTGCTATCTCGTCTAACGAATGACTTGATGGAGATCGGGGAGGTCGCTCACCACGGTCCGGAAGATTTGTTTATCGCCGTGATGACGCTGATCGGTGCTTTTCTCCTGATGTTCAATATTAATGAAGAAATGGCGCTGCTTACGTTTTTGGTGATTCCGCTCTTGATATTCTTCGTCGTTCACTTCAACCGTAAAATGACGGGAGCGTTCCATCGCCTATATGGCGACATGGCGGATTTCAACGCACGTGTTGAGGACAACGTAGGCGGAATGCGCGTCGTACAAGCTTTTGCCAACGAGAAATTTGAAAACAAAAGATTCGCAGAGAACAACCAGCGTTTCCGGCTCACGAAGCTGTTGTCCTATAAAATCATGGCCCAAAATATTTCTGTCAGTTACGTCCTGATGCGTTTAGTCAATTTGTTTGTCCTGATTTGCGGTAGCTGGTTTGTTATTCAAGGGGAATTGACCTACGGTGAATTTGTCGCTTTCTTACTGTTAACGAATGTATTTTTCCGTCCCTTGGAGAAAATTAATGCGATTATCGAGAGCTATCCAAAAGGGATTGCCGGCTTCAAACGCTACATCGAAATCATGGACACAGCACCGGATATTGCGGATGCTCCAGATGCGATCCAGGTAGAGTCGCTGAAGGGCGATATCTCGTACAAGAATGTTTCGTTTAGCTACGACCAAGAGTCTTCTGTTTTGCAAAATATTGATTTGAACATCCGGGCGGGCGAGACCATTGCGTTTGTAGGCCCTTCTGGAGCAGGAAAAACCACGTTGTGCAGTCTCTTGCCGAGATTTTATGAGATCGACGGGGGCAGCATCTCCATTGATGGAATGGATATCCGCCAAATCACGTTAACGTCATTGCGTAGCCAAATCGGAATCGTTCAGCAAGATGTGTTCCTCTTTTCAGGGACGATTCGCGAAAATATCATGTATGGAAAACTAAACGCTTCAGAGGAAGAGATCTGGGAGGCAGCGCGTCTGGCTAAACTAGAGGAGTTTATCCGTTCTCAGCCTGCTGGTCTGGAGACGATTATTGGTGAACGCGGAGTCAAATTGTCCGGTGGTCAAAAACAAAGACTGGCGATTGCACGCATGTTTTTGAAAAACCCGCCGATCCTGATTTTGGATGAAGCTACCTCTGCACTTGATACCGAAACGGAGGCGGCGATCCAGCAGTCCTTGCAGGAACTGTCCAAAGGCCGTACGACATTGGTGATCGCCCACAGATTGGCTACCATTAAAAATGCAGATCGAATCATCGTTGTAACGGAACAAGGCATTACGGAGCAAGGAAGTCATGATCAGCTCTTGGCTCGTGAAGGCATCTACAGCAGACTGTATCAAGCACAGTTCGGTACGTACCTCGACCAGTCAAACAGCGTTTTTTCTTGATAATGAATAGAGAGGGAGATCATGATGCTAGAATGGGATGACGATTTTATCGCCCAACGGTTTGATATTTCTTCAAAACCGAGACCCAATGCCTTATTTTCGATGAAGGCAAGAGATTTGGTAGACCCGACACATATGAATGAGCTCGTACAAATCTATGCTCCGCTAATCAAGGCACATGAGCTGACTGCTGCTGGTACTTACATCAGCAGTTGGCTCACGAGCCCTTCTCTCGGTCTATCGTATATGATCTCTGTCTGGAATCGTGCACTTACCATGACACTGGATAATATGACGATTGAATTGTTTTACGAGGATGATTATCCGCAATTCGTCTTTGTGCTACCGGCGTATGAGATCGTAGAAGCGCCTACGAGCGAAGCAGAGCGCTCAATCTGGCTGAAGGAATGCTATCGTGCGTATTTTCAAGACTTCCTTCACCCGTTGCTCACGACTCTTGCAAAGGTAACGGGAAACCCAGAAGCGATGCTCTGGGGACAGTTCCCAACCAAGTTCAATTACCATACGGATGCTTTTGTGGCGTTGGTAGAACAGGATAGCATCAAGCAACAAGTGAAGGCTGATTACGATTTCCTCTGTAATCAGTTGGAAGGCGAGAGCTTTGGATTGCAAAAAAATCCATTTCGCGTGGGTGTGCGGTGGATCGAGGATATGCGTGACCCCCAAGCGAAAGTCCGGATTAAGAATCAATGCTGTTTGTATTATAAGACGGGGGAGCAAAAGTATTGCTATACCTGTCCGCGGATAAAAGAAGAAGAGCGCGCTCTGATGAGAATTCGTGCGTAGCTGACCCTTCCTTTGTGGAGGGTTTTTTCTATACACAGTAGACGTATGGACATGGGCTAGCCTCTTCCTATAAAGTAGAGTCAGGGGTAAAGTTGGAAAAATCAGAATGATTTCCAGGAAGGCGTGGTTCGTATACAGACAATGAACCAAAAGGAACTGGATCGCTACGTTCGAGATTTTCATCAAGCGGTTGTCAATCAGCAGCTTAGCCTTTATTATCAACCACTCTACGACCTGAGGACAGGCAAAATAATCGGAGCAGAAGCTCTGGTAAGATGGAACCATCATCAAAGAGGGCTACTGCCCCCGGAATGGGTATTTTGGTTAGCAGAAATGAGCGGGTTGATTCTTTTGGTAGAGGAATGGGTGATCAGAACGGCTTGCAAGCAGAACAAAGCTTGGCAGGACGCTGGACTACCACCTCTTGTGACATGCGTGAATCTGTCATCGTATACCCTGGAATCGGATCAGTTGGGTAGCCGGATTCAAGCGATCTTAGAAGAAACGAACCTGCGGCCTCACTATTTGGAGCTGGAATTTACCGAGGATTCTGCGAGAGATGGGGAGCGTACCATCGAAATTTTAGCAGAACTAAAAAGAATCGGGGTAAAAATCAGCTTGGATGATTTTGGGAAGGGCTATAGCAGTATTCAACATCTATCTCGCTTTGCCATGAACAAAATAAAAATCGATCAATCCTGTGTAAGGGAATGCATGAGTGATGTCACACAGGCGACCGTTATCAAAACCGTCATGGCGATGGCACGAAGTCTTGGCGTGCAAGTAACGGCAGAAGGTGTAGAGACGCAAGAGCAACTGGATTTTCTTTGGCAGCTTGGCTGTGATTCTGCTCAAGGATTTTGGTTTAGTGAGCCCATGCCTGCCGAAGACTTGGCTCGTGTGTTGAAGCGTGAGGAAAGGTTTAGGAACAGTGCATTTCTACTACTCAATGGTGGACAACACCGAGCTTTAGATACATACGAAATGGATCAGAATGAGCGAGGAGAAGTTCTTCGTAAGCAGCAACATGAGAATGAATCGACATATCGAATGATTGCAGAAAACTTGTCCGATATTATCGTGATCATCAATAGTCAGGGGATCATTACGTATATTTCGCCATCCGTTCAATCCGTTCTGGAGATCGCTCCTGATGAAGTTGTGAATCGACACCTGCTAGCTGTACTACCATTGGAAACGGGCAGGCTTGTTATGCAAACGATTCGTCAGATCACGGTAAAGAAGCAGCCTCGTCTCATTACATTTACTTGCCCGGACCGGAATGGCAAAAAGATCACGCTGGAGGCAAAAGGCACTCCGGTGATTCATGAAGAACATGAGGCGAACCAAGTCATCTTTATCATTCGAAATCACACGAAGCACGTGCAAACAGAAGAGTTTTTACAAAAAATAGACAAGCTCTCCGTCATAGGGCAAATGGCTGCCGGGGTTGCACACGAAATACGAAACCCGGTAACTTCTATCAAGGGCTTCGTACAATTGCTCCGTCGAGATCAATGGAAGAGAGAATATTTTGATATTATGCAGGCTGAATTTCACCAATTAGAGAGTGTCTTGCGAGAATACGTCTTTTTATCAAGAGAGTGCACAGAACCGTATGAAGCAAAAAATCTAGCGAGTTTGCTGCGACAGGTTACCCGATTGATGCAAGTGAAGCTAGAGTGTCATCATCTGGCGCTAGATGTCAAGGAAGTGGAAGGGACCGTGATTTGGTGCGATCAGAATCAAATTCAGCAGCTTTTCATGAACCTTCTGTCAAACGCCGTTGACTCGATGCAAGATGGTGGCACGATTCACATCGTGGCTGGGCGTAAAGAAAACGAGCAAGTAATGATTCGAATCATTGATCAAGGCTGCGGTATGGCGGAAGAACGGCTGAAACGACTAGGCGAGCCTTTTTATAGTACAAAGGAAAAAGGGACCGGGCTAGGACTCATGATATGTTATAAAATCATTCAAGCACACGACGGGTATATCCATTTTTCAAGTACCCCGAATAAAGGGACGACAGTGGAGGTTTCCTTTCCACTAGGAAAATCAAACCCAAGGCTCGATCCATAACGTGATCAGGCCTTGGGTTTTTCATCCTTCTTACTCTTTCTTTGTTTGGTTATCGGAAAATTGTTGTTGAACAGCTTCCAAAAAACGCAGCCATGCCTCGGGCAGCTTGGGCTCTTCTGTAGGACGGCGCATAGTGGAATTGCTGTCGTTTTGCTGCACTCGCTCCATTCTCCACCTATCCTTTCGAGTCTAGCCAATCATGACGCAGGGTGAACAAGTCCCGCAGCTCTTCTGTTGATAGCTCCGTGATCCAGCTTTCGCCCGTCCCGACAATTTGCTGGCTCAACGATAGCTTTCTCTCCATCATTTCATCAATGCGTTCCTCAATCGTCCCGAGCGAGATGAATTTGTAGACGTGAACATTGCGCTGCTGTCCTATGCGATGGGCCCGGTCAGTGGCCTGATTTTCTACCGCAGGATTCCACCAGCGATCTACGTGAATGACATGGTTGGCTTCCGTCAAGTTCAAGCCGGTTCCACCCGCGCGCAAGGAAAGAATGAAGATGGCTCCGCGTTCATCGTCCGGAAGTGTCTGGTCTTGAAAACGAGCGATCATCTCATCGCGTTTTTCTTTCTTCGTGGCTCCATTTAGGAAGTAGACAGGTCCATAACCTTCTCGTGTCAGCACTCGTTGGAGCAAATTGCCCATTTCGATGTACTGGGTAAAAATCAGGCAACGCTCTTTCTTTTGGCGAATATCCTCCACCAGTTCCAGCAGTCTTTCCAATTTGTGTGAGCGACTGGCTTCATCCGTTGTTGAGATTTCATTCAAAATGAGGGCAGGATGGTCACACAATTGCTTCAGACGTGTCAGTGTCGTTAGAATCAGACCGCGCCGCTCCATAGGGGAGGCTTTTTCCATACGATCAAACATATCCTGAATCGCTGTCTCATAAAGTGCGCCTTGCTCGGTAGTCAGCGGTACATATTCCTTGCTCTCATTCTTATCCGGCAAATCGAGCTGAATGTTCGGATCGGTTTTCACGCGACGGAGCAGGAAAGGCTGAATGAGTCGTTGCACCTGATTGATGAGTTGCTGGTCTTGGTCGCGTTCGATGGGATGGACAAAGCGCTGGGTAAATTCCCCGAGACTTCCCAAGTAACCAGGATTCAAGAAATCAAAAATAGACCAGAGCTCACTCAGACGATTTTCGATCGGAGTGCCTGTGAGAGCGATCCGGTGCCATGCTTTCAAATCGCGCACAGCGGATGCTTGCTTTGTATAGGCGTTTTTAATATTTTGCGCCTCGTCGAGACAAATCGTATCCCATGTAATCATTCCTAGCTCTTGCTCATCCAAATGGGACAGGGCGTAGGAGGTAATCACCAGATCCGCTCCCTTGATCGCTGGCAAAAACGCCTCCTTCTTTTGGCGATCATTGCCATAATGAATCATTACTTGAAGAGAGGGGGCAAAGCGCTTCAGCTCTTTTTGCCAGTTGCCTATGACGGAGGTCGGGCAGATTAAGAGAGAAGGGGTATTGGCTGGGCCATGTTGTTTGACATGAAGCAAATACGTAATAAATTGAACCGTTTTTCCCAATCCCATGTCATCGGCCAGACAAGCTCCCAGCCCAAAGCGGCGTAAAAAGAACAGCCACGAACTGCCCTCCAGCTGATAATGGCGTAACGTCCCGTGAAAAGTAGATGGCTGCTCCATGATCGGGATGCGTTTCGTTTCTTGCAATTGATTCAACAGCTCTCGCAAATGCTGGTTTAGCTGAACTTCAACCGTTAGAGAAGTATCGAAATCGAACTCATCATCGGGTAGCTCCTCCACCTCTACAGTAGGGGCGAGGTGCATTCTCATGACATCACGTAGGGACATGCCGTTTTTCGCTTTGTTTTTCTTGAGTGCTTCTTGCAACTGCAAGAATAAATCGGGAGTCAATTGCACCCAATGCCCGCGAATTTTCAGCAGGCGTTGCTTTTGTTTAATGAGTTCCTCAAATTCCTCTTCGCTGAGCTCCACAGGTCCCAAGGCGAGCTTCCATTCAAAATCCATGAGCTGGGAGACACCCAGGAAGGATTGTCGGCTAGCCCCGACAGAGGTTGTAATTTTGGCTTTTAGCTTCGGTTTTACCCGGCGTACTTGTTCCCACCACGCTGGTAGAAAGACATGAATACCGGCTTGCACCAACTGCAAACTGCTCGACGTCAAAAAGATCCACGCTTGCTCGTTCGTCAGTCGGGTGAGAAAACGGCTTTGATTCTCCTGGGAGTCTTTTTGCCACGGGAGAATCTCCTTGCATTTGGCGAGGTCCGTGAGAAAACGATTCCAGTGTTCACGCCAGTCAGCAGGGATGCGGGCGGTAGCTACCCCCTCAGCCGTCAACTGGTGTGGCTCAATGAGAAATAACTGATCTGGCTCTTCACGATTCTGCAAATACACTTGGAGTTGCCAGTCATTGGGATGCTCCTCGGCTTCGACGATTTGCAAACATGTGCGAAACGGTGTCGTATCTGGCAGCCAGCCTATCGATTGCAACCATTCCTGTTCCTGAAGGTGTGGAGAAAGCTCGGAGCCCATGACGTACAGAGCCGGGTATTGCGTCAATAGCTGCTCCCACTTTCGTCCAATCTCACCAGTGCCCTGCAAGGATTCCTCTACGACGAGCGATAGCCACCTGTGTCCGTACTCTGGAAAATCGCCGGGAGTATGCATGGCTCTCCAGCCTATTTGTCCTTTTTTCCAGGAAGAAAAATCAGGGGCAATAGAGCCTTGTGCGAGCGTATCCCGGATCATTCCCGCTACATGCGTATATTGTTCAAATGACTTGCTGGATGAATAGGTCCGATGCAAAAGCCATTGGGGGGAGACGAAAAAGGAGAGGGCCTTGGCAGGGCTGAGCAATACGCCATGCTCGTTTTTGTTGAGGAAGGTTCCGTAATAGGAGGACTCATCCCACGCAAAAAGTGTTCCTGCCAATTCTTCTGGATCGATCACTGCTCCTTGCGTGTCTTTGCCAGTAATCAAGAATTGTCCGTCTGCCAAAAGCTCTCCGTCTAGAACCAATGTAGTGACGGTATTCATAAGTTGAAATTTCCTCTCCTTAGCTCTTCTTGAAAAGCACGTAACCGATTATGTTTGGCAGATAATTGTTCCACGTATCGTTCCCAGCGCGGATCTTGGTTTGCTCTGTTGTAAATCGTCCTTACCTTTTTCATGAGCTTGATCGCTTCTTTGTAGGCCGTTCGATTACGTTCCGCAATCAGTCTGTTCACCTCGCGCAAATAAAAAGGGAAGAGCAGAGTCGGCTCGGCTTCCTCGATTTCTTTCACCTGCACGATCGAGATATCTGCCATGGGCACTTGAAACGACATTTGCAAATCAATCCATTGCTGAAACTGTCGTTCGTCATATAAATAGGCGGCATATTCGTGGTAACTGCTTGGTAAGAACTGCTTTAGCTTGGCGCCGCACTCGGCTGATCGTCCCACTTGCTCCATCGCTTCCTGCCAAATGGCGATAACGAGACGGTATTGTTGTGTCTCGGCTTGACCGATTAAGGACGTCAAGGAAGCAGTCCAATCGAGAAATCGTTGCCATTCGCCATTGCGTGCGAATGATTTCATATAGGACAAGTAGAAGGATAGGTTCAAACGGCTCATTCTTTTCCAGATTTGTAGAGCAGCTTCATCTTCTTTTTCCATCACATGAAAGTGGGCGCGGAGCAGCAGCCCTTTTTCCTTTTCGGCGGCAGAACTGTTTTCGTCGTTGATAAGCTGATCCAGTACATGGATCTCCTCTTGCATCCACTCCGGCTTCTTCAATAGCATC
Organism: Brevibacillus brevis; assembly: GCF_001039275.2. Lineage (NCBI taxonomy): Bacteria > Bacillati > Bacillota > Bacilli > Caryophanales > Paenibacillaceae > Brevibacillus > Brevibacillus brevis. The sequence continues at coordinate 2,744,932 of NZ_CP030117.1, forward strand.
CACCATAACATTTGATAGGCGAAAATCCAGTAGAGGGAGGTGGCTTCGTTTTCTTTCAATTGCTTTGTCAGTTGAAGAGTATCTATGATGGCATCCTGGTGGTCAGTCAAGAGAGCAGGGATATCTGCGAAGTACAATGTCCCTTCTAATTGATCCAATAGCCGCTCGGCTGTCTGAACCAAATCCAGGAACCAGTATGATTGGCGGTACGTTTTCACGTATTGTGTAAGCTTCATGAGATGAAACAGATTGGCATGAATGACAAAAAGTTGTGCGCGATCTTTCGGCCACGAGGCAGCAACACTCAGCACATTCTGATAGCTCGATAATAACTCAGAGGAAGCTCGATACGATTCCATGGCCGCAAACAGGTTGCGTGTCCAGCTCTCAAAAAATGCCCACCATTCTTTGACGGAGCTATTTGCGGTAAGCGGAGAGGAAACAGACGCTGTATCCTGCTGAGCAGGAGCGGTATGGCTATATTTATAAGCAGGAATCAGCAGATGAGGAGAAAAAGTAGCTCGTCTTGGTTGTTGGGAGCGGGTCAAAAATGTGCGAGGATTCTCGAACACACTATACATCTGAAAAAAAGTAGCAGCAATATGCTTGCAAATGCGCGAATAAGGGCAGGTACAGGTACTGTTTTGAACCGTTTCCATATCGAGGCGAACATGATACACCTCGGAACCTTGAACATCACTCATCAAATATTGGCCTTGTTCTACGCGTGTATTGAAGACGACGCCATCAGAAAAGTACGTATAGCCCCGTTCAATGATGTGTCCTTCGACGGCAATTAGGATTTGCTCGCCTACCTGTATCGCTTGTTCCCGAGTCAACTCTCTTTGCAACATGTAGTCAGATCCTCCGAACGAAGTGTCATCCCTCCATTATAACCCAAAATGCGGAGAATGGAAAAAGATGCGTGTGTTCGCAGCATCAATAAATGGTTTGGGCCATAAGCAGAAACAATGCTTAATTTTTGCGGGGACTGGGTGTATACTGAACACGTCGAATGAAAGGCAACGAAACGCAATGTGTTTTATTGTCTTTCGTTGTATTTGTACAACAAGAGAGAGAAGGGGCACACATGTTATCGATTTCGATTCTGCTCGTACTATCGTCTGGCCTTGCGCACGCAGTCTGGAACCTGTTCACGAAAAAAAGTGAGAACAAAATGGCGTTTCTTTGGTTGATTACATTGCCAACAACCGTGATCCTCTTGCCTGTTCTCATTTGGGAATTGATGCACGTACAACTGACATGGTCTCTGGTTCTTTTTCTGTTTATGTCCTTTTTCTTTCAAGGATGCTATACCTTGTTGGTTTCAAAGGCGTATACATACGGGGATATCTCTCAGGTTTACCCTATCATGAGGGGGACGGGGACGCTTCTCATTCCGTTTTTTAGCGCCATTTTCTTTCAAGAGTATTTATCTGTACCGGGATGGCTGGGGGTCATTTGCATCGTGATCGGAGTCTTCGCCATTAGTGGAATGATTGGCACAGATCGTCAAGCTCAACCAATAAATCCGCTCGCCCTGCGATACGCTTTTGCTGTTGGGCTCTGCATTACAGGGTACACGTTAACCGACAAGCAAATCGTACAACAATTATCTCCATTCGCTTTATTGGAAATCACCAACTTTGCCTGTCTGATTGTCGCCGGGGGCTTTGTTTGGAAAAAGGGACTTATCCGCCGTGAGTGGCAAAAAAACTGGCGAACGATTGTACTTGGTGCCGTCCTTTCACCAGGCTCGTATTTGTTGTTTTTGTTTGCCATGACATTGGCACCACTGGCAGCCATTGCCCCCATTCGTGAGGTAAGTACGGTTTTTGGTACGCTGCTCGGGGTCTTTTTGCTAAAGGAACGACAACGCGTATGGCGTCTGTCGATGTCTTTGATGATCACGATTGGCATTATTTCCATTGCGGTTTGGGGCTAAAGGATGATGAAGAGGTCGGCTGGGAGAAATCCTGGCTGGCTATTTTTTTTGCTACCAGGGAAAGATGAAGTGGTAAGAAAAAAACGGCTAAGGATGATCAAAATGGATGCAAAAGCAATTGCTCCGATCACTCATAAGCGGACGAAAAAAAGAAGGATCGTACTGAGAACTCTCGGAATCATCATTGGAGCTTTGTTGGTGGCAGTTGGACTGGAAATCTTTCTGGTTCCAAACAACATCATTGACGGTGGTGTAACCGGTGTTTCCATTATGGCCTCAAAGCTGACGGGAGGAGCACTCGGATTATTTTTATTCCTGCTGAACCTGCCCTTTTTACTTATTGGCTACAAGCAAATTGGCAAGACATTCGCCATCTCTACGCTGTTCGGTGTGGTCGTGATGTCGTTGGGGACGAGCTACCTCCATCATGTTCCTAGCTTGACGGACGATTTGCTTCTCTCTGCCGTTTTTGGTGGGATTATCATCGGCATTGGTGTCGGACTTGTCATTCGCGCGGGCGGTTCCTTGGATGGAACGGAAATTGTTGCGATCCTGATGACGAGGAAAAGTCCGTTTTCGGTCGGCGAAATGGTCATGTTTTTTAACATCTTTATTTTAGGCAGTGCTGGCTTCATTTTTGGGTGGGACCGGGCTATGTACTCGTTAATTGCTTACTACATCGCTTATAAAATGATCGATATTACCATGGTCGGGCTCGAGCAATCAAGATCAGTCTGGATCATCAGTGATTATCCAGACGAAATTGGCGATGCGTTAACCGCGAGATTGGGGCGGGGAATTACCTATTTGAATGGAGAAGGTGGCTACTCGGGAGACGTCAAAAAAGTCATCTTCTGTGTCATTACCCGATTGGAAGAAGCGAAGCTGAAATCCATCGTGGAGGAAATCGATTCCTCTGCATTTTTGGCGATTGGTCATATTCACGATGTTTCAGGTGGACGGTTTAAGAAAAAGAATATTCACTAAAACCTTACGTACAAATTACCCCCGAGCCAGTAGGTAGAACAACCTAATAGCTAAGGGGGAAAAATGTATTGACGGAAATAACTGAATTCATTTAATATTGTGTCATGCCAAAATACAAAATAACGTTCCGTATTTTGGGACAGTTGAATGGTGATGAAAATGGACAAAACAGAAAAAACGGCAAACCGAAGTGTGTTAAAAACGCTAGAGTTTTTAGAATATTTTATCCAAAACAGTGAATTAAGCCTGGCTGAGCTTGTCGAGTTGTCGGATATGCCGAAGAGTACGGTGTTTCGAATTCTTCAGACGCTCGAAATGCGCGGCTTTGTCTCCAAAACGACCACTCATAATCCGCCTAAATACCAATTGGGATTGAAGCTGCTGGAGTTTGGGAACATTGTTGCTCAACGGCTGGAGATCAGGAAAATCGCGCTCCCGTATATGCAGCAGTTGCGGGATACGGTGGATGAGGCGGTCAACCTGATTATTCGTGATCAAGACGAAGGGGTTTACATCGAAAAAGTCGATACCCGCCAGTATGTTCGTGTATATACGCAGGTAGGTAGAAAATCACCGTTGTACGCAGGGGCATGCCCGCGCATTTTACTCTCATTCCTGCCGGATCATGAGATCGAAGAATTGTTGAACCGGGTAGACATGAAGAAAATCTCACCAGACACCAATACAGACAAAGATCTGCTATGGCAATGGATTCACGATGCACGTGAAAATGGCTATACAGTCAGCTACGGTGAACTGGAGCCGGATTCCGCAGCCATTGCTGTACCTATTCGAGATTTTACGGGACAAGTCATAGCTGGATTGAGCTTGGCTGGAGCTACATCACGCTTCCAGCAAGATCGATTGGAGTATTTGGTACAGGAGACAAAAGCAGTAGCGAATCAAATCATGAGCAAGCTGGGATATTCAGATGCAAAGGCGGGACTTTGATGCTGGAAATCAAAAATCTTCAGACGAAATTCCGAACCGATAATGGAGAAATTACCGTTTTGGATGGCGTTAGTTTTCAAATCAACAAAGGGGAGACGATTGGCGTAGTAGGGGAGTCGGGTTGTGGAAAAAGTGTCACCTCCCTATCCATCATGGGGCTTCTGCCGAGAACCGCGCGAATCACCGGAGGAGAGATCCTGTACAACGGTGAAAATCTGGTTGCCTTTTCCAAGGATCAGATGAGGAAGGTCCGAGGAAAAGAGATCGCGATGATTTTTCAAGAACCGATGACCTCACTCAATCCGGTTTATACAATCGGGGCGCAGATCATGGAGCTCGTCTTGAATCATACAAGTATGAACAAAAAACAAGCCAAAGAGCATGCGATCCAAATGCTGAAGCTGGTCGGGATTCCGAGAGCGGAAGAAATCGTTGATGAGTATCCGCATCAGCTATCTGGCGGGATGAGGCAGCGTGTGATGATCGCGATGGCGATGTCCTGTAGTCCATCTCTATTGGTTGCAGATGAGCCTACGACTGCACTAGACGTGACCATTCAGGCGCAAATTCTTGACCTGATGAGAGAGCTACAGCAGAAGAGCGAGATGACCATCATGCTGATCACGCACGATCTTGGTGTGGTAGCAGAGATGTGTGATCGGGTGGTTGTCATGTATGCAGGGCAAGTCGTCGAGGAAGCCGAGGTCGAAAAGCTATTTGCCACTCCAAAGCATCCGTACACGGTTGGTTTGTTGGGCTCGATCCCGGATATGGACACAGAGCAGGAGTACTTGTTTACGATTGGCGGGACCGTTCCGAGTCCAGGTCAGATGCCCGTAGGCTGTCGTTTTGCTGAACGATGCCAGAAGGCTATTAACAAATGCTACGAGCAAGCACCACCGTTATTCGATTTGAATGATGGTACGAAAAGCAGATGCTGGCTGAATGAGTAAGCGGAAAGGATGTGAATCTTTTGGAAAAATCAGAATGTAATCCCTTGCTTGAGGTGAGAGGGTTAAAAAAATACTTTCCAATTCGCAGTGGATTATTGAAGAAGGTAACGAATCACGTCAAAGCTGTTGACGATCTCTCTTTTACCGTTGCAACAGGGGAGACGCTCGGAATTGTAGGTGAATCCGGTTGCGGGAAGTCAACCACAGGCAGAGCTATTCTACGATTGCTCGAGCCTACGGGTGGCGAAGTGATTTTTCAAGGAGAGAATTTAGCCGCACTTTCCCCAAATGAGATGAGGATGAAGCGAAAGGATTTGCAAATCATTTTCCAAGACCCGTTCGCATCCCTCAATCCGCGAATGACAGTAGGGGAGATCATAGAGGAGCCAATGATCATATTCGAACTGTATGAAACTGCAAAAGAAAGCAAGGCAAAAGTAGCGGAATTGATGCAGGTTGTCGGTTTGAAATCGGAAAATTCAGAGCGTTTCCCTCATGAGTTTAGTGGTGGTCAGCGACAGCGGATCGGCATTGCACGTGCACTAGCACTAAATCCCAAGCTGATTGTGGCAGATGAGCCAGTATCTGCGCTCGATGTATCGATTCAATCCCAGGTATTGAACCTGATGAGAGATTTGCAAAAGCAATACGGACTCACTTACATATTCATCTCTCACAACTTGAGCGTCGTGAAGCATTTTTGCGACAGGATCGGCGTGATGTATTTGGGACGGATGGTTGAGCTGGCACCCAAAAATGCGCTATATGAAGAGCCGCTGCATCCTTATACGCGCTCATTACTGTCAGCAGTTCCGATTGCCAAGCCAAAAACGAAGCGTGAGCGCATCATCTTGACTGGAGATGTACCGAGTCCTGCGAATCCTCCGAGTGGCTGCACGTTTCATACCCGTTGTCCGGATTGTATGGAAATTTGCAAAACGGACAAGCCCGAATTTCAATCGATGGGCGATGGTCGATATGTTGCCTGTCATTTGTATAACCAATAGGAACAAATGACGGTCTATCATATTTTTTCAACATGAATTCCAGAACGAAAAGAAAAGGGGGACTTGTTTTGAAAAAGAAAGTAGGTATCACCGCTTGCTCCGCATTACTCGTGCTAGCTGCTGCTATAGGCGGATGTTCGAGTAAGCCGGCTGACACTGGCACACAGGCAAATCCGCAATCTAAGACAGAAGCGCAAGCTCCGGCAAAAAATGAACTTACACTTGGTGTGAATGGAGATCCGCACTCTTGGGATCCGATTGATACGTTTTTGCTTGATTGGAGTACGGTAGCAACATCTGTATTTGAAGGCTTAGTCGAGCGTACCACTGACTTGAAAATCCAGCCAGGACTCGCTGAATCGTGGGAGTTCAAGGATGACAAGACCCTTCAATTTAAACTTCGTCAAGGAGTTACCTTCCACAACGGCGAGCCATTCAACGCGGAAGCAGTGAAATTTACATTTGATCGCCTGCTTGGTGAAGAAGGGAAAAAAGGACCACAGCAAGCGAACTATGCTTCGATTGACCGTGTAGAAGTGGTAGATGAGTTTACAGTCAATATGATTCTCAAGGAAAAAGATCCTGTACTCATTACAAAGCTGGCAGGTTATGGCGGTGTGATCGTTCCGCCTAAGTATTACAAGGAAAAAGGGGACGAGTACTTTAACACGCATCCAGTAGGTACGGGTCCTTTCAAAATGGATAGCTATGAAAAAGATAACAAGGTTGTACTGGTGAAAAATGAAAACTATTGGAAAAAAGGTCAACCGAAGCTGGAAAAAGTAACGTTCCGTTTTATTCCAGAAGCGACTACACGTCTAGCGGAAATGCAAACAGGTGCCATCGACATTATGAAAAAAGTCGAGATTAGCCAAACAGAATCCATCAAGGGCATGTCTGATCTTGAACTGATGCAAGTCGGGTCGCCCACCGTTTATTCGATTCGTTTCAATACATCGATGAAGCCAGTCGACAATGTAAAAGTCCGTGAAGCGATTGCTTACGCGATTGATGCAGACTTGATTATCGAAACGCTGCTCGGCGGATATGGTAAGCGTGTCAATTCATTCCAAAGCGATATGTCTTTCGGCTATGATCCTAACCTGCCATTACGTAATTATGATCCAGAAAAAGCAAAACAACTGCTCGCAGAAGCAGGCGTAAAGGAAGGGACTGAGCTTGATCTCTTCCTCCCTGGTACAGATGCTACGTTTAAAGAGGTAGCGCAAGCGATCGAAATGCAATTAGGCCAAGTCGGTCTCAAGGTGAAGCTGAATCTGGTGGACGCCTCCACATTTACTTCTGACCTCATTCCGAACGGAAAAGCAGGACATATGTACCGGAATGGCTGGGGTGGATGGACGCTCGACTTTGATAATACTGCCTATCTGATGTATCACAAAGGCGAGTTTTGGAACCCTGATTTCTATGACGAAAAAGTAGAGGAGCTCTTGAAAGCAGAACGCTCCACATTTGACCAAGAAAAGCGTCTGGCAGCATTTAAAGAACTGAATCAACGCCTGTATGAGCTAGTCCCAGATGTACCGCTCTATCAAACGATCAACCTGTGGGCTGTAAACAAACGAGTAAAAGGCTTCCAACCTCCGGCAGATGAACGTATCGATTTGCGCGAAGCATCGGTTGAATAAGAATGTTTTGAACAGGGGAGTAGAAGATGTCTCTTCTATTCCCTTCACTTTTGATAAAGGAGGAGCGGGATGGCAGCCTTTTTAATTAGACGTCTACTACATAGTGTTTTTGTCGTTCTTGCTATTACTCTTGTCATTTTTGTCCTGGTGCGAATGACTGGTGACCCAGTATCGATCATGTTTCAAGCAGGTGAGCCTACCAAAGAGGCAATTACTGAGCTTCGGAAAAATCTCGGTCTGGACGAGCCCGTTCATGTACAGTTCGGGCTTTATTTAAAAGATATGTTTACCGGTAACTTTGGCACGTCTTTCCGAACGGGTGAGAGCGTGATCGACATGATGAAGGAGAAGATGGGAGCAACTTTGCTGCTTGCCTTCGGGGGAATGTTTGTCGCCCTGTTGATTGCGATTCCAGTAGGGATCATTTCCGCTGTTTACAGAGGCAGCGTAGCTGACTTTTTCGGACGTATTTTTTCATTGCTAGGAATCTCTTTTCCTAACTTTTGGTTAGGGATTATGTTAATCATCATATTTGCCGTTAAGCTGGGCTGGTTTCCTGCTTCTGGTTATGAAGGTCTGGAGTATTTGGTTCTGCCTTCCGTTGCACTCGGACTCATCTTGTCAGGAATTTTGGCTCGATTAGTTCGCTCTTCCATGCTGGAGGTAATGAATCAGCAATATATCAATACGGCCCGTTCCAAAGGGATCAAGGAATGGCTTGTCATCATCAAGCATGGCTTACGAAACGCATTAATCCCAACGGTAACCTTTATTGGATTGCAATTTGGAACGTTGTTGGGTGGTACCGTGATTATTGAGCAAGTTTTTTCATGGCCAGGTATCGGGCGTATGCTGATTGATGCGATATCGCAACGTGATTTTCCAGTGATTCAAGGCTCTGTGATTATCTTGTCTTTTTTGATGATCTTCGTGAACCTGTTGGTTGATATCAGTTATGGCTTTATTGATCCACGTATTAGGCAGGGAGGAGGAAAAAGCGAATGACGACAGCGACAGTTACAAACAATCAGACCAATCCACCAATCAAAAAACGTGGAAAATGGAGCAAAATGGGCAGAAGATTCGTTCGAAATCCGTGGGCAATGACGGGGATGTTCTTGCTTATGCTTGCCGTCGTATCCGCACTTTTTGCACCGGTAATTGCGCCATCCACTCCTGATAAAGCTGATTTGCGTGCACGGTTGGTTGCTCCCTCGTGGATGGACGATACGGGGAAGTCCGAGTATTTGTTAGGTACGGATCAGGTAGGACGTGACTTACTGAGCCGGATCATTTACGGAGCGCGAATATCGTTATTGGTTGGTGTCGTATCCGTATTGATTTCCTTAGTTATCGGGGTGATTCTGGGCCTCATCGCAGGCTTTTACGGGCGCTGGGTAGATGATTTGTTAATGCGCTTGGCAGATGTACAGTTGGCATTCCCTTTCATTTTGTTTGCGATTATTGTCATGACGGTCTTTGGGGCAGGTCTATGGAAGCTCATACTTGTTCTGGGGATCAGTAACTGGGTAGGCTTTGCGCGACTGGTTCGAGGACAGGTCATGAGTGTAAAAGAAATGGAATACGTCCAGGCTGCCAAAGCAATCGGGGCTACGAATTTTCGGATCATCAGAAAACATGTCCTGCCAAACGTTTCTTCTTCGATCATCGTATTGGCAACGTTAAATGTAGCCACCAACATTTTGTTGGAAGCATCGTTGACGTTTATTGGATTGGGTGTAGACCCTTCGATTCCTACATGGGGCGGCATGCTGGCAGACGGTCGCAACTATCTGGAGACGGCATGGTGGGTTGCTACTTTCCCTGGCATCGCCATTATGATTACGGTGTTTGGAATTAACCTGTTGGGCGATTGGCTGCGTGATGAGCTAGATCCAAATCTGCGCGTGTAAGGGGGCTAACCAATGAGAGGGCTAGGTGATATTTTTACAACGAAAGGGTTAGTTGCGGACCGAAACAATGACGGTGTAGCTGATTCATTGTCTGTTTCCTTCTGTTTTCAAACGGGAATCGTCGTAGAAGGATTCATTGATTTTTGTGCCCGATTAGGCCTTGAAACAAGTGAGCTGGATCTGCCTTCCATTCGTATGGAAGATTCACCGATGGTTGCTAGCAGCACGAAAAGCGGTGAGTGGCTGTGCACCGTATGTATCGAGCCATCTTGCGACGTAGATGAGGCGTCATGCACCCTCGATCGAGGGAACAATCGAATTGCTTTCGTTGGTGGAAGCGAGGAGAGTCTTAGCCGATTACTGCGCTGGATGGCGGCATATTGGACAGATGGAGTACATGCAACGGCTTCACTCGGTGACATTGAAAGGATTCGTTGTTCTTTACAGGAAGTTCAACTATATGTTCGGGCGGATGCTTCACCTGTCTGTCAGATTGCGATACCCCAGTACGCGATGATGAGCTCGCATGAGGGAAGTCCTAACGTAGAGAGACCAACTCCACTTGATAGTCTGACAGAGCTATGGACAACGGCAGGGTTCTATCAAGCGGGGCGTACGGATTTAACGAGTCGGACAGATGTATTTTTTACAGGAATCCATACTGTAGAGGCGGTTATGTCTGCCGCCCGCTTTGCAGCTCGGATTGGTCTAGCCTCGACCGGGATACATTTCCCGCTCACAGGAGAAGCAAATCGGATTGCGGAGCTCACTTTTTCCTTACACATGAATGGTGAAGCACCTCTAGCAAGTGGAGTGGTCGAAGTAATCCCGGACCCTAGAGAAAAGACAACAAGAGTCATCCAGCTTTCAGGGGGAGGACAAGCGATAGTTGCGGCGCTTGATTATTTCGGGACTGCCACTTCGCACCGACTCGGGGGGACTTTTGGTGTATGGGAAGAATCAGACGAGCCAAAAGAGAAGGAATTCCCCCTATTTATAGAGAAAACATGGAAAGACCAGGGCGAACGAAATGAGATAGAACAGTTGTTTCATGAGCAGTTGATCGCGATTGCTAGTCAAAAGGAGATGGCCGGGTGCTTATCGTCTCCGCTTGCGGTCACCGCTTTTTTGTCAGAACCAAAAGAAATTCGACGTGCGTTGGAGCGATGCTGGAAGAGTGCAATCACGGAGCTGCTTCCGGATAACGATAATACGGTACATATTCACTCTGCTTTTAAACCAGGTTTGTGCTGGATAAAAGAAACGATTTTGCCGTCTCTTGTACGAGGGGAACGAGTAGAACGAATTTTGATCTCTTTCCAACGAGAAGAAAGAGAAGGCGGGATGGAGCTTTCTCATCGATGGCTTCAAGAATTATACCCCGTTGATCAGTTGTTGGAAAAAGAATTGGGCTTGTCTTTGGCGCAAATATCATTCGTGATGGATGAGAACCTACCGACTACTTACCAAGTCGAGGCTTGGGGAGTCGGATTTGCGCACTTAGGTACATGGAATTTGGATGTACCTGTATCTACAGTGCCGTATGCTGACGAGCAAAGTCGAGCTTATCCAACTACGTCAGGGCTCTTCTTCTCCTATGAAACAACAAAAGAACAATTCTTGGTTCCTACGGATCGAGAGAGGTTTTGGCAATTCTATACGCAGCAATTTTTACCTGAGTTGACAGAAGAATTGTTATGTAAACAAAATGAGCCGTATCAAGGAAACATTCCGCTCTTTCATTCGATAGAGGTAACCGTCACTATGAGTGAACAGGAAGAACGGCTAGACATAGACGAAGAAACAATATCGTCGTTAGAAGCGTTGCATGAAGATATTTATTTTTATACGCTGGACTACTATGCGTATTTGGGTGAAAGAAAAACGGGAGTGGCGTGGAATTCTCCTGGGGCGGTGCGACCATTTGTAAAGGTCAAGCCAGCCAGCTCTCCAGAGGCAACCATTCGCGTAAAAGAATATAAAGAAGAACAAGCTTTCTCTATCAAAACGACTCATTTATACTTCGAGGCAGAGCAATCTGCTCCTGTAAAAGCTCGCATCCTGAGAACGAACGAAAAGAGTACCAGCATCGAAGAACGGAAGCTTCCTGATCTACACCGAAACCATCATCCAGATATGGGCGAATGGGCAGAGCTGGCTACACATCCGTCTGTACATATGTGGGAAGTAGAGAAATCGTTTGAAGGACGGCCGATTTTTGCGGTGGAGGTAACAGCACCCCAGATTTCCAAATACGTATCAGCTCACAAGCTATCTCTGTATAAACCAACCATTTTGCTCGAAACCGGACATCATCCAAACGAGGTTTCCAGCATGCCTGCTGCACGTGAGCTGGTGGCAGAGCTCATAACCGAAAAAATGGAGTGGCTTACTCGTTTCAATCTGGTCGTGATTCCATTTGCCAATCCGGATGGGGTCGCACTTCATCAAGAGCTCGTCAAGGATAATCCATATTGGAAGCATCATGCTGCCCGTTATAATGCCGTTGGATTAGAATATACCAATCACCGTTTTCAGCCGAGTGTTTTTGGCGAATCGCGGGTAGTTCCCCAACTGTTTTATCGCTGGTTGCCGGATGTGATCATCGATGATCACGGAATCCCTTCGCATGAATGGACACAACCATTCGCAGGGTACAATAGCCCGCCGAGATTCCCTGTATCTTATTGGATGCCGATCTCACTCTTTTATGGAATTGGCCGCGAGATGGAGCGATCTGACTATCCTCATCATGCTGTCGCTCTTGATACGATTCAAAAGGCAGCCGAGGAAGGGCTGAGACATCATCCGCGTCTTTGGAACAAAAATAAACGCTTTATCGAGCGCTACATTCGGTATGGACATAACTGGGAGCCCGCCATTTTCCCATTGCCTACAGATCAAGATTTCTTGTTTTATCGTTGGCCTACAAAGCCGAACAGAACCTCTCCTTCCTTGCTCTCTCGTTTTCCTGAATGGGTGACGCTTGATTTAATAACGGAAGCGGCTGATGAGACGGTCGCGGGAGGAGCATTGCGAGATTGCATAGAAACACATAAGGTTTTCAATCGTGCTGTCATGGAGTGTGTGGCATCTAGCCCACGGCGTGTTTCTCGACAGCATGGACAAGACCATATTCGACTTTCACGAATAAGACCGATGCGGATCGGAGGAGACAATCATGAAGACCATTTTAGTAACAGGGTTTGATCCTTTTGGTGGAGAAACGGTTAACCCTGCTTGGGAATCGGTAAAAGAGCTGGGAAAAATCGAGTCTGATTTGTATAAAGTAGAGCTGCGCCAAATTCCTACGGTTTTTGAAAAATCTATTGAACATTTATACACAGCAATAGAAGAAACGAATCCGGACATCGTGTTATGTATCGGTCAGGCAGGTGGACGAGGAGATATTGCGGTTGAACGTGTAGCCATTAACGTCAATGATGCTCGAATCCCGGATAATGAAGGAAATCAGCCGATTGACACACCGATCAGGGAAAACGGTCCTACTGGCTACTGGTCTACATTGCCAATCAAAGCGATTGTACATGAGTTAAAACAACAAGGAATTCCGGCTTCTATATCGCAGACGGCCGGTACCTATGTGTGCAACCATCTTTTTTATGGATTGATGCATTACCTTGCTGAGAAAAAAGCTTCCGTACGCGGAGGGTTCATCCATATCCCTTATTTGCCTGAACAGGCTGTAAGGCAAGCAGGGCAGCCAAGCATGGCATTAGAAACCATTGTAAAAGGCTTGCGATTGGCAATCGAGACGACCATATCTAATGATCGGGATATTGTCATGGAAGGCGGACAAATTAGCTGAGAAGGAGGAGAAACCCTCCTCCCTTCCATTCATGTGGCAGTGCCGATATTCGAAAATGGAGGGAAAAACGTTGCCTAGATATGAATTCTCTCCTCTTGGGGACTCGGGTGTCATGGTCAAACTAGGAGAGGTTATCGATCAACTGACCCATGAGCAGGTCATCCTATTCTGTGAATACCTACAGGAGCATCCTTTCCCCGGTATGATCGAATCTGTACCTGGCTTTACGACTGTTACAGTCTATTACGATCCGATTACTCTTTTCGATCCACTTGATGATATTTTGCCATACGATCGTGCCGTTGCTATTCTTGAGCAAATGTCGCAGCAAATCTCCAACACTCACTCTAAAGAGTACAGACTGGTAGAAATCCCGGTTTGTTATGGTGGGAACTTTGGTCCAGATCTGGAGGTAGTCGCCAAACAAAATGGTCTTAGTATAGAAGAAGTGATTTCTATCCATTCGACCACAGAGTACCTGGTGTACATGATCGGATTTGCTCCCGGCTTTCCGTATCTCGGTGGAATGGATGAGCGACTGGCCACGCCGCGACGTTCCTCGCCACGGCTATCTATTCCGATGGGGAGTGTAGGGATCGGAGGATTGCAAACAGGTATTTATTCGATAGAGAGCCCAGGTGGGTGGCAAATTATCGGAAGAACACCACTGCGCTTATTTCAGGCAGGTGAAAGTTCTCCAAGTCTCTTGTGCGCTGGTGATAAAGTTCGCTTCCGTCCTATCTCCGAGCGGGAATACGAAAACGGGGAGAAGGTGTACTAAGTGAGTATAGAGGTGATTACGCCAGGACTTTGCACGACTGTTCAAGATACAGGTAGATTTGGCTTTCAGCAGTATGGGGTCAGTGTCAGCGGGGTGATGGACAAGCAAGCTGTACAGATTGCGAACATGTTAGTTGGCAATCAACAAACGGATGCGGTTCTGGAGCTGACGATGAGAGGTCCAAGCTTATTGTTCCATAAGGACATGCTAATAGCCATTTGTGGTGGTGACTTCAAAGTCACGATCAATGATAGATCCGTCTTACCCAATCGAGCAGTCTGGATCAGGAGTGGAAGCATCTTGAAGTTTGGCCTGGCCAAGGAAGGCTGTCGCGCCTATCTCGCAGTCGCAGGCGGATGGGATGTGCCACTTGTGATGGGAAGTCGCAGTACGAATCTCCGTGCAAGCTTCGGAGGCTTTGCGGGTAGAATGCTTGCGGCAGGAGATAAGCTAGTTCAAAGCTCTCCAGGTTCATTCAGTCAATTTCTCGCTAACCAATTGGAAAAAAAAGCAGGAGCAGCTCCCTTCTATCAAGCGAATTGGTTTATTCCTTCTAATACTTTTGTCAAAAATGGAGAAGCGGTTGTACGGGTGATACAAGGCGAGCAATTCGCAGATTTTACGAAAGAGAGTCGTCAAAGCTTTTTCGAACAAACCTTTCAAGTGTCTACACAATCAGACAGGATGGGGTATCGTTTAACAGGACCGGCGCTCGAACTTACGCAGTCAATGGAACTGATCTCGGCTGCGGTCACCATTGGTACGATACAGGTTCCGCCAAACGGTCAACCTATTATCCTGATGGCAGACAGACAAACCATTGGCGGTTATCCGAAGATAGGCTATGTGCCGACTATAGATTTGCCGATCGTCGCCCAGTTGCGGCCAGGCGAAAAGATTCACTTTCAAGAAATTTCTCTGCGTGATGCTCAAAAGGCGCTTATCGAGAGGGATTCATTGATGAAGGCGATCAAGCTTGGTATAGAAGTAACCGTGGGATGGAGGTAAAAAGATGAAAACAGTAGATCTAAACTGTGATATGGGAGAGAGCTTTGGCGCCTATCAGTTGGGCAACGATCAAGAAATTTTGTCCTATATCACCTCTGCAAATGTGGCATGTGGTTTCCATGCTGGCGATCCTGCAACGATGAGAAAAACAGTAAGAATGGCAGTAGAGGCAGGTGTGGCAATCGGTGCCCACCCTGGATTCGCTGATTTGATCGGTTTCGGTCGCCGCAACATGGAGATTTCCCCTGAAGAAGCCTACGATCTAGTCGTATATCAAATCGGCGCTTTGCAAGCGTTTGTACGGGCAGAAGGGGGCGTCATGCATCATGTGAAGCCACATGGGGCCTTGTACAATATGGCAGCCACAAGACCCGCTCTGGCCGAGTCTATCGCTTTGGCCATCTACAAAGTAAATCCGGAACTGGTACTGTATGGCTTGGCCGGAAGTGAATTGACGCGTGCTGGGGAGAAAATCGGTCTTGCTACGGCGCACGAAGTGTTTGCCGACCGTACATATCAGCAGGATGGCACACTGACACCGCGCAGTCAGCCGAATGCAATGATTACAGACCAACAGCAATCTCTTCAGCAAGTCATTCGTATGGTAAGTGAAGGACTTGTCTTGACCCAGCAAGGCGTGGATATCCCGATTCAGGCCGATTCCATTTGTATTCACGGCGACGGTGCCCATGCGTTGGAGTTCGCGCAGAGCATCCGAGAAGCTTTGTCAGGAGCTGGTATTACAATCGCAGCAAGAAAAGCTCGATAGACATCTATCGGGCTTTTTCTGTTTCCGCCCCGGGAGTTTGGTATTGTCCGGTATTTCGCTTTTTCCCCCAGAGGAGGAAGAGCAAGAACAACAGCGGTATATAGCCAAAAATGAAAACGAGGCTCACTTTCCCATAATAATCGAGTGCCATGAGCAAAGGAGTCGTACCTTCGAGCAGATAGGAGCCCATTGCCAAAGACGCTAAGAGAAGCAAGAGGGCGCGGAATTGACTGATACCAAATATCTGTTTCATTCCGCGGGTAACCCCCCATAGGTTGAGGCAGATGTTTGGTAAAATCACGAACAGCCATAGAGATATCACAATGAACTCCAGTCGCTGCAAAATCGGAATTTCGACGATTTTGAGCATGGTCAAGGTCGGCCAAATAATCTTATCCAGTTCACCATGACTAAACATGAGGAATGTTACGATAGCGACGGCTACATACAGGAACGTGCTGAAAAGGACGCCAGCGTGAGCCCATTTTTGCGAGTGAGCTGCTCGTTTGATAAATGGGTAGTAAAAGAACAGTAATTCAAAGCCCATATAATTGATAACAGCGTCTTTGGCAGACGCCAATAGGGAGGGGAGGTTATGCGAAAACAACGGGAACAAGTTATTCGGGTGGGCGTACTCGAAAGGGAAAAGAAACAAAGGAAGCATCAAAATCGCCGGAATCACCACACCGAAAAAGCAGACGCCCGTAACCGTGCGAAAACCACCAGTGATAATGTACAGAATGAGGAGCAAGATAATGAACGTCGTACTCCAGGTATGCATGAGAGGGAAAATAAACTGCTTCACAATACTGACGTAAGAACGCAAGATGAGAAAAGCAGCCATCCAGATGTAGATTAATACCACAAAGCTCATTACTTTTCCTAGCCATTTTCCAAAGCAGAGCTCGTGAAGGGAGAACAAATCATGACTGCCCGCATTCAACATGGAATAGAGCATCCAAACAATGAGATGGATGCTTGCCCCAGCAAGTAGAACCGAGATCCAGGCATCGTATCCGGCATGGGTTACGATTGTCCGTTGAAACCCTAGTATCCCGACCCCCACGATATTGGCATGCACGAGAAAGAATACAAAAAAAGGTGAAACCTTCGCGTTTTCCCGAATGGAAGTACTCACCTGATCCCTCCTGGTTATTCATTACTCACCCGTTTGCTCCAGCTTAATCGAAGCAGTCACTGCGATTTTCATCTGTGGATAAACCTTTTTAAAGTGCGAGTAGTCCCATGAAGCGCTTCGACTGCGAACCAAATCACCAAATCCAACCGGATCTACGCCAAGCTTTTGTAGATGCTTCACAAAGCTCGTCGCCTCCTTTTGCAGGTACGAGGAAAGTTCTTTTTCCATTTGACGCAATACTTGTGGATCGGACAATTGCAGCCACTTTGAATAATCTTTGATTTGCCCATTTACCGTGAGCTTTACCTTGATGCTGGGGACAGGCTCTGTCGTATTGATATCAAATGCGGCATGGGAATGAAGAGTTTTCAACAATCCGGATTCTTTTTGATTGTTTATGGTCACTTCAAATGGAATTTGACCACTCTTGGCTTTTTCGACCATGATTTTTAGCAAAAAGCTTTCTTTCGAATTGATGCGATGCACGAATTTGTCATCGCGGAAAAGCGCGAGACCATCCAGCTTCACTCTGTCATTATGCATGACGAAATAGGGAAGGTAAGGATCACGGCCCTCGCCGTATAAATTGAACAAGAAAATATGCAGGTTCGTCTTGGGCAAATTCAGGGTTTTGATATTTTGAGCGATACTATCGGAGATGAAAAAAGGGACTTGCGTTTGACGGATGCCCTTCAAAATTGTCAATGCCTTTGGTTCCGCCACACCGAGTTGAAGGCGAAAACCAATAGAGGGATCGCGGCAAAGTGTATGTACGAGCGTTTCCACTCCGTTTTCAGCATATTTCCTCCCGACAATGACGGAGCGTAATTGTCCTAGCTCCACTTGAGAAGGTGTGATGGCATTAAAATCAGGGAGGATCGTAAATAAATTCGAGCTTTTTGTTTCCAGCAGCTCTACCTGTGTCTTTTCCTTCCCGTACACGTGAGTGATGGCTGCCCCTTTAATCTTTTGATCTTCGATATCGAGCCCCAGTGAATGAATCAGCTGTACTTCGCTGACGATTCGAGTCGAAGAGCAGCCAGCTATGATCCATATAAAAAACACCAGTATCCATTTGCTTTTTGCAACCATGGTTTCCTCGACGGCTCCTTCATCTATTCATCAATGTCTCTTTTTTGAGTGGCCTTGTCAGGATCATATCTCCACTGTGAGATGACGCGCATAACAGCAGACCTTCTGGCCGTTCTGCTATAGGAAGAGCGAATGAAGCTGTCCGCGAAGCTACGTCTGCGAAAAGGGTAAAGCGGAGCCAGGTAAGGTGTTCCTAACGATTTAAGCTGAAGAAGATGAGTCAGCATGAACATGAGACCGATGGCAATCCCAAGCCCGCCCCAAATTCCAGACAAAATAATGAGCGGGAAGCGCAGGAAACGAATCGTATTTGACATTTTGTAAATGGGGGTAGTGAAAGAGGCAAGCGCCGACAGAGCAACGATGATCAGCAATATATTGCTGGTCAAGGCAGCTTCTACAGATGCTTGACCAATAACGATTCCACCTACGATTCCAAGAGTCTGTCCGACCTTTGTCGGGAGCCTTGCACCTGCTTCTCGCAAGAACTCGATCGTCAGCTCCAGGAAGAGCACCTCTAAAACGGGGGGAAACGGGACGTATTTCCTCGATAAAATAATCGGAGCCAGCATGTCTTGCGGAATCATTTCCAAATGGAAAGTGAGAACCGCCGTATAGGCAGGTGTCATCAAAATAGAAAAAAGCACACCAAAAATGCGAATCAACCGAAATAAAGACGATAAGATCCACGGTAAATAATAATCCTCGGGAGAAATGAAGAAATCAAAAATCGTGGTTGGACCGGTAATGACATACGGAGATGCATCGGAAATAATCACGATTTGCCCGAGGGTTAACGCATAGATGACCCGGTCAATCCTTTCTGTAGACAAAAACAATGGGAAAGGGGTATTCGAATTATCACTCATGATTTGATCGAGCTGTGATGAATCAAAAATAATATCGAAGTCGATCGCCTGAAGTCTTTGCTCAACGGTTTCAATGTGCTGAGGATTCGTAATACCAGACAAATAAACAACGGCGATGCGCGTATGAGAGAGCGTACCTATGGTTAACTCTCGAATGATTAATTTGGGTGTGCTGATTTGCTGGCGGATAAGATGCAGGTTGATATCGATGTTTTCAACAAAGCCTACCTTTGGTCCAACGACACTAAACTCGTTTTCCGTGTCATTGTCCGTTCGCAGTCCTTCAGTCGGATTGGCTAGATTGATGAGGGCGAAGAACTGTAGATTGTCTTTCGATTGGATGGCAGCATAGCCTGTCATGATTTTGGAGACGACTGTCTGTATGTCGTCTGTATAAATAATATCCTCCACATAGATAAAGCGGGAAAAGTGGCGCAGATCCGTGATTGATTCATTTGCTTCCATACGCTCTTGGAGGGGGCGCAAGAGATTTTTTTGCAGCAGCTCTGTTTTTATCAAGGTTTGATAGTACGAAATAACAAAAGGACTTTCCTCGTTCAGCAGGGGATAATACTTAAAATCATTCGAGACTTGTGCGATGGAAAGAAACTCATTCCATTTCGTTATCATTCGGTTTCGCTCCATAAGCTGTTCATCATTTGTGTGTTACTATGTCCGGTTTGTAGTGGAATTATCATCAAGGAAATAGAATGATTTCCTGTAGGGAGGGGAACAATCAAACAAAGGACGAAACGTGAAGAGAAATGGAAATTGAGGGGTTCATATGCTAGAAGTAAACTGTGATACATCATCGCTGAAGGCTGAATTGCTGCAAGAGCTGAGGGGAATATCCGTTACGTTAGATGAGAGCATCCATGCGTTAAAAAATGAAAACGAATGTGTGCTCGGGACGTTTGATCAAATACGGACGAAGTTTAGCCGACTCGAAACAGTAGCAGCCTCCTTTTATTTACAATGCTATCTCTCACCCTATACGGAAAAATATCTGGATTTATCCAAGGCCGTGCAGCACTTGGCCAAAAGGCGCCAAGGAGCATTGATTGTCGTTGAGCGTGAGGACCCGCTTGATCTACTGCTGCAAGCAGGCATACCGATTGGGGCCACGGTGAGCCATTCCTTGCTGGAGTCGATCTTTTATCCTGGCAGCCCTTTGCATGATGGGGCCGTCCTGATTCGGGAAAATCATATCGTTTCCGCGGCCAATGTACTGCCATTATCTCAGGTTGTGGTAGGGGAAAAAAAACTGGGAACCAGACATCGTGCTGCTTTGGGGTTAAGTGAAAAAAGCGATGCACTGATCGTTGTTGTTTCCGAGGAAACGGGGAAAGCGTCCTTTGCCATGCAGGGACACTTGTATCCGATTATTTCACCTTCATGAAAAGAAAGAGGCTGGATTTGTCATGGATGACAGAAATCCAGCCTCTCGCTATGCCATTCTCAGGTTAGATTCAAGCCCAATTTCCGTTGCGGAATAATGGTTCACGCTGTCCGTCAGCTGTTTCTCCATCAATGTTCATCTCGGCAGAGCCGATCATGAAATCGACGTGAGTGAGGCTGATATTGATACCGCGGCTAGCCAATTCCTCATTGCTCATGTCAGCGCCACCTTCGATATTCACACTGTAGGCGTTCCCGATCGCCAAGTGGTTGGACGCATTTTCATCAAAGAGCGTGTTATAGAAAATGATATCGGACTGCGAAATAGGGGACAAATGAGGAACCAGCGCCACTTCTCCCAAATAATGCGAGCCTTCATCTGTTTCAATTAATTGCTTCAGGGACTCTTCTCCCTTTTCAGCAGTTGCCGAGACAATTCTTCCTTTTTCAAACGTCAGGGTAAAGTTCTCGATCAAATTCCCATGATAGCTCAAAGGCTTGGTGCTGCGAACGGTTCCGTTGACGCCTTCTTTTAATGGCGCGGTGAATACTTCTTCTGTCGGCATATTGGCCATGAAGGAGACACCGTCTTTATTTACGCTTCCGCCGCCAATCCAAATGTGGTTTTTAGGCAGCTCAATTGTCAGGTTGGTACCAGGAGCTTCGTAATGAAGGTAGCGGTACTGTTTGGCATTGAGCTGGTCCACCTTACTGTTCAATGTCGCATGATGGTCATGCCAAGCTTGGACAGGGTCATCCATATCTGCCCGAGTGGCGCGGAAGATCGCATCCCACAGAGCAGGCTCCTGTTCCTCTTGTGGCAAATGCGGGAAGACCATGGCGGCCCATGCAGGTGATGGAACTGCAAGCACGCACCAGCTCACTTTATCGGACATGGTATAGCTGCGGAATTTATGGAGAGCTTGACCAGTTGTTTTGTTGGCAGTAGAAATGCGGTCAAGACTGACACCCTTCAGCAAATCAGGATTCGCTGCAGAAATGTAGAGAAAAGCCGCACCATTTTCCGCCATTTCCTCTAATCCCTGTACCTTCCATTGCGGGTATTCACGAAACGCTTCTTCAGGAGCCAAATCATATTTCATCCGTGTGAGTTCATCGTCGGTCCACTCAATATGTACGTGCTTGGCACCCGCTTCGTACGCTTTTTTGGCTACCTTTCTTACAAAAGGAGCGGTAGATAGCGGAGCAGTTACTACTAACGTTTGCATAGGCTGTACGTTCACGCCGACTTTTACCGCGAGATCAGCATAACGGTCAAACAAGGTTTCAAAAGACATGGTTCATTTCCTCCTTTTAAGAACAAAAGGCTTACTTGCACTCTATCTATTTTACCTTCCCCTCCGAAATCACCTGCTTATGATTTGAAAGAATTTCCTAGGAAAGCGCAGAAAAAGACAGATTACGGCCTAATTCGAGCAAGTTATCCACTTGTTTATTTTGGTTAATTGTAGGAAAATTCAAATGAAAAGGCAAATTTATTACATAAAAAATATTTTATTGGCAGAATTAAAGGAGGCAGTCAGAGTGAAGACAAGACAAACACGTGATCAAGTCGCTGTCGAGTATACGTGGAACCTGAACGATCTATTTGAGAGCCAGGAAGCGTGGGAGCAAGAATTAGCAGAAATCATACAGCATCTGCCTGTCGTCACTGCATTCAAAGGTAAGCTGCATACGAGTGGAGAGACGTTGTTGGCATGCATGGAGGCAAACGAGGCGATCCATGTTCGGGCGAATATCGCAGCGACGTATGCCAGACTGCGCTCGTCTGAAGATGGGACGAATCCACAAAACCAAGCGAACTCTGCACGGGTAGGGGATGTCGTGTCCCAGCTAAACGCTGCGCTTTCTTTTATCCATTCCGAGATTTTGGCTTTGCCTGAAGGAAAAATCGAGAGCTTCTTGGAGGAAGAACCAGGACTCGAAATATTCCGCAAAAGCTTGAATGATTTGCTAGAAACAAAGCCGTACCGACTGTCTGCCGAGACGGAAGAAGCGTTTGCGGCGATGGGCGAGGTTTTCTCTGCGCCATATAACATATATGCACGCGGAAAGCTTTCGGACATGTCATTTGCACCCGTCCATGATGGAGAGGGAAATGAACGCCCAGTATCCTTCGCGCTGTTTGAGACCGATTATGAAATGTCGTCCGATACGACGCTGCGCCGTGCTTCGTATGAATCTTTCTCGAAGACACTCGCTTCCTACCAGAACTCCTTCGCTGCGGTATACGCGACAGAGGTGAAAAAACAGACCGTCATGTCTCGCCTGCGTGGCTATGAGACCGTAACGGACATGCTGCTTAAGCCACAGCAAGTTACATTGGATATGTACCACAACATTCTGGATATCATCGGGAATGAACTCGCTCCGCACATGCGACGCTATGCGAAGCTGAAAGCAAAAGAGCTCGGCCTTGAGAAGTTGGCCTTTTGTGATTTGAAGGCACCGCTTGATCCAGAATTCAGCCCGCCGGTTACGATTGAAGAAGCTGGGCAAAAGATATTGGCATCCTTGCAAGTGATGGGACCAGAGTACACGGCGATTATGGAAAAGGCACTGAATGAGCGTTGGATCGACTATGTAGACAACGTGGGCAAATCGACAGGTGCTTTCTGCTCAACGACATACAGCAAACACTCTTACATTCTCATTACGTGGTCAGGAAATATGCGTAGTGCTTTCACGCTGGCTCATGAGCTGGGACATTGCGGACATTTTATGCTGGCGACAAGAGAGCAAAGCTTTACGAACTCTCGTCCATCCCTGTACTTTATCGAAGCACCTTCCACACTCAATGAGCTCTTGCTCGCGCAGCACATCGTGGAGCAATCCGACGATGCTCGTCTGAAGCGTTGGGTCATTTTGCAATTGATGAATACGTATTACCACAACTTTGTCACGCATCTGCTAGAAGCGAGAATGCAACGAAAAGTGTACGAAGCAGCGCAAAAAGACGTACCATTGACTGCCAAACAGCTCTCCGAATGGAAAGGGCAAGTGCTCGCAGACTTCTGGGGTGATGCCGTTGATCTGGACGCGGCCGCGAGTCTTACATGGATGCGCCAACCGCATTATTACATGGGGCTGTATCCGTACACGTACGCAGCTGGTTTGACCGCTTCTACAGCAATGGCAGCGAGCATCAAGCAAGAGGGACAGCCTGCTGTTGATCGTTGGATCGAGGTGCTCAAAGCTGGGGGAACATTAACGCCGCTGGAGCTCATGAAAAAAGCTGGCGTGGATATGTCAGATCCGCAGCCAATCCGCGAGGCAGTCGCATACGTCGGCAGTCTGGTTGACGAGCTGGAAAGACTGTTTTAACCTGATAAAAGAAGAAAAGGCTTGTGATCGCGAGGAATCACAAGCCTTTTGATTTGATCAAGCAAGAAGGAGTAGTCATCATGACCGAATTTACGCAGCGCGCACTAAAAATCATTGCCGGGATTCCAGCGGGCCATGTCATGACGTACGGGCAAATTGCTGCGTTGGCCGGGAGTCCAAGGGCTGCCAGACAAATCGTTCGCATCCTTCATTCCATGTCCAAAAAGCACAAGCTTCCTTGGCATCGGGTCATCAACGCACAAGGAAAGATTGGATTGCAAGATTTGGATTCGTTCACGCTGCAAAAAATGGCCTTGGAAAGCGAAGGGATAGTCGTGTCAGCAGCAGGAGAAATAGAGTTGGAGCGTTATCGGTTTCACCCACATGTAGTGAATGAGCCGCTATTCTAGTAGCCTACCTCTACGGAAGCAATGACAATATAGGCAAGGTCGTTCTTGTCCTCTTTTTCAGCGATCACGACACCACTGCTCGTCAGCATGCCACCATCGACGATTTCGAAGGAGACTTCCCCGTATGGCAGTGCTTTACGAACCGTTTCCAAGTCGAGCTTGTCCTTGTCAGCAGGAACGGCCAGTCTCACATTTACTTTCATGTTATGGATATCGTTTCCTGGCAGGACAGAACGCAGTCCAGGCATCGAATTGTGATGGATGGCATTTTGAACAGCGCGGACTGCGGCTTTGGTGACGTTTTGTCCATGCATGTCAATGCCCATTCCTATTTCAATAAACATTACTTTTTCCATTAGCTTGTTCACTCCTGTTTCATTCTACTTTTCTACCATCCTTATCTTACCACGAAAAGGAATGGTTTTTTCTCTCATCTGTATTGTGTTTATCGTCAAGACATGTCATCATAACATGTTGGCATCTATTCTTGACGATTCTTTACATTATTGGAGGCAGGTCACAATTGGAACGTTATCCTTTTGCCTACGATCCGTCCCAGCCGTTCATCTCTCAGGTGAGTGATTGGGTAGCGGACGTTTTTTATGAAGTATTGCCTGAGGCTGGATTCGAGGTGCGTGATGAGCAAATCTACATGGCCTTTCAGCTTGAACGGGCTTTTATAGAAAAGCAAACGATTTTTGCAGAGGCGGGAGTAGGTACGGGAAAAACATTGGCTTACTTACTGTACGCCATTTGCTATGCACGATACACCAGAAAGCCCGCCATCATTGCCTGTGCGAATGAGTCGCTGATTGAGCAACTCGTAAAACCGGAAGGCGATATTGCAAAACTGGCTCGTCATCTCAACATGACGATTGACGCGAGACTCGGAAAATCACCGGACCAATATGTCTGTTTGCGCAAGCTGGATGAGGCGAGATTCCAGCCCGAGACAGGTGAAGCTTTCCAGCATATTTATCAAGAGCTGCCTTCATTTGTTCATACACATGAGGCCTTGCAGTCGTTTTATCCGTACGGGGATCGCAGCACATATCCTGACTTGGATGACCAAGAATGGGCGCAGATGAACTGGGATACTTTTCAGGATTGCTTTGTGTGCGACAGACAGCACCGCTGTGGTCAGACCCTTTCCAGAAACCATTACCGTCAGTCAGCCGATTTGATCATTTGCTCCCATGATTTTTATATGGAGCATGTGTGGACCTATGAGATCCGCAAGCGCGGAGGTCAGTTGCCGTTGCTGCCACCGCATAGCTCGGTGATTTTTGACGAGGGTCATCTGCTGGAGCCCGCTGCCCAAAAAGCATTGACGTACAAGCTGAATCACTCCGTGTTCGAAGAAACGATTACGCGTGTCTTGAAGGGTGAGATCAGGGAAGAGCTCGCCATTGCTATTGAAGAAGCCATTGCTCAGAGCGAGGAGATGTTCTCCCGATTGAACGAAGAGAGCAAGGCCGTGATGGGCTCCAACCGCAAAGAAATCCACTTTCATCCGGAACTCGTTGCAACCATCCACCGTTTTACAAATCTCGTCAGTTGGATTGAAGAAGAGCTGGCGTTAGAGGGTGGACTGTATACATTGGACGAGTTCCAGTTGCGAATTGTCGAAGAGCATCTGGAAATGATGCAGCTGGCACTGGGACTTTTCCAAGACCCGGATCACGTTATTTCCTGGATGAGCGAAGAGATTACAGGGCCAACCTTGGTCGTCATGCCAAAAAAGGTGCAGGAAGTACTGGAAGAGCGCGTATTCTCCCAAAAAATGCCGATTGTCTTTTCGTCGGCGACTTTATCTGTTGACGGATCGTTTACGTATGTGGCGGACAGCTTGGGTATCGAGCAATACCTGTCATTCTCGGTGGCTTCTCCGTACGAGTACGACAAGCAAATGGAGGTATACGTACCGACACTTTCTGCAACCGACACCTTTGCGGAAAAAATGAGACAGGCTACCCAATTGCTGCAAAAATCAGCAGGTAGTGCGCTCCTGTTGTTTTCCTCCATGGAGGAATTACAGCAATTCAAGGCTGCTATCAAAAACGAGCCTACCTGTACGGATCTGCGATTCTTGTTTGAAGGAGATGCGGAAATCAGCCATCTGATCTCTCAGTTCCAAAACGACGAGAAAAGCAGCCTCTGTGCGGTGAGCCTGTGGGAAGGGCTAGATGTTCCGGGGCCTTCGCTGTCCAATGTGATCATTTGGTCACTGCCATTCCCACCGAATGATCCGGTGTTTACAGCAAAACGAAAAAGTGCAGCGAATCCTTTCGACGAGGTAGATTTGCCTTACATGCTGCTGAGACTGCGTCAAGGCATCGGGCGTTTGATCCGTTCGAGAGAGGATAGCGGTCTGGTATCGATCTTAAGTCCACAATTGAGCCAAAATGACAAGCTGAGACAGCAAGTACAGGATGTTTTTCCGACTGGCGTAGAGTGGAAAACGTCTTTGGACGGGGTATTGGCGTAATGAAAAAGCAGGAGCCTGCGTGGCTACCTGCTTTTTTCTATGGTTATTCTGGCATATTGCCGACGGTAGGGTCGACGACGAAATCTGGCTTGAAGCCCTCATATTTTACTTCGGATACCATTCCTTGCGCAGCATGACCCAAATCGTGGCAGTGGAACATCCAGTCTCCTGGATTGTCAGCTTCAAAGGCGACTACGTAAGATTCACCCGGCAAGATGTTCAGCGTATCTTTGACCAGAGGGGAGCCTGAGATAGGCTGTCCGTTTTTGCTTAATACTTGGAAGAAATGTCCGTGCAAATGCATCGGGTGGATATCTTTTGGTGATTTGTTCACCATCGTGACTTTGACCAGATTGCCTTTTTTGACGTTGAGCGGAGGGACATCCGGAAACGTTTTGCCATTGATGGTGAAGGCCATTTTTCCATCTGCCGTTTCCGTGTTCAGATCCATTTGATACGTGATGTCATACTTCTGCTCCAGTGTAAAGCTACTTTTTGCCGCCTCGCCGTATTTGGTGATGTCTATCGTTGGCATATCGCCAGCTTCGGATTTGGCTGTTTTTGCTTCCGAGCCTTCGTAGACGATGGGTACAACAAGGGATTTGGCGCCTGGATTCGTGCTGCGCTCCTCTAATAACCACTTGCCAGGATTGTTGGCAACAAATTCAAGATCATATCGTTCTCCTGGCCCGATATTGAGGAGCTGGCCTCCTACGAGGGGCGGATTATTGATAGGTTGCCCGTCTGTTGCTACGATTTTAAATTCATGGCCTTGCAGGTTCAGCTTGTGGTTCAAGTATCCGGCATTGATCAGGCGGATTCTGACCTTCTCGCCTTCTTTAACAGATAGCGGCTGGATTGCCGGGCCTGTTTTTCCGTTCACGGAAAAGATCGTATACATCAACGGCATCATCTCAGCGTCACTCATGGGCATTTCCATACTGGCCATGTTGTGACCACCAGAGGACGAGCTATCAGAAGAAGGGGCACTCATGCCGTGGCTCATGCCACTTCCGTGCATTTCCGCCATGCTATCGTCCTGCATCCATTCATCCAGAACGAGGGTAAAGTCCTTATCGGCTGGCTCTGGCGTAGCCGGTTCTACGACAAGGGAACCGTACAATCCTTTGTCTACCTGTTTGGCGCTGTTTTGATGCGAGTGGTACCAGTATGTCCCGGCAACGTCCACCTTGAATTTGTAGGTGAAGCTTTCGTTTGGTTTTACGGCATTTTGGGTCACGCCAGGGATTCCGTCCATGTTATTCGGGACGGGTAAGCCATGCCAGTGAATGGTGACCGGCTCGGGCAATTCATTTTTCAACGTCACGCTGATGGTTTCTCCTTGTTTGACACGAAGCTGTGGACCAGGAACGGTTCCATTGTACGTCCATGCGTTTTTCATGGTCTTGTCATCGAGGTGGAGCATGTTTTCTTTTGCCGTAAGGGTAAACGTATTGCCTGTAAGCACCTCCATCGACGAGTCGCTGGAAGCAGACATCTGCTGCGGTTGCGTTTCTGCTGTTGTTTGGGGTGAAGAATTCATGTTGTGTCCATTATGATCCATCGTAGTATTATCAGTGGCAGTGGAGCAGGCAGATAACAGCAAAACGCCACCTAGAACCACGGGATAAGCCCATGGGCGTATTTTCCGTTTGTTCATGTGCACTTTCCTCCTTTGAGCTGTTGGAGAAAGCGTACCAAACGATTGTGTAGAAAACATGAAGACGGGATGTATGACACTTCTGTTACGCATTGTACAAAAATGGGAAAGTAAGCGTGAACAAATGCTATAATGGAGTATCGTACATACAAGTAATCAGTAGAATCAGACAGGGATGGTGTTCACGTTTGGGTAACGTAGATTTTGCGAGCTTGCCTTGGAATGTTTTTTGGGTTGGAGTCGCTTACTTTTTGGTCACAGGAGTCTTTTTCTGTCTTGGATTTATGCGATTGCTTTCCGAACGGGTGAAAAGCGGCATCGTATGCATGGTGATTGCGGTTGTCAGCGGTGGTTTTTTCTTGAATTATTTGTTTACTCATCACATTTAAATGTAGATAATCAAACGAAAATCCTCATCGGTGCTGGTAATCGATGGGGATTTTATTTTTGTCTTGTGTTTCCCGTTTCGATTGGCGAAAATGGAAGTGATAGGGGAATAACCGAGTTGATGTCGCTTTACTTCGGGGGATACCGATTCCAAAGCAACCATTCCTCACAAATTGCAAGAGATGATACATACAAGCTTTTGGATTTGGCATTACATCAAGCAGAAACTTATTAGCTCAAAGGTTTATCAACAAATGACAATCAGAAATGTCAATACAACTCGCAAAAAATTACGAACGGATGAGGCTGTTGATCCGTAAAACTTTTGTGACAAGTAAACACGTTGCATTTTGCATCTGACAGTGGTGGTCTGCGATGATCTACAATCGTGAAGCTGATGGGGGAAAGTATACCAGCAGCTTCTTTTTTTGTTCCGCATTTTTACCGGGAAAAAACATAGTCAGAATGTAAACAGTTTGTAACGAGTTATCCCCCGAAACCGTCATATAATCAGGTTACAAACAACTATTCAGCAAGAGTCTACCGTAAGACAAGGACCGGGTAATTTCCTTGTGAGGTCATCCAATATAAGGAGGTGTGATGCATATATAAGGGAGTAAGAGACCAGAAAACAACCAGATAGTGAGTAGTTCATCACATCCTGAATACGGGCAACGATGATGGGAAGAATTCATTTTCCATAAAGTTAATGAACGAGACCAACCCCCGTTTTCGCACGATTCCAGAAACAGGGGTTTTTGTATTCATAGAGCACGCAATTCCCGATGTGTAATGACTGCCCCCAACAACAAATGATGAAAACAGAACGGAAGTAAAAGGGGAGAATGCAGATGTTTTGCATGGCGAGCACGAAGAACCACCATAAAAAAATGAAAAGGACGATGGGTACGAAAAGAATCAATAATCAGAACGAATTAATCACTCGCCAATATGCAACGATAGGAGGCCACCAGCATGCCTGATCCGATCAAAGGCTCCAGCAATCGATACATGGCTGGGATCGACGGGCTTCGTGCGCTGGCGGTACTCGCAGTCATTATTTATCACTTGAATTACGACTGGGCACCTGGGGGATTGCTGGGTGTCGGTATTTTCTTCGTTTTATCGGGATATTTAATTACAGACTTATTAATTGCAGAATGGAATCGGAATGGCAGACTCGACATGAAAGACTTTTGGTTGCGCCGTGCCAGAAGACTGCTCCCAGCGCTTTTCCTTATGCTGTTTGTGGTGGTGGCAGGTTTGGCTATCTTTTCGCCAGACCAGTTGGACACTATCCGCGGAGATGTCGGAGCAGCCGTTCTGTACGTGAGTAACTGGTGGCTGGTCTTTCATGACGTATCTTATTTTGAAAAATTCGGTCCACCTTCACCATTAGGCCATCTGTGGTCACTGGCAGTAGAAGAACAGTTTTATGTCATTTGGCCGCTGGTACTCGCTCTGGGACTCCGCTTCCTGAAGCGCAGGGGACCAATCATGATTATCACTTTGGTGCTGGCTGCACTATCCGCCATCTCCATGGCCGTTTTGTATGAGCCAGGTCTTGATCCGAGTCGTGTTTATTACGGAACGGACACACGGGTATTCGGATTGTTGATCGGTGCAGCACTCGCGATGATGTGGCCGAGTCGCTTGCTTACGACGAACATTTCACCAAAGGCGCGAATTACACTTGATCTAAGCGGTCTCTTGAGCTTAGGGATTCTGTTGTACAGCATTTGGAACACGAATCAATATGATGATTATTTGTACGAGGGCGGGTTAGTTCTCTTGTCGGTTGTCAGTGCCGTGTTGGTTGCAGTACTCGCACATCCGGCGAGCAGCTTGGCGAAATGGATGGGCAGTAAGCCATTGCGTTGGATCGGCGTTCGATCTTACGGTATTTATTTGTGGCATTACCCTGTCATCGTTTGGACGAATCCGTTTTTAGCGGAACGGGAGTGGATGGCGGTACCTGGAGCGGTTTTACAGCTCCTCGCAAGTATTCTGCTGGCATCGTTGTCATGGAAATATCTCGAAGAGCCTATTCGCTACGGAGCATTGGGAAAAGTCTGGAATCGCTCCAATAAA
The DNA here is from genome assembly GCF_001039275.2 of Brevibacillus brevis. Lineage (NCBI taxonomy): Bacteria > Bacillati > Bacillota > Bacilli > Caryophanales > Paenibacillaceae > Brevibacillus > Brevibacillus brevis. The sequence continues at coordinate 2,775,602 of NZ_CP030117.1, forward strand.
GCCGGACAGAAAACAAAACGGTTAAACCGTGTATTGGCTACTGGTTGTGCGATTGCTCTTTGTGTCACGTACTATGGGATCGCTTCGCTCACGTCAGATGCGACTGCTGGAAATGTGGCACAGCCAACGCAGACCGTCATCGAGACAAAGATCCCCGACAAGCCACATGGTCCTGCGGTGCCAATTGTTGAGAAGAAGCCGGAAACGGTTCAAAAACCAGCTACTCCACCAACAAAGCCGAAAAACGAGCAGAAGTCAACTAACAACGCACAAAAGCAGAAGCCGGTTGAGAAGCAGAAAGATTCGAATGCTTCCAAACAGCCTGATCAAAAACAGGAACAGGTCAAAGCGATAGGCTCTGGTAAAGGAATCACGGTGATTGGTGACTCTGTCATGCTCGATGTGGCTCCTCACCTGGAGAAGTTATTGCCAGGAATCGTCGTGGATGCCAAAATCGGAAGGCAAATGTCGCAAGCTCCTGACGTAATCGCGCAGCTCAAGGCAAAAGGGCAATTGGGGAAACGCGTTGTGATTGAATTAGGCTCAAACGGCGCATTTAGTAAAGGGCAGCTCGACAAGCTACTGCAATCACTGGATGGCGTCGAGCAAATCATTCTCATCAATTCTCGCGTACCTAAACCGTGGGAAAGCGTCGTGAATAAGATGCTGGCGGAAACGGCTGCCGCCCATCCGCATGTCGTTCTTGTAGATTGGTATGCGGCAAGTGAAGGGCAAAGCTCTTACTTTTACAAAGACGGTGTTCACCCGAATGAGGAAGGCTCGCAAAAATACGCGGCACTCGTGGCGAGTGCAATCGCGCCGATGGAGCCAGAGAAGAAGCCGGAAGTGAAAGAGGAAGAGAAAGCGGCAGAGTCGGCAGTAGAAGAGTCAGGGCAGATTGATACACACAATTCAGTATTGGAAGCTGAAGGGCCTGAAGTTAGTTCAACGGAAATTGTAAATTGAACCAAGATTTGAGGACAAAAGATATGAGATCGAAAAGATGATCTCTGTCTTTTGTCCTTTTTACATTTGAGTTATGAAATAAGAACTAGGACTTATTGCCCTGCATAAAATCGCGGAAATACCGATTAAAAGATTATGTGTAAATAACTGGTTTAAATGGTTGCTTTTATTTTTGTGTTACTAAAGGAGTAGTTTAATCATGGATAAACTTGAATGGCTTCAACAGCTTTCCGCAAAACAACCAGAGGATGCTACAACCTTCTATTGGCTAGGGAAGGAATTCGCGAGTAACAGCCGCTGGCTAGAAGCGATAAGTGCGTTCTCTAAAGGTCTGACATACTGCGGCGATGATCATGAACTCAGAAATAATCTACTGCAAGAATTAACCACATCGACTCAGCAATTACAACAAAGCTCAAGTGAAAAAAGTTTGGATCCATTCATTCGTAATACAGAAGAGCCGTTAAACAATGCCCAAAACGAAGAAGTAGTCCCAGATGAAGCGTGTGATAGAAGTGAAACCTATACCTATTCGATAAAAAACAATCCAGGCTTTCAAGTTATTGATGGGGGTCAGATACCAGAACCGACTGAAATTACAAGCTTGAACAAGGTAACTTTTGCAGATGTAGCGGGTTTGGTGGAGTTGAAAAAAACGATCCAAATTAGGATCATTAGTCCGTTTTTCAACCAAGGACTGTTCTCGAAATTTCGAAAAAAGATCGGTGGAGGAGTACTACTCTATGGGCCTCCTGGTTGCGGAAAAACTTTTATTACCCGCGCGACTGCTGGAGAATGCAAAGCTAACTTCTTTCCGGTACATATTACAGATGTGTTGGACTCGTATATCGGCGTTAGCGAGCAAAATTTGAAGGCTATGTTTGAAAAAGCTCGTGCTCAAAAACCGAGTATCATGTTTTTTGATGAGATAGATACGATCGGCTACAGTCGGTCCAAATCTTCCAATAACTATATGAGAGGTGTTATCGATACATTTCTTACCGAAATGGAGGGCATTGATACGAGTACAGATCAAGTGCTTATTATCGGGGCCACGAATATGCCATGGGACGTAGATCATGCATTGAAACGCCCAGGCCGTTTTGACCGATTAATATTCGTAGCGCCACCTGATCTGGAAGCGCGTAAGCAAATCTTTGATTTAAAACTAAAGGGTCGTTTTTCGAAGGACATCGATACGTATACACTGGCCAAAGCGACCGAATTTTTCTCAGGAGCAGATATTGAAAATGTGATCGAAAGAGCTACTGAAGCGGTTCTCGAAGAAATCCTCGACTCAGGTGTAGAGCGGCCCATCATGATGAAGGATATGGAGAGTGCTTTGCAGGTGGTAAAGCCTACCACAATGGAGTGGTTGCAAACGGCCAAAAATTACGTAAAATACTCAAATCAAAGCGGGCTGTATAACGATGTGGAGCATTATATCAGGCAGTTCGGTAGGTTGATATAGTCTTCATCATCAATTTAGGGGGGGATGGATAAATGTCGAGCGAAAATTTGACAGAGGACAATCAAGTAGAACAGATTTTAAAAAGAATGGACTTTTTTTATGAAAATAGAAAGTACGATCATGTGCTGGAAGAATACGGTCAATTAATGCGTCATGTTCCAGATCATTATGATGGGATATTAACAGCCGGTTGGGCGCATTATTATTTAGGCCAAAATGAAGAGGGAGTGCAACTTGTCAAGCGTCTGGTTAGCTTGTATCCCGAAGACGATAAAGTACATTGTTTATTGGGGCTGTTATATCGAGGGTTGTATCAATTTGAGGAAGCGATCTTTCATGGAAAAAAAGCCATTGAAATAAATTCAAAAATGGCGTTTCATTATCTGGATCTTGCTACTACACTCAATATCAAAGTTCAGGAACAATACGGTGATTCCTTTATTTTTACGGGGTTAAAACGCCCGACGATTTTAGAAGAGTATAAGCTTGAACTTGAAACAATTGTTGAAATATTACAGACCGGAACGAAGCTCATGCCAGATAATGCGACCATGCATGGTCTGTTAGGATTCACGTACCTTCGTTTGTGTATGTTTGAAGAAGCCGAGGATGCCTTTAAAACAGCCTTAACTTTGGATCCTCGAACTCCGAAGTATTATGTGACGTATAGTCGGTTGCAATATTTCTTAGGAAGAAAAGATGAAGCAAAAGAGCTGGTACATTTAGCACTCACTATTAATCCCGAGGATAGTACAGCATTGGAAATCATCCAATTTTGGGAAAAAGAGGATGAAATCGATAAAGATGGTGCTGTTTATGCTGCTCAAATCAAAAGTCTTCACAGGCGCATAGTGCAGTTGTATCCGAAAAGTCCAGTTCATCACCTTCGGCTGATCAAAATATTATTTTATTTTGGAGAAAACGAACCTAGAAAAGAATTAAAAGCCTATTTGAAATTAAATCCGAATGATCTTGAAATGAATCTTAGCTATGGGAAGATTCTTTATGACAATTCGGAATATAAAGAGGCCCTTGGGCATTTCCGGAGATGTAATACCATTTTTCCAGATAATGAGCATATTCAAAATTGGATAGATAGAATATCTGAAAAGGGAAGCTTTGTTATAAATTTTCTTTACTGGGGCATAAAACCGATTGCTAAGTTGATTATTTGGCTAATTATTTATCCGTGCTTTGTTGTTAAGAACAGTCCAGCGATCATTCAATTTATTTACTTAAAGGTAAGTAATTTCCTAAAAGGAGGTAATGATGAAATATCATTACAATATACAGGAGGAAAATAGTCAGATTCAAAAATCAGAAGTGAACGTAAATCTTGATGTTGCGTACATGAAAGCATTGTGCAATCGGTATGGCAAGGATTTTGATTTTATTTCGAGTACAAGATTATCTTCAAAACATCTAAAGTTGATCGATAAATATTATGGCACAGCAGACGGGGAATCTATTCTTGCTTTCTATTCCAATAGGTTTATTTTTAATAAGGTAAAGGAGGGGGTTGTGCTTAGCTCGAAAGGGATCTATTGGCGATCAGGTCAAATGAATCTCAATCCATCGTATTTGACATGGTCCCAATACACACAAGCTACATCGGCAGTTGATGAGGTTTGCTACATTCAGTTCAGACCTGACCATATATTTCAATCCAGAAGGTCAAATATCCTCACAGAGGTTCTGGAAGATTTTTATGTTTATATCGCATCGTTGTCGGTGTCAAATCACCCAATTATTTATCAGTACGATCAATCTTATAATCACATTGGACGAATTCCTACCGTCCGGACGTATCATGACAAATGGATGTTGGTCGAGAATGGTATGCCGCTGTATCCTTTGCGGAATAACGATATTCATTGGGTGATTGAAATGGGGCAGGTTGACACGGCGAAGTTACAAGTTTGGAAACCAGGGATGTCAGAATGGGTTTATGTCGAGGAAGTTGCTGAATTGATGAATAAAGGATAATTTCCATCAAACAATAGCAGATCAGCTCATGGACTTTTTTCGCACTCTCCTGTACGATAACTAACGGAAGAATAATGCATCGGGTGAAAGAAGGAACAATCATGATTCGGTCGTACTTGCTGTTGCTTTTTTGTGTAACGCTGTGGGGCAGTAATTTTGTGTTTGGAAGCATGCTGGTCAAAGAGTTTCCTCCGCTATTTTTGGCAGATGTACGCTTGCTTTTCACGTCTATGTTTCTGATCATTTACGCATGGCTGACCAAAAAATTCGTAAAAATCACTGCTCGTGAGCTAGGACTTCTTGTATTGCTCGGATTGATCGGGACGCTGGCGAATCAAACGGCGTATTTCAACGGGCTGTTGACGACAGACGCGACAACGGCATCGTTGATTCTTTCCTTGTCACCGATCGTCACCGCAGTGCTGGCCTCTTTGTTTTTGAAGGAACAGTTTACTTTGCGGATGAAGATTGGATCTGGCTTAGCACTCCTGGGAACATTCTTTGTTGTCGGTATTGGGGCAGGACTCTCCATTTCCAAGGGAGTCTTTCTCATTGTGATTGCTATGGTCACATTCTCGTCGTCTATGATCATCATTCGCAAACTGACGCAAACCGTGCAACCGTTTATTGCAACGGTGTACTCGACAACGGTCGGTACCCTGTTCTTGACTCCTGCGGCGCTGTTGACGATCGAGCCAGGGGCGCAGATCAGCCACGAAGTGTGGGCATGGGCAATGCTCATTTTGACCGCGATCCTTATGCAAGGAATATGTGGAATCGTCTGGAATCAACAATTAAAAGTGGTAGGGACGGGCAAAGCAGCTATTTTTCTAAACTTGCAGCCCTTTGTAGCGATGCTGGTCGGCTTTTTACTGCTTGGTTCTCAGGTGACGTCGATTCAAGTAGGGGGCTCCTTGTTAATCGTCGTGGGTGTGATTGTTGCCAGTGTTCAAAAGAAACAAGCTGTTCAGCCATCTAAATCGGTATAGAGCTTACTTGCTCATAAGAAAAAGGACCTGATGCGAAGGTCCTTTTTTGCATGGAAGGAATACGAATGGACACTATACGAATTTGTACATCAGGACATCATCTGCGTATTCATTCTCAGCCAGCTTGAATTCTCTCACTTTTCGTCCTTCTTCCACAAATCCAAGGCTTTTGTATAAAGCAATCGCTCTCAGATTGTTGGAGAACACCCCCAAGCTCACTTTTTCAATGAGCGGATGTTGCTCAGCCCAAGCTAACAACTCCTTCAATAAAACCTTGCCGATGCCCTTATTTCGGTGAGCTTTCTGGATCATCATCGTGATCGAACCTGTATGAGACAAGCGTTTGCGAGTCGGAGAAACGAACACGACCATACCAGCCAATTCACCGTTTATTTCCGCTACGAACATGGTTTCCCTGTCATTGTCGATGATGTTTTGTACCCACTCAAGCTGCTGCTCCATGGTTTTATTGAACTCTTCGGAAACAGCAATAAAAAATTCACCTTCACAAACCACATCACGCTGCAATGATAAAATGGCAGCCGCATCCTCGATACGAACGAAGCGAATGGACACGTTGTCGTCTGTATGTCTAGTCAATGATTTCACCCTTTCTACGATGGGGATGCCTACGCTTTGTTTATTCAATATGACCTACATTTTGAATGCTTTTTGCAATTGTGCCGACATCTCATCCAACGATTCTTGCGCTTGCTTGATAGAGGGATGGAATCCGATGTAAGGAATGGATCAAGCCTTGTTTTACCTGCTCACGTTCCTCGCCTGAATCTCGACTTTGATCAGTCGCCATTCGTATAATCTGTGGTGTCAATTGGTTGAAATCAACATCATGGCGTGAACGGTTGAAGACGTCTCATATTTGTTGAATCTGTGGATGAACGGGCATGTGTATGCCTCCCTCATTCATTTGATATTTGGATAGCTTACAACCGAGAAAAAAGCGCAAGCAAGGTTCCAAAAAAGAAGTTTTCTGGAAATCATATGCTTACGCATTTCTCATGGAGAAACAATTAAGTGGTTTGTGGAGAGGGGAGTATACGATAAATCTTCCGTGGGCGCCCTCGGTTCGTCGGCGTTTCTTCCCCAATGAGTTCGATGATGTTGTGCTCTGCTAAATCACTTAGTATTCTTCGCGCATTGCGAGGAGTCATGCCCATCCATTCCGCGATCATCGAAGCGCTGATATATTTTTGCCCCAGCGCTTTTTGGACGGAAATGATTTTGTTAAATGTCGTAATACTGACACCAGCTTTTTTTAGATTATCGCTGATTTCTTTGTCCTGTGTCCAATATTCGTAGCTGATGCTGTTCGTTTGAAGCAGTGGTCCTTCAATCGAACCATCATGGTCAACGAGAATGGCGGCATCTCTATGATTTTTGGCATGGCCGAGAGCGAGCTGTGCATTGCGCTCAGCAGACAATGCTGTGACACCAAAGCCGATACCCATATTGGCATGTGAATTGGTGAGGAGCTTGATTTTTTCCAAAAGGATCGTGGGGTGAAAATCTGGATTGTCTTCATACGATCCGCGGGTGGAAAAAATAATGAACTTGGAATTACCGACCGCGACGAAGCTACCGGATATCGACTCCGTGTAATCGAGCACGAGCTCTTGCAGCTTCAGATCGAGACGGCGCAGCTCGTATGCGTTTGCAGGTTCATTTACGAGCTTTTCCATGTCGGATACCTCAATCAATTGAACAGCAATTTGGGAGCGCTTGAAGTGGAGCGTTTCGCCCTCTTGGAGAATTTGCTTGAAAATCTCTCGAAATATAAAGCGTGTGAAGCCCATTCGGTATACTCTGATTCCTTGTCGCTTCAATTCTTCGGTGACGAAAAGCGTTCCCGTGACACAAGCGTCTACCTTGCCTTCCTGGACAAGGTGGGTGTGATAAGCTACCAATTCAGACCTCTTTCTGAATTCTTTATACGGCTTTAGGTATGGGTTCTCACAGTGCAGACCCAATTCCTCTAAAGTCTCACGAAAATGCGCTTCCGAAATGGTATCGAAGCTCACGCGATCCAAAGACAAACCATCGCGGTATACCAATTCGAGCAATACTTTGGTCAGGACACTTGAATTGACTTGCGGATAAAAGGCTTTTTTCTTGCCAATATGCGCTTTTGCCATCGAGTAGGGGGCGACTCCAGAGAAGAACCAGATGTCTGTTTCCATATCATTTTCGGCTACATAGGCAGGTACTTGTTCCACTCCTTGATAAATAAAGGAGGTGAGAAGGATGTGATCGGAAAACTCACGTCCCACAGCTATCATTGCATCTACTGAATCTTTTGGACCGACTATGCCAACTTTTATCATCAAAATGTCCTCCAAAAAAGGTAAACTACGGGATAAACAATTCGTCAGGAAGGAGACCTATCCTTTTTTCGGCATTCTAGTATGCCAGTCTTTCTTATATAGAAAGAATATAACCCATTGACTGGGCAAGCGAGCTGTAGCGACCTCGAAGCTTTAAATAGGGATGTTTTAGGGAAATTTTCCGTATTAATTGTTTTATATTTGACAACTTTCAGCAAATTCCTTTATGAATCGATGTAAAAAATAAAAAAATCAGAATTGACATTAAATAACCACGGTACTATATTGTTGAATTAAGGAATGTTTTAGGTCAATTTCCGTTAAAGGGGGACGAGGTGAATTTTTGTAATCTTTTTGCAAGTCTGGACTAGGGGGCTCGTATAGATGTCGCGTTATTTACTTAAAAGAATTTTGATGATGGTACTCACCTTGTGGATTATTGTAACGTTGACCTTTAGCCTGATGCACATGATCCCTGGTGATCCATTCGCGTCAGAGTCAGATCAGTTGCCCGAACAAATTTTGTTGAATCTGCGTGCCAAATACAATTTAGATGAACCGCTGCCAATGCAATATTTACTTTATCTAAAAAGTTTGGTCATGCTCGATTTAGGACCTTCTATTAAGTCGGAGACACGCGGTGTCAATGATATGATCAAAGATGGCTTTGGAGCATCTGCACTGATCGGTTTGCAGGCGATAGCGGTTGCCCTTTTTTTCGGACTTTTATTCGGAACAATTGCGGCATTAAACCGAAATACCTGGATCGATTATGCGGCAATGGTCATGGCCGTATTAGGAATTGCTGTACCCAGCTTCATCATGGCGCCATTGCTCATTAATTACTTGGCAATCAAATGGCCGTTATTCCCAGTAGCGACGCTTACCAGTTGGAAACACTCGGTTCTGCCTTCACTCGCACTTGCTTTTGGACCATTAGCCATCATTACACGCTATATGCGCACGAGCATGATCGACGTGATGAACCAGAATTACATACGGACCGCTGAGGCAAAAGGAATTCCGACTTTTCTGATAGTGATCAAACATGGAATCCGCAACGCGATTTTGCCGATCGTCACGTTTATGGGGCCGCTCATCGCGGGGTTGTTAACCGGAACGTTCGTCGTCGAAAAGATTTTTGCGGTACCAGGGATCGGCAAGTACTTCGTCGATGGTATTTTCAATCGAGATTATCCCGTTATTTTGGGAACGACAGTATTCTACAGTGCCATCTTGGTGCTCATTATCTTCTTGATTGATTTGGCCTATATGTTCATTGATCCACGAATCAAACTATCGAGCAGGGGGAGGTAGCCAATGGCGGTAGATCAATCAGTAAATGAGTTGTTTCGACCTAGAGCTCAAAAAGCAGATGGACAGATCGGCCAGATGCGACCGAGCCTGACTCATTTTCAACAAGTAACGAGAAAGCTCGTCAAAAACAAGCTGGCAATGGTGGGTTTGACCCTGATTATTTTGCTGATCGCCATGGCGATAATTGGACCCCATCTCGTTTCGTACAGCTATTCCGATCAGAGTCTCTTGAATGCGAATCAGGAAATTTCGGGCGAGCATTGGTTCGGAACAGATGAGCTGGGGCGCGACATGTTTTCACGGACATGGTACGGAGCGCGGATTTCACTGATTATCGGAATATCGGCAGCGTTAATTGACTTGATCATCGGTGTGACCGTCGGCGGTATTGCCGGATACATGGCCGGTCGAGGCAAAAAGGGAGACCGAATCGATACGATCATTATGCGATTGATCGAGGTCTTGTACGGACTGCCGTACCTGCTCGTGGTGATCATGCTGATGGTTGTCATGGAGCCTGGAATTGTTACTATCATCATCGCGTTGTCCGCAACCGGTTGGGTAGGGATGGCTCGTCTCGTTCGGGGACAAATCCTGCAATTGAAAAACCAGGAGTTCATCATGGCTGCGCAAGTGCTGGGTGCCAAATTCCCTCGCATCCTGCTACGCCACCTGATTCCGAACACCATCGGAGTCATCATCGTAAACTTGACGTTTACCATTCCGTCGGCGATATTTGCAGAATCTTTCCTTAGCTTTTTGGGCTTGGGTGTGCAAGCGCCAATCGCTAGCTGGGGCACGATGACGAACGATGCACTCGGCGTTATTTTAACAGGGGATTGGTGGAGACTTTTCTTCCCGGCCTTGATGATTTCCTTGACGATGTTTGCCTTCAACGTCTTCGGTGATGGCTTGCAGGACGCATTGGACCCAAGAATTCGCGAGTAACCTCGCCACGAAGATAGGAGGATCAGACATGGCGGATCATTTGCTACAAGTAGAAAACCTCCGCGTACATTTCAAAACGTACGGTGGAGAGGTACAGGCTGTACGGGGAGTTACCTTTCATGTTGATCGTGGTGAGACGCTTGCGGTAGTAGGAGAGAGCGGCTGTGGGAAGAGTGTAACCGCCCAAGCGATCATGGGCTTGATCCCGAACCCGCCGGGAAGAATTGTGGATGGTCAGATTCGTTTTGACGGAAAAGTCATCACGGGGATGAGCAAGAAGGAATTGCTTTCGGTTCGTGGAGCTGAGATTGGGATGGTCTTCCAGGACCCGATGACGGCACTGAACCCGACGATGAGGGTCGGTGCCCAGATTGTAGAGGGATTTGTTCGTACCCATCAGGTCAGCAAAGAAGAGGCGCGTAAAAAAGCGATGGAGATGCTTCGACTGGTCGGTATCCCCGATCCGGAGAAACGGGTCGATCAATACCCGCATGAGTTTTCCGGGGGAATGCGGCAACGTGTCGTCATCGCGATTGCACTCGCCAATAATCCAAAGCTCGTCATTGCAGATGAACCGACGACCGCATTGGATGTAACGATTCAAGCGCAAATCTTGGACTTGCTCCGAGAATTGCAGGAAAAACAGCAGCTCTCCATCGTGATGATTACACATGACTTGGGTGTCGTAGCCGAAATCGCGCACCGGGCCGTGGTCATGTATGCAGGAATTGTGGTGGAAACAGGTAAGGTAGAGGATATTTTCGCGAATCCGAAGCATCCATACACATGGGGTTTGATGCGCTCTCTACCGCGGATCGATGGCGTGGAAAAGGAACGACTGGTACCGATTGAGGGAACGCCGCCAGATTTATTCCACCCGCCAAAAGGTTGTCCGTTCGCTCCGCGTTGTCAGTTTGCGATGGAAATATGCGAGCAGCAAATGCCAGACGCTTCCACATTCACCGAGGGTCACCAAGCTGCATGCTGGTTACATGATCCACGGGCACCGAAGCTGGAAGAATTGGTGGCAGCAGGGAGGCAAACGTAGATGAGCCAAGCGTTGGTTGAAGTCAAAAATCTAAAAAAGCATTTTGAGATCGGCAATGGGATTACGCTTAAGGCAGTCGACGGCGTGACTTTCACCATTAATCGCGGCGAGACACTCGGGCTCGTCGGAGAGAGCGGATGCGGTAAGTCGACGTTGGGCAGAACGATGATTCGCCTCTATGAAAATACAGACGGAGAAGTTTTGTTCAAAGGGAAAAATGCACACCGCATAAAAGGGAAAGAGGCAGAGCAGTTCCACCGCGATGTCCAAATGATTTTTCAAGATCCACAAGCAAGTCTGAATCCGCGCATGACCGTGATGGACATTATTGCGGAGGGCTTGGATATTCACGGCTTGTCTCGGGGGGCAAGAGCGGATCGGGTCAAAGAATTGCTGGAGCTGGTTGGTTTGTCTAAGGAACATGCGAACCGATTCCCCCATGAATTCAGCGGAGGCCAAAGGCAGCGGATCGGGATTGCTCGGGCACTAGCAGTTGAGCCGGAATTTATCATCGCGGATGAACCGATTTCGGCGCTTGATGTGTCGATTCAAGCGCAAGTCGTGAATCTATTGGAAGATTTGCAGCAGGACAGAGGGCTGACTTACTTGTTTATCGCCCACGATCTGTCCATGGTGAAGCACATTTCCACGCGAATCGGAGTGATGTACCTCGGCAAAATGGTAGAAATGGCAAACAGCTTCGAGTTGTACGCAAAGCCACTTCATCCATATACACAAGCATTGTTGTCCTCGATTCCGATTCCTGATCCGACGATCAAGCGGGAGCGCATCATTTTGCAGGGCGATTTGCCGAGTCCTGCCAACGCTCCAAGCGGTTGTGTTTTCCGAACAAGATGCCCAAAGGCCATGGAGCAATGCGCGGCACAAATTCCTGAATGGCAGGAAGCCGCACCGAACCATTGGGTCGCTTGTCATCTCTATCAGTAGTTCGATTTTCTATCTTAATATATAGGGGGAAACAACGTGAAGAAATTAGCTGCCTTTGCCCTGTCGCTCTCGCTCGTCATTCCGGCTCTAGCTGGTTGCGGCGGTAGTGGCGAGTCAGCATCGACTGGAGGTACCACTACGCCAGGCGCTGCTGCCAAACAAGAAGTTGTGTTCAATGCCAAATCTGAGCCACCAGACTTGAACCCGCTCACTTCAACGGATACCACGTCCTTCTGGATCATGGATCACTTGGGGGAAGGTCTGTACACCAAGGACAAGGATGGCAATCCAATCTTGGGAACAGCAAAGGAAGTGAAGCTGTCGGATGACAAGCTCAAGTACACGTTCATTTTGCGCGATGATGCGAAGTGGACCAATGGTGAGCCGGTTACAGCAGAGGATTTTGCTTACACGTATATGAAGCATCTTGATCCGGCAACAGCTTCGACTACTGCTTATCTGCTCTACTACATCAAAGGTGGAGAAGCGTACAATAAAGGTACAGGAAAAGCAGAAGATGTAGGCATCAAGGCGGTCGATGCAAAAACGCTCGAAATCGAGCTGGTCGCACCTACCTCGTATTTTGACAAAATGCTGGCTACCCGTTACTGGCACCCAATCAACAAGAAGCAGGCAGAAGCGAATCCAAAATGGGCAGCGGATGCGGACAGCTACATCTCCAATGGCGCTTACAAGCTCGTTTCCTGGAAGCATGACTCTGAGCTCGTGATTGAAAAGAACGAGCATTATTGGAACAAAGCTGACGTAAAAATGGATAAGATCACCTGGAAAATGGTGAATGACGCCACGACTGCTTATCAGATGTACAAGAGTGGCGAGCTCGACTTCAACAAAGAGATGCCTTCTGACATCCTCGCGCAAGAAAAATCGAGCCCAGATTTCAAATCCGTTCCTTACTATGGTACGTACATGTACATGTTTAACGTAACGAAAGAACCATTTACGAATAAAAAGGTTCGCAAAGCTTTCGCCATGTCGCTCGACCGTAAAGCACTGTCCGAAATGGTAAGCCAAGGTGGAGAGACACCAGCTTACTCCATGGTTCCGCGTGGAGCGATGCAACCAAACGGAAAAGACTTCCGCGAAGAGGGCGGGGACTACTTCAAGGAAGATTACGAAGCAGCGAAGAAGCTGCTGGCTGAAGGTATGCAAGAAGAAGGCTGGTCCACACTGCCAGAAGTTACACTCATGTACAACACCGATGAAAGCCATAAGAAAATAGCACAGGCGATCCAAGAAATGCTCAAGAAAAACTTGGGCGTAGAAGTGAAAATGACAAACCAAGAGTGGAAAGTGTATCTGGATACAACGAAACAAAAGAACTATCAAATGGGCCGTATGGGCTGGGTAGGTCAAATCAACGACCCTGCATTTAACCTGGACTACTATTTGGGTGAAAGCCCGAACAACCGTACTGGTTGGGTGAACAAAGAGTATGATCAGTTGAATATGGCGGCAAAAGTTGAGCAAGACCCGAACAAGCGTATGGAACTGCTTCACCAGGCAGAAGCCATTTTGATGGACGAAATGCCATTCATTCCAGTCTACCACTACCAGCAAAACTATTTGGTGAAACCGAATTTAGAAGGTCTCACTTTCCCAGTCAACGCGTTCCCAAGCGCTCGCTGGGCAACAAAAAAATAGAAAAAAAGAGGAGCTTCTCCTCTTTTTTCTCTTTACATACTCCAAGGAACAACTAGCAAAAGTGGAAAGGATGATTTCTCGTGATTTTGGACTATCTGCAAGTGAAATCCGCGTATCAATTGAAGGTGGTACCGCAGCGTAGAGAGATTACCTTTTTAACGAAGCTGACAGGTATTGCGCAGTTGTGGCGCTGGAATGAAGAGTACAACCGCTCGGAGCAAGTGACCTTTTTGCCTGATCGTGTGGTAGAAGTTGACCATTCCCCGTGCGGAACGAAAACGATTGTCGGTATGGACAACAAGGGTGACGAGCGACAGCAGTTCTTTTTGCTAACAGAAAATGGTGCAGTCGTGAAGCCCCTGACAGACGCTCCTGATTATTTTCACTATTTGGGAGGATGGTCTCCATGTGGGAAAAAGATCGCGTGGTCCAGCAATCGTCGCAATCCGCGCAGCTTTGATATTTTTGTACAGGATGTCGAGAGCGGTGCGTATGAAGAAGTCTTCCGCTATGATGGGCGCACAGATCCAATCGGCTGGCTACCAGACGGGACAGGACTCATTTTCAGCGTGCAGGAGACCAACATTGACAATTGCCTGTATTTGCTGAATCTGCAAACGAAGGAAGCACAAAAGCTCGCCATTTGTAATAAACATGCACGCTACCATTCCTTGGTACTGTCTAATGACGGACAAACGGGATATCTCGTAACCGACCGCGATGAAAACACAAAGGCGTTGTGCCGATTTTCACGGAGTACAGGAAAGCTGGACAAACTGGTGCACGACCCGAAATGGGACATCGAGGAGGCCAAATTATCCCCCGACGAGAAGCTACTTGCCTTCACGATCAATGAAGGAGGCTACTCCGTTCTTGCTCTCTATTCCTTGACAGAGCAACGCTGGGAGCGGGTGGAGGAAGCGCCACGGGGAGTGATCTCTTCCTTGGCGTGGGTGAGTGATGATCAGCTCGCTTTTACGCTGAAAAGTCCAACACTTCCAGGCGATATCTGGACGTATACCATTTCGGAGAAAACCAGCAGACGTGTGACGAACATTGGTCAATCTGATGCTCTGGAGGATAAACTCATCGAGCCGGAATTGTGCACGTTTCACTCTTTTGATGGCTTGGAAGTACCGTATTTCCTCTATGCTAAAGATACATCCGAGCATGCAGAGAAAAAACCAGTCGTCGTCTACGTCCATGGTGGGCCAGAGAGCCAAATTCGACCGGAGTATCATCCTGTTTTTCAATTTTTGGCGAACGAAGGCTTTACGGTGGTAGCACCGAATGTTCGCGGCAGTATGGGCTACGGTCGGGAATATGTCCAGCTTGATGATCGCCGCAAGCGGATGGATTCTGTAGCAGATTTGGCTTGGCTGGTCAAAGATTTGAGCAACCGTCCAAGCGTTGACCCGAATGCGATCGGCATCATGGGCCGCAGTTACGGAGGCTTCATGACACTGGCTGCGCTTACGCATTACCCTGACCTGTGGGCCGCGGGTGTTGATATTGTGGGGATTTCCCATTTCAAAACCTTTCTGGAGAACACCGGGGCATGGAGACGGAGATTGCGTGAGGTGGAGTACGGGTTTCTCGGCGAAGACGATGACTTTTTTGAAGAAATTGCTCCTTTGAATCATTCCCATAAGATCACGGCTCCGCTTCTCGTATTCCACGGTCGCAATGATACGCGTGTTCCTGTCAGCGAAGCAGAACAGCTCGTAGCTGACATGCGAGGCAGGGGACAAGAAGTCGATTTGCACATTTTTGAGGATGAAGGCCACTTTACCGAAAAGCTGGACAATCACATCACGTTGAATCAAAAGATTTCCCAGTTCTTTTTGGGGCAACTTGCATCCACCAATAAAATCGAGGAGTGAGTAGCATGACGCAAGCAAAAAGAGGCATAACGGCTGAAGATTTGTATCAAATGCGGTACGCGAGCGATCCGCAGCTATCACCAGACGGAAAAACGCTTGCTTATGTGGAAAATCAAATCGATGAGTCCCATGCTTACCAAAATCACTTGTATTTACGCAAATTGGATGCAGGTGATCCACGGCCATTGACGTCTGGCTCCCGCGACACCTTTCCGCGCTGGTCGCCAGATGGTTCAAAGATTAGCTTTGTTTCGAACCGATCTGGAAAACCACAAATTTGGCTGATCGATGCAAACGGAGGAGAAGCAAGGCAACTCACGCGTTGCAAAAACGGTGTCAGCAATCCGATTTGGTCACCTGACGGCACATACATTGTCTTCTCGTCGATCCTGGATGAAGGTGAAACCTTCGCAGACCCCGAGGGAACCGAGGAGAAAGAAAATACCAAAGCCATTCATGTCGGAAGAATGAAGTACAAATCCGATGATCTCGGGTTCATTTACGAGAAAAACAAGCAGTTGGCCGTTGTTCATGTAGAAACAGGCGAGGTTACTCCACTCAGCGATGGCCCGTACAATCATACGATTGGCTCCTGGTCGCCGGACGGAAAATGGCTCGCCATTACGGCGAACCGAGCAGAAGACCCTGATATTCAGCATAGTGTTGACGTTTTTCTCATCCCTTCGGAAGGGGGAGAATGGAAAAAGCTGACTAACAGCAAGGGGATTTTTGCCTATCCAACCTGGTCACCCGACGGTAAGAAGCTAGCGTATATCGGAAGTGAATTGGACACGCATTTGTACGCAGCGCAGAAGCGCATCTGGGTATATGATTTTGAAAAGGGCGACTATACTTGCATCACAAAGGATTGGGACGTACAGGTTGGCGATTCCACCATCGGGGACATGCGCTCGCCAGGTCACCCGAATCCAGGCGCTGTATGGACAGCAGACGGAAGAGGCATGTATTTCATTGCCAGCGAGCGAGGAAATTCCGGCATTTATCACATAACGCTGGACGGACAGGTCACGAATGTTGTAGCGGGCAACCGGAATATATACGGCTTTTCTCTGCATGAGAACGAACAAACGGTGGTTGCTGCCATCAGTGATCCGTTTACGCCGGGCGACTTGTATCAAGTAAGTCTGAAGGACGGAGAAGAAAAACGTCTAACAGCGCTGAACGAAGAGTTATTTGCGGGTATTGAGCTCCCAGTTCCAGAAGAAATGGAGTTTGTCGCGAAGGATGGCTGGAAGCTGCACGGTTGGATGCTCAAGCCTGTCGGTTTTGAAGAAGGAAAAAAATATCCGATGGTTCTGCAAATTCATGGCGGGCCTCACTCCATGTACGGAAATACGTTTTTCCACGAGTTCCAGCTACTCGCTGCAAAAGGCTACGCGGTACTCTATACGAATCCGAGAGGGAGCTTTGGCTACGGAGAGCGTTTTGTTCAGGCGTGCTGCGGTGACTATGGAGGGAACGATTACCGCGATTTGATGACGGCCGTGCAATTTGCATGCGATCATTTCGATTTTGTCGATGAGGATCGCTTGGGTGTAGCAGGCGGCAGCTACGGTGGCTTCATGACGAACTGGATCGTAGGTAAAACCAATCGATTCAAAGCGGGTGTAACCGATCGGAGTATTTGCAACTGGGTAAGCTTTTACGGTGTCAGTGATATCGGTTACTTCTTCACTGCCGAAGAGATTCAGGCAAATCCATTCACGAATCCGGAAAAAATGTGGCAGCATTCACCGATTCGCTTGGTAGAGAACATCGAGACGCCTCTGCTGATCATGCATGGAGAACATGACTACCGTTGCCCAATCGAACAGGCGGAGCAGCTTTATGTAACATTGAAGCATCAAGGCAAGGCCCCGGTGTCCTTTGTCCGTTTCCCGGGTGCCAGTCATGAGCTTTCCCGCAGTGGTGATCCTGAGCAACGCGTGTTGAGGCTGCAATATACGACAGATTGGTTTGACAGTTATTTGGTTGCACACCAAAAAGAGACAGTCGAATAAGCAGTAAGTGCCAATAGGAGGTGCCCGATCGTGAACAAAGAACAAGTGATAGGTATCGTGCAAGAAAATTTGCCGCATGCAATCGAGAAGCTGATGCAATATTTGCGTTTTCCAACCGTATCCGCACAGCATAAGGCCATCCCAGAGACGGTTGAATACGTGGTCAAGATGATTCATGAGGTTGGTGGAGAGACAAAGGTACTCGACAATCTCGGCGGCAATCCAGTCGTGTATGCGTTTTTTGCAGCAGGCAGTGAAGGAGACGCCAGCAAAACGATCCTGTTTTACGATCACTACGATGTTCAACCACCTGAGCCGTTTCATGAGTGGAACACGGAGCCGTTTGACCCTACGATCATTGATGGAAAGCTGTATGCCCGTGGTGCTGCCGACAATAAAGGTGATCTCGTTGCGCGTCTGACGGCGATTCAGATTTTGCAGCAGCAAGCAGGCGGTTTGCCTTGCAACATCAAGTTCCTGATCGAGGGAGAAGAAGAGATTGGCAGCCCGAATCTGGAGCCATATCTTCGAGCGTACAAGGATCTTTTCCAGGCGGATGCCTGCATTTGGGAATTCGGTGGAAAGGACGAAAATGAGCGAATCAGTATGGTTGCCGGGATCAAAGGAATGGCGTATCTAGAGCTGACCTGCGTTGGGGCAGATATCGACATGCACTCCTCTGTCGGAGCGTATGTAGACAATGCAGCGTGGCGCCTCATACAGGCATTGGCGACGATGAAAAATCAGCAAAACGAGATTTTGGTCGAAGGCTTCTTCGATGGGATCGAGGAACCGACAGCGGATGAAAAGAAAGTTGTTTCCGAATTGCCGTTCAGTGAAGAGGCGACAGCAGCGCTATACGGTTTGAAACGCCCATTGATTACCGCGGCAAACCATGTGGACCCACGAGAAGCCATGGTTTTTCACCCGACTATGACCATTTGCGGTCTGGATAGCGGCTATACGGGAGAGGGCGCGAAGACGGTGCTGCCGAAAAGTGCGAAGGCCAAGTTGGATTGCCGTCTTGTCCCAGGACAAGATCCACAGCACATCATGAATTGCATCGAGAATCATTTGGAGAAGCATGGTTTTACGGATATTACCGTCACCATGATCAATGGACAAAAAGCGTATCGCTCCGATTTCCATCATCCATTTGTTGCTCACGTACTGGATACGGCTCGCGTTATTTACGATCAGGAGCCAGTGCTTTCTCCAAACGCGGCAGGCACGGGTCCGATGTATATTTTCGGGGAACAGCTCAAGCTTCCGGTTGTCAGTACAGGGGTAGGCTGGGTAGGCTGCAAAGTACATGCGCCGAACGAATCCATCCGTTTGAAAGACTTCGAGGAAGGAATTGCCCATATGGTTGTCATGCTCTCTGGATTTGCCAAAGCGCTGTCAGAGTAGCAACAGACGAGTGAAGGGATCATGCAATCCGATAGCGAAAAGGGGGCCTTTCGTGTAAAAAGGTCTCCTTTCCTATTTGGAGCCCTCTTGCAGCACTTCCAGAGTGGCTTTGCTTTTGCAAACCATGTACAATCGTAAATGATAGTGTACATACATTTACAGGAGGCGAAATGCGTGAACAGCGATACACATCCATACGAAATCGCAACCTTTGCAGGCGGATGCTTCTGGTGCATGGTCAGTCCGTTTGACAAGATGCCAGGCATTCAAAAAGTCGTCTCCGGCTATACAGGCGGTCATGTCGAAAACCCTACCTATGAACAGGTATGCTCTGATACGACGGGACACTATGAAGCCATCCAAATCACATTTGATCCGTCGCTCATCTCCTACGAGGAATTGCTGCAGATGTTTTGGAGACAGATCGACCCGACGGACGCTGGTGGTCAATTCGGTGATCGAGGTCAATCGTATGCGCCTGCGATCTTCTATCATAATGAAGAGCAAGAAAGGCTTGCGCAAAAATCCAAGCAAGAGCTGGATGCGAGCGGTCGTTTCCAAAAGCCCATTGCAACGCTGATTTTGCCAGCCAAGCCGTTCTATCCGGCGGAGGAATACCATCAGGACTACTATAA
This sequence comes from Brevibacillus brevis, assembly GCF_001039275.2. NCBI lineage: Bacteria > Bacillati > Bacillota > Bacilli > Caryophanales > Paenibacillaceae > Brevibacillus > Brevibacillus brevis. Next base: position 2,795,231 of record NZ_CP030117.1, read on the forward strand.
GAAAAATCCGGTCCGCTACCAATACTACCGCGCGGCATCAGGCAGAGCGAAATTCACCAAGGAAGCATGGCGCGACCGTACGAAGCTGGAAGAATTGAAAAAAATCTTGACCCCGCTCCAGTATGAGGTAACGCAAAATAACGGGACAGAACGTCCATTTACGAACGAATTTTGGGATCACAAGGAAGAGGGCATCTACGTAGACATCGTCTCCAACGAGCCTTTGTTCAGTTCCCTGGACAAGTTCGATTCCGGCTGCGGGTGGCCATCCTTTACCAAGCCATTGCAAGAGGAAAACGTAACCGAGCATGTGGATTTAACACATAATATGATTCGTACAGAGGTTCGCAGTAAAGATGCGGATTCTCATCTTGGTCATGTTTTCGAGGACGGGCCTGGAGAAAATGGATTGCGTTACTGCATCAATTCAGCCGCATTGCGCTTCATTCCGAAGGATCGTTTGGAGGAAGAAGGCTTCGGGGAGTATAAGCGATTATTTGAAAAAGAATAGAGTGTGGACCGCTACTCTCCGGGAAACATGGGAGAAGGGCGGTCTTTTTGCTAAACATACAACTAGGTAAACATATGAGTATGCCGGGAGGGTCCAATGTACACGCAGAAATCCTTACACAGACGAATTGGACTGTTACTCGCAGCAATCATCGCCATATCAGGCTGTTCCGGTCAGGAGCCGCCTCATAACAATCAAGTCGTACCGACACCCCAAAACGTTGCCGAGGGTGGAACGTTAATCATTGCACGTATGTCGGATGCCGCGAATCTCGATCCCCATTTTATTTTGACGATCAATGAGGCGAGTGTCGTACAAGGAAAAGTGTATGAAGGGCTCGTCAAACGTGATCGGAACATGAACATTCAGCCACAGTTGGCAACGGCATGGAAACAAATCGATGATCTCACGTGGGAGTTTACGCTTCGACAAGGTGTTGTTTTTCATGATGGAACTCCCTTTCATGCACAGGCGGTCAAGAAAACATTTGATCGCGTATTAGATCCAGCCGTGGCTTCTCCTCGGGCAGCCATGTTCGAAAAAGTAAAACAGGTAAGGGTCATCGATCCGTACAGAGTGCAATTCATCCTTCACAAGCCTTTCGCGCCTTTGCTTTCTATTTTGGCCAGTCACGAGGGGGGCATCATCAGTCCTGCTGCGATCGATCAATACGGACGGGAATTATCGCATCACCCGGTTGGTACTGGCCCTTATCAGTTCCAATCATGGGAGCCTGGCAGTCAAATTACGTTGAGCAAAAACCAGACTTATTGGGGCGAGACTGCTACGCTTGATCAAGTCGTCTTCAAAGTTGTTCCCGATGATGCAGCTCGTATTGCGATGGTCGAAAATGGAGAAGCCCATATTGCAGAGTCCGTCCCTGTCATGGAGCTGGATCGGATTCAAGCGTCCAACCAGATGCGTGTGTACCGCAGCGATGCGCTCGGGACGGAGTTTATCGGGTTTAATGTATCACGTCCACCACTGAATGATATCCGTGTGAGGAAGGCCATCAGTATGGCGATCGAGACGGGAGCGATCATTAAAGGGGTGTATAACAACGTAGGAACGAAGGCGAACTCACCGATGGGACCACATGTGTTCGGCTACAGTCCGACTGTGAAAAGCTACCCGTACGACATCAACCAAGCGCGTCGGTTGCTCGCAGAGGCGGGCTATCCAGATGGTTTTCCTATTCACATGATTACCTACAACAGACGGGATCGAATCTTGGTTGCCCAAGTGATACGGTCGCAATTAAAAGGGATCGGCATCGACGCGGAGCTAAAAGTCGTCAGCTACGATGAGTTTGTCCGAACCATTGAGAAAACGAAGGATCATGAGATTTTTGTCAGCGGCTGGGCAAATGCAACCGGGGATGCCGACTACAATCAGTACAAT